>JADJHP010000015.1 GCA_016707525.1 Ignavibacteriota bacterium
GTTATGCGTCAATTGTCTATATTGATTCAGACAATTGACTATATGGAGGTGGACTTGGAAAACGACCTGAAAGCCCTGCTGAGCCTCAGCGGCGGTGTGGTGTCCGGACTGCATGTCGGGGAGCAGATCGAAGAGGGGTTGTCCGCCGGGGTGATCGACCGGATCAAGAAAGCCCTTGGCATCCCCGACCGGCAGCTCTCGGCGACGCTCGGGCTGAGTTCACGGACCATGACGCGGCTCCGGAAGAGCAAACGCCGGCTCCCGCTTCCGGTGGGTGACCGCCTGTACCGGCTGGCGCGGACCTTCACGCTCGCCCTGGATGTCCTGGAAGATGCTGACCGCGCACGGGAATGGCTGCACACCCCGCAGATCGGGCTGAACCACCGTATTCCGCTGGAGGTGCTCGCAACGGAAGCGGGTGCGCGTGAAGTGGAGGATCTGCTCCGCCGCATCGACCTCGGAGTGCTCGCATGACCATCGCGTGGCGGCTGGTCAAGGCTCGCCACCAGGCCGGGGCATTCTCCGGAGAAGGTGCGCGCATCGTCGGGGGGCGCTGGAACCATCCCGGGACGAGGGTTGTGTATGCATCGGAGAGTCTTGCGCTTGCTGCGCTCGAGACCTTCGTGCACCTCGGCCATGCCGCCGTCGCGATCCGGTTCGTTGCCTTCCGCATCACCATCCCCGACGCCGTCAACGTAGAACACGTGGCCCCACGCGCGCTTCCGCGCCGCTGGCGGTCCGAACCACCCCTTCCCGAGAGCATGGACCTTGGCACGCGATGGGTCGACTCAGGCCGGAGCGCGTGCTTCCGTGTGCCCTCCGTGGTCATTCCGCGCGAGTCCAACCTCATACTGAACCCCGCTCACCCCGACTTCAAACGGATCACCATCGATCCGCCCGAAGCATTCACCTTCGATCCGCGGCTCTGGAAGAACACCGGAGCAGCCTCAGCTTAACCCTTTGGAGAACAGGTTCTCCCTGGCCTGACGGGGCGTTGAGAAGGGGAGGACCTTCGGATCGACCAGCCGCTCATAGTCGGGATACGCCATTCGCACCATGTCGCGGTGTGAGCCGGCGTTGAAGGCGATCTCTTCATCCTCCGTGAGTGGTGGCGATACGATGACGTCCATGCTGAACAGGTTGCCGAAGGGCGGCATGGCTCCCACCTCGCACTCGGGGAAGAGCGCATTGAGCTCCGATTCACTCGCCAGCCGGAGATCCGGCTGCTCGATGAGCTCACGCAGCAACGGAAGGTCGATCATCTCGCTCGCGGGAAGGACCGCGAGGAAGTACACCCCGTGCGTTGCCAGCACCACGGTCTTGGCCACTTCCCGGAACGGCAGGTGGGCCGATACTGCCACCTCGCGTGCAGTGAACGCCGGCGAGTGATGGATATGGACGTACTTGATGTGGTGGCTGTCCAGGAATTCGGTGAGTCGCTTCTGTATCATCGCTGCCTCCATGTGATGGTGAGGGGAATCCGCTCAACATGGCCGGCTCCGAAAGGGGGGTCGGACGGTATGGCACGACGCAATGAACGACTCGGGGCGCTGCCCCGGGAGGGATCGCGGAAGAAAGTACGAACGCCCGATGACAAGCGCAAATGGCAAGGGGGTATGACTGACGCAGGATGATCCCCGCACCCGATCTTGAAAATGGCGAATATGTGCTGGAAATGGCACGTTTTGCCCATCCCGAGAGATTTAACTTGACTTCCTCCCCCCGCCTTTGTACCCTTGAACTGCTTCCAGCGTGGCCCGACCTCCAGACGTTCCGCTCGCGATAAGGTCAGCACGCAGTCCCGACGGATGTTCCGGCTTCACCACATCTTCGTACATGCCCTGGCGGAAGAGATCTTCCGCCGTCAATGCACACACAGCCAAAGTTGTCGCCTGCCCGTGGCGACGTGTTCACTGTATCATGTGAGGAGGTTGGTTCATGAGGACAAAGATACAAAGCAGGGAAGAGCGCCGTCAGGCGATCCAGAAGGAGATCGAGGCGATCTCGACAGATATCGAACGCGTCCGGCTGCTCGTCACCGATGTCGTTCGCAATGTTGAATGCAGCCCGGAGATCCATCCGGAGCAGAATCTGGCCCATGCCGCAGCACCCCGGACCCCATCCGCCAATTAGTTGACCTGAGTTGCACTCCTTTCCTGCCGCCCGTACCAGGGGATCGACGGCAGGAAGCTGAAGCATCACGATACCGCAGACCGTTTCCAGCCGCCCGGCTCCCCGGCGGAGGCGCGGCATTGCGTTTGCTTTACCGCCTTCCGTTTGGTACCTTTTATCATGCCTGTATCCATCCACGTCCTCACTTCGAAAGGGCTCCCCATGAAGGTGTTGCGCATTCTCGGAATCTCCATCCTGTGTCTTGCTCTCGGCCTCGCTAGTGCCTTCGCACAGCCCAAGAAGCGCATCGCCGTGTCCCGTTTCGACGATGGCGCGCACTATCACGGATGCGGCACAGGCATCTCTGACATGCTCGCGACCGCCCTGGTGAAGTCCGGCAAGTTCATCGTGATCGAGCGCAAAGACCTCGACAAGGTTCTGGAAGAACAGCGACTCGGAGCATCGGGCGTCATCACGGCCGAGACTGCTCCTGCCATGGGCAAGGTGCTTGGGGTGGATCTGATCGTTGTCGGCAGCGTCTCGGAACTCGGGACCAAGAAGTCCGACATCGGCGGCGGTGCTTCGCTCTTCGGCGTCGGCATCTCCTCCAAGGGCGCGCGCGCCGTGGTGGATATCCGCCTGGTGAACACCACGACCGGCGAGATCATGGCGGCGGAATCGGAAGAAGGGACGGAGAGTTCGATCGGGTTCCATGGCCGGTATGAGGACATCAACTTCAGCGATATGAATGCCTGGGACGATACGGACCTCGGCAAGGCCGCCCGCGAAGCCATCAACGGTTGCGTCGAACTGATCATCGAGAACATGGCGTCGATCCCGTGGTCCGGCCGCGTCATCAAGGCGAATCCGGACGGAACGGTCCTGATCAAGCCGGGGTCGGAAGGGAATGTGAACGTCGGCGATGAGTTTGACGTGTTCCAGGCAGGCGAGGAGATCAAGGATCCCGATACCGGGCTTTCCATGGGCAGCGAAGAGACGAAGGTGGCGCGGATCAAGGTGACCGGACAGATGCTGAATGGCAAAGCGGCAAAGGCGAGCGTCGTGTCGGGTACGGGCATCAAGACCGGCGACATCGTCCGCCAACCGGCGGAATAACCACCGCAGGGGAGCTGGAGACGCCGGCCCTACTGCAGGAAACCGGTGTCTCCCGATCCCTGGCGGATGATCACAGGTGCATCTCCCGTCAGATCCAACACCGTGGATTGCTCGGCAACGAGCGGTCCGGCATCGAGGATCAATTCCACACTGTTGCGATACGTTGCGATCAGCTCTGCCGAGTCGCGCAGCACCGTCCCGCCTTCACCGGTGGCACTGGTGCTGAGGATCGGATGGCCGAGTTCGCGCACGATACCGAGTGTGGTGGGACTGTCCGGGACGCGGATCCCGACGGTCTTCCGTTTCGAAAGAAGGAGTTTGGGGAGGTTCTTCATCCGTGCCGCCGGCAGGATGAACGTGTAGGGCCCCGGGATCAGATGCTTCATGATCTTGAAGGCCGCGTTGTCCACCGTCGCATACTCGCTGATGTGCGTGAGGTCGGAACAGACGAAGCTGAACGGCCTGTCCGTGCGCTGTTTCTTGATCAGGTAGATGCGCTCGATCGCGGACTTATTCAACACGCTGCACCCCAGTCCGTAGACGGTATCTGTAGGATAGACCACGATACCGCCAGCAGTGAGGATCTCGGCCGCTTTGCGTATCGCACGCGGCTCCGGATTGTTCGTGTGGACGGTGAGTATCATGATTCGAAAAAAGTAACAAGAATAGTGAAGAATGGCAACTGAAGCAAGATGGCTCGTTACATTGGTCGGCCGCCCGAATGTGGGGAAGTCGACCCTGTTCAATCGTCTCCTCGGGCGCCGTCATGCGATCGTTGACGATCAGCCGGGCGTGACGCGCGACCGGCACTACAGCGATACCGAGTGGGCCGGGAAACATTTCACCCTGGTGGATACCGGAGGCTTCGTCCCCGATTCCGTCGACACGATGGAGTCGGCCATCCGCGAACAAGCACAGCTCGCGATCGAACAGGCAAACCTGATCCTGTTCATTGTCGATGCCGAGGCCGGCGTTGTCCCCGCCGAACGCGAGATCGCGGAGATCCTGCGGAAGACGGACAAGCAGGTCATGCTCATCGCGAACAAGAGTGACGGCGACAAGAAGGAATACGGCGCCTCGGAGTTCTATGAACTGGGCCTCGGCGATCCCATCCCCATTTCCGCTCTGATCGGGCGCAAGATCGGCGATCTCCTCGACCTCATTACGAAGGACATGCCCACCAGCGATGGCACCGACGGCGATACGCGACTGAAGATCGCCGTCATCGGCAAACCGAACGCGGGCAAGTCGTCGCTCGTGAATGCCCTGCTGCAGGAAGAACGCCACATCGTAACGGACATCCCGGGGACCACCCGGGACCCGATCGATGCCATCCTGAAGCACTACGGGGAAGAGATCGTCCTCATCGATACCGCCGGCCTCCGCCGGAAGAGCAAGGTCAAGGAGTCCGTTGAACTGTACAGCGCACTCCGCACGATCAAAGCCATCGAACGGTGCGACGTGGCCATCATCCTGGTGGATGCACAGGATGGTGTCGAACATCAGGACCTGCGGATCATCGAAACGGCGATGGAGAAGCGGACGCCGGCGATCATCGCGGTGAACAAGTGGGACCTCGTGGAGAAGGACGACCGCACCGCGGCAGCCTACGAAAAGGCGATCCGCGAACGCCTCCGCATCTATGATTTCCTCCCGATCATGT
This sequence comes from Ignavibacteriota bacterium, assembly GCA_016707525.1. NCBI lineage: Bacteria > Pseudomonadati > Ignavibacteriota > Ignavibacteriota bacterium. Next base: position 4,892 of record JADJHP010000015.1, read on the forward strand.
TCGTCTCCGCACTCTCCAAGCAGCGCATCTATAAACTGATCGAGATGGCGAAGGAAGTGCGTGCGGAAGCACAGAAACGCATCTCCACGAGCCAGCTCAACGACCGGCTGCTCCCGGAAGTGACGGCACACCCGCCGCGCAGCAGGTCCGGGAAAGAGATCAAGATCAAGTTCATCACCCAGGTGAAGTCCGAACCTCCCGTGTTCGCGTTCTTCGCCAACGAACCGCAGCTGATCGAGGATTCCTACATCCGCTTCCTCGAGAACCGGCTGCGCGAGCAATTTGGCTTCACCGGCGTACCTCTCGTGATCTCTCTGAAGAAGAAATGACCCTCCCGCAACGCACGATCGTCGTGGTCGGGGGACTCGCGGCAGGTCCGAGTGCGGCAAGCAAAGCCGCGCGCACGGACCCGGATGCCCGCGTGGTCCTGCTGGAGCAGTCGGACACGATCTCCTACGGGATCTGCGAGCTGCCGTACTACGTCGGTGGCATCGTGCGTGCGGAAGACCTTGTCGTCCATACCGCGGAAAGCCTGAAGCGCGAGAAGGGCGTTGACGTCCTCCTGCATCACCGCGTCGAGGAGATCCGGACCGGCAACCGCCGCCTCATGGTGCGCGATATCAACGCGGGGAAGGCCGTGGAGATCGGTTACGACCGGTTGATCCTGGCAACCGGTGCAACGCCACGGCGGCTGGGGCTCGAGGGTGAAGATGGCGCGAATGTCTTCCACATCCGCTCGCTCGACAGCGCACACCAGCTCCGTCACTTCGTGGACGGCGCGCGGCCGCGCACGGCAGTGATCATCGGCGCAGGATTTGTCGGCGTCGAGATGGCCGAGGCTCTCCGTGAACGGCAGATCGATGTGACCCTCCTCGAGCGCGGGGAACTGCCGCTTGCCGGGATGGCACCGCAAGCCCGCGCTGCCATGCGCGATGTCCTCGTGAAACATGGCGTGCGGTTCTGCGGGAACGAATCGCCCGTCGCATTGGGGTCGCAGGATGGGAAGCGCGTGACCCATGTGCTCACGCCGCATGGTACGTATCCCGCTGAGGTGGTGGTTGTCGCAACAGGGGTCGTCCCGAACGTCGGCCTGGCCCGGCACGCGGGGATCACCATCGGCAGGTACGGCGGCATCCTCGCCGATCAGTGGCAGAAAACATCGGCGCACAATATCTATGCAGCGGGCGACTGCTGCGAGGTCCGCAATGTCGTGACGAACGGATGGTGTTACGTTCCGCTTGCCACGATCGCAAGCCGGGCAGGGTGGGTGGCGGGAACGAATGCAGCGGGAGGGCGGGCAAAGTTCGCCGGCGCACTCCGCGCGACGGCGGTCAAGGTATTCGACCATGAGGCCGTGCGCATCGGCCTGACGGAGGACGAAGCGAAGGGCGCGGGATTCATGCCTGTTGCGCAGACGGTGACCACGCCGTCGCGCGTTGGTATGATGCCGGGTGCATCGAAACTCACCGTGACGTTGATCGCCGATCGTTCATCCGGCCGCTTGCTGGGCGGGACGCTCTACGGGAAAGAAGGCGCCGTCCACCGGAGCCACGCTCTTGCCGTTGCTTTGCACCAGAAATTGACCGTGGATGCGTTCCGCGAGACCGACCTTGCGTACGCCCCGACGTTCAGTCCGCTGTGGGACCCGTTGCTTGTTGCTGCCAATGCTCTCTCCCGGGAGCTCCAATCCTCAGGACGCTCATGACCAACCTTACCATCATCGATCATCCGCTCATCAAGCGCGACGTTGCGATCCTCCGGGATGCAACAGCGTCGAACCATACGTTCCGTACCACCCTCAGGCGCATCTCCTCGATCATGGCCTTCACCGTCACGCATGACCTCCGCGTCCGGAAGACCAGAGTCCGCACTCCTCTGGAAGAGACGACCGGCTATGTGCTGGCCGACGATATCGTGATCGTACCCGTCCTGCGTGCCGGACTGGGGCTCATTGACGGGTTCCTGGACGTGTTGCCGGAGGCGCGTGTGGGGCATGTCGGGCTCTACCGGAACGAGCGGACGCTCGAGCCGGTGGATTACTACTCCAAATTCCCTCAAGGGCTTGCGAAAAGCCTCGTCATCCTCCTGGATCCCATGCTGGCAACGGGGGGGAGCGCATCGGCGGCCATCACGTTCCTGAAACGCCGTGGTGCACGGCGGATCCGCTTCGCCGCCCTCGTCGCCGCACCGGTCGGGGTGAAGCGCGTGGCCGCCAACCATCCCGATGTTTCGATGTATGCCGCGGTCCTCGACCGCAAGCTGAACGACCGGGGGTATATCCTGCCCGGACTCGGTGACGCGGGCGACCGGCTGTTCGGCACGGAATGACACCACTCCGGGGGCATCCGGCCCCCGGCCCTGTTCCCGTGTATCTTCCTTGACTCTCGCACACCGGCATCCTATATTTTTGAAGGTACGCTCCGCCTGAACTTCCGTTCCGGGCGGGCTGTTCTTGAAGATAGAACCCCCGTGTGTCCGCGGATGGGCGAACCGGGCCAGGAGCCATGAACAACCCCAAGTACAAAAAGAAGCTCGATGACCTGCTGGCGTTGTGCCAGAAGACCCTGCCGCGGCTTGATGAGAACCTGATCCGGCGGGCGTTCGACTTCGGCTTCAATGCCCATCGCCATGATATCCGCGCCTCGGGCGAGCCCTTCTTCGACCACCCCTTCGCCGTCGCCAAGATCGTTGCCAAAGAGATCCCGCTCGATGACGTCTCCGTCGCCGCGGCGCTTCTCCATGACGTGGCCGAAGATACCGAATACACCGTTGCCGACATCCGCGAGGAGTTCGGCGGCACGGTGGCGGACATTGTGGACGGCGCGACGAAGATCTCCGACATCTTCAAGAGCCACGATGTGACCCAGGCGGAGAGCTACCGGAAGATGTTGCTCTCCATGGTCAACGACATCCGCGTCATGCTCGTGAAGTTCGCGGACCGCCTGCACAATATGCGGACCCTGGAATATCTGCCGGTCGAAAAGCAGCGGCGGCTCGCCAAAGAGACCCTTGATATCTACGCCCCCTTCGCCCATCGGTTCGGCCTCGCGAACATCAAGTGGGAACTCGAGGACCTGTCGTTCAAGCATCTCCACCGCGAAGCGTACGACCAGATCGCCCGCGACCTGAAGTCGCGGCGCAGGGAGCGCGAGCACTACATCCGGAAATTCTCCCAGCCGATCGAGAAGCGCCTCAAAGATGAGGGGTTCAAGTTCGAGATCAGCGGGCGACCGAAGCATATCTTCAGCATCTATAACAAGATGATGAAGCGGAACAAGCCGCTGGAAGAGGTGTACGACCTCTTCGCGGTCCGCATCATCCTGGACACCGCGGAGCCCAACGATTGTTTTGCGGTGTATGGTACGGTGGCCGATATCTATATTCCCAACCCCGAACGGTTCAAGAACTACATCTCGGTACCGAAGAAGAACGGCTACCAGTCCATCCATACCACCGTGGTCGGGCCGGAAGGCAAGATGGTCGAGGTCCAGATCCGCACCCTGAAGATGCACGAAGTGGCGGAGAAGGGCGTCGCGGCGCACTGGATGTACAAGGAACACCCGGGGAATGTGGACCCCGAGATCGCGAACTGGGTGAGCTGGGTGCGCGAGATCTTCGAGAACGCCGCCGAGGGAACGGTCCCCACGCAGCAGTTGATGGAGAGCTTCAAGCTCAACCTGTATCAGGACGAGATCTACGTCTTCACGCCGAAAGGCGATCTGCGGATCCTGCCCAGCGGGTCGACCCCGATCGATTTTGCCTATGAGATCCATTCCAAGGTCGGTGACCACTGTATCGCCGCGAAGGTGAATGGCCGGATCGTACCGCTCGATACGCACCTCAAGAGCGGGGACCAGGTCGAGATCCTGACATCGAAGAACCAGACGCCGAACCCCGACTGGGAACAGTCGGTCGTGACGCACAAGGCGAAGGCGCACATCCGCCGGTGGATCAAGGATGAACAGCGCAAGGCGATGGATGAGGGGAAGGAGACGTGGGAGCGGCGGCTGAAGCGGGCGAAGGTCGCGATCAATGACGATGACCTCCTGCGGTTCGTGCGCGAGAAGAAGATGGAGAACACCTCCGCGTTCTACCTCGGGATCCACGAGGGAAAGATCGACCCGGACGAGGTGATCGCGCTGTATCAGGACGAGCAGAAGCACCCGCAGCCGACCGGAGTGGAAGAGGCGCGGATCGACGGGCTGTTCAACCGGTTCATCACCACCGCCCGTGGCGGGAGCGGGGGCATCGTGCTCGACGGCACGCGCGACAATTTCATGCACAACTACGCGAAGTGCTGCCAGCCGATCCCGGGCGACGAGGTCGTGGGCTTTGTGACCACCGGTGAGGGGATCAAGATCCACCGGAAGTCGTGCCACAATGTGCGTTCGATGATCAATGCGCACAGCAACCGGATCGTGGATGTGCAATGGCCCGGAGACAATACCGTGTTGTTCGTGGCTGGCGTGCGGGTGTCCGGCGACGACAGGCCTGCGATGTTGAACGACCTGACCCATGCGATCTCCACCTACAAGAACACGAACATCCGGAGCGTCAATATCGAGACGGCGGATGGGCTGTTCCAGGGCGCGTTCATCCTCAATGTCGAAAATACGGACCATCTCATGCGCATCATTGAGAAGCTCAGGAAGGTGCCGGGGGTGAGGACCATCGATCGGTTCGAGGAGTAGCCGGGATGGCCGGAGAACCGGGGCGGGTGCTGGCGCTGGACTACGGGGCGAAGCGTGTCGGTGTTGCCATGAGCGACCCCCTGCGTATCCTCGCGAGCGGTGTGGGTACATGGGCCAACGATGCCGGCCTGCTGACGGCCATCGCGAAGCACGTGCAGGATGAGATGGTCGTGCTCATCGTTGTCGGCATGCCCTATGCGCCCGACGGCGGCAAGGGCGCAAAGGCACGCGAAGTGGAGGCGTTCATGGAGCGCCTGCGGGGGGTGGTGCAGGTGCCGTTGACCACATGGGACGAGAGTTACACCAGCGTGGAAGCGCATCAGGCCTTCCGCGATGGGGGGATGAAGAAGAAGCAACGGCGCGACCGTGCGGCGGTGGACACCATGGCGGCCCGGATCCTGCTTCAGCAGTTCCTTGATGCGCAGCCCGCGCGTCAGGGGTGACCGCACCAGCCGATCGATCACTACATTCTGGAACACCGTTGTCACTACCTGAGACCGAAACTCCCGCACCGCAGTCGTCACGGCCGGCCGCATTTCTGAAGGCGGCATGGGGGTGGGTGCGCACGCACAAGTTCAAGACCCTTCTGCTCCTCATTGCGGCATTCGTCGTCTATGTCATCCTCAGCATCCCGTACTTCGGGGTTCTCTCGTTGGGCAATACGAACCCCGACGAGACCGCGTTGATGCGGCAACGGCTTGCGGAGGCAGAGGATGATGGCAGGCCGTTGAAGATCACCCGGACGTGGATCCCCATCGGGAAGATCCCGAAGTATGTCCTGGACTGCATCGTCGTTGCCGAAGATGGGACATTCTATGAGCACGGGGGTATCGACTGGTTCGAGATCCAGGAGTCGCTGGAGAAGAACCTGGAAGAGGGGAGAGCGGCACGTGGAGCGAGCACGATCACCCAGCAGCTCGCGAAGAACCTCTTCCTCTCCACGTCGAAGGACCCGCTCCGGAAACTGCGCGAGGTGATCATCACCGTCATGATGGAACGGACGCTGGAGAAGCGGCGTATCCTGGAACTGTATGTGAACCTGATCGAATGGGGGCGCGGTGTCTTCGGGATCGAGGCCGCGGCGCGCACCTACTTCGGAAAATCCGCGTCCGCGCTCACGCTGGATGAGGCTGCACGCCTCGCCGCGGTCATCCCGAGTCCGCTCCGTCACCGTCCGGACACCGACTCGCGGTACGTTCTGCGCAGAAAAGCGATCGTCCTCGGGCGCCTCACGGCCCGCCGACAGGTCCCTGTCCTTGAACAGGAGGAGGAGCCGGCACTCCCGGCCGAACAGGTACTCCCGGATCGCGATACCGGCGCTTCTCCGGCTCCGGGAGCGGAACCGTCCGCGCCTCCGGCCCCGATCGAGGAGCCGGAGGCGCCACCGGATACCAGTGGAACAGACCAGGGCATGTGAGATGGACTACAAGGATGTGAACGCGCTGATCGAGGAAGGCGAGGGGTTCGAGGTGGAGTTCAAGCGTAAGTTCTCCACTCCCGAGAAGATCGCCCGCGCCCTGATCGCCTTCGCGAATACCCGGGGAGGGCATATCCTGTTCGGGGTGGACGACGACGGTTCGATCGTCGGTGTGGAGAGCGAGAAGAGTGAGGTGGACCTCATCCGCGAGGCGGGACTGCATTTTTGTGTGCCGGAGATCGAACCGGGGATCGATATCGTGGCCTTCAGCGGCCTGGATGTGGTGGTGGCAACCATTGCGGAGAGCGACCAGAAACCGCACTACTATGCCGGGGAGGCCAATGGCTTCCCGAATGGCGAGGGAACCAGGGTCTATATCCGGGTCAACGATAAGACGGTGATGGCCAGTAAGGAAGTGGTGAAGATCCTCAAGAATGAGCGGCCGGATGCTCCCGCCATCAAGATCGAGATAGGGGAGAACGAAAAGAGGCTGTTCAAGTACCTGGACGAGAACGAGCGGATCACGTCAAAGGAGTTCTTAAAGCTTGTGAATATCTCCCAGCACCGGGCTTCCAGGATCCTGGTGGGGTTGGTCCGGGCCGGGGTGGTCAGGATCCATACCCTGGAGAAGACGGATTTCTTCACCCTGGCGTACGATGTGACGAAGTAGGGGGTGTCTGTTGGAGAACCCGGACCATTTCGAACACCGCGATCCCGTACGCAACGGCGACGTTCAGGGACTGCTTGGCGCCGAACATGGGAATCTCGATCGCCATGTCGGCGGCCTCGACCAGTGCTGGAGATATTCCGGTTAACTCGTTGCCTATCAACAAACAAAGTGGGAATTCCTCGGGTTGTACCGAGGTGTGCGGGCGGCTTCCATCAGTCTGTTCCACGAGACAGATCCTCACTCCTTCTCCCTTCAACCTTGCGATGGCTTCCAGAGGGTCCTTCGCGTAGGACCAGGGAACCGTGTCGGTAGCCCCCAGAGCCGTCTTACTGATCTCCTTCCGGGGAGGGTAGGGTGTAAAACCCGTCAGAATGACCTCCTTCACCCTGGCGCCGTCCGAGGTCCGGAATATGGAACCGACGTTGTACATGCTCCGGATGTTATCCAGGAGCACGTAGATGGGGAACCTGGGAGCACGCTGGATCTCATCGCCGGCGAGCCGGTGGGCGGAGATCTGGTCGTGACTGAGCTTTTTCAGGGGAGGCTGCATAGGTGGGTCAAGATACGGCTTTCCACCGAGGATTTCAAAGAAGTTGCCGCTTGGATCCTATTTTCGTATATTCTTTTCTCACGAGAAATCGATCAAGTGACTGAACGCCGGTTGGTAATCGCAATAGATGGCCCTGCCGCTTCCGGGAAGAGCACGACGGCACGATTGGCCGCCGGTCGGCTGGGGTACATACATGTGGACACGGGGGCGATGTACCGTGCGGTGACCCTCAAGGTCCTGCGCGCGGGCATCGTGCCGGAGGATGCTTCCTCCATTGCGGAGTTGCTGCCCGGGACGCATGTGCAGTTGATACAGTCGTCGCAGGGTCTGCGCATCCTGCTCGATGGTGAGGACGTTTCGGAAGCCATCCGGACGCCTGCCGTGACCCGTGCCGTGAGCGCGGTGAGCAGTCAGCGCCTCGTGCGCGAAGCGATGGTGCGCGAGCAGCGTCTGATGGGCAAGGATGGCGGGATCGTGCTGGAAGGGCGTGACATCGGGACGGTGGTCTTTCCCGATGCCGACCTCAAGTTCTTCATGGTGGCAGGCATCAACGCGCGGGCACAGCGCAGGCAGGAAGAACTCGCCGTGCGCGGTGAACACATCGCTCTCGATGTTCTCGAAACCGAGATCGCCGAGAGGGATGCACGTGATGCATCGCGGGCCGAGTCGCCGCTGCGTCGTGCGGATGATGCCATCGATATCGATACCTCGGACATGTCGATCGAGGAGCAGGTTGCGTTCGTGGTGAAGACGGTGGAAGCCCGCAGGGGCGGAGGAGAGGGACGATGAAGGTGACGATCGACGGCAGTGCGGGATTCTGTTGGGGTGTCGTCCGCACGATCGATATCGCAGAAGAAGAGATGAAGGCCGGTGATGCGCTGTACTCGCTCGGGCCGGTGATCCACAATCCGATGGAGATCGAGCGGCTGCGGGAAAAGGGCCTTGCGACGATCACGCATGCCGACCTCGCCTCGTTGGCGGGCAAGAAAGTATTGATCCGGGCGCACGGCGAACCGCCGTCGACGTACCGCGAGGCGAAGAAGCAGGGCGTGACGCTCATCGATGCCACCTGTCCGGTGGTGACGAAAGTGCAGGAGCGGATCCGCAAGTTCCATGACAATGGCTATCAGATCGTGATCTTCGGCAAGAAGGACCACGCTGAAGTGATCGGGTTGCTGGGCCATACGAACAATGAAGCCATCGTCGTGAAGTCGGTGGCCGAAGCGGAAAAGGTGGATGCCGGGAAGAAAACGGTGCTCTTCTCGCAGACCACCATGGACAAGGCGACGTTCTATGAGATCGCCGGTGTCCTGAAGAAGAGGAATCCAGGAATTCGTCGTCGGCACGTTCGAAGAGTCGGCGATCGATTTCCACGCGAAGGACACCATCTGCGGCCAGGTGTCGGGGCGCGACAAGAAACTGAGGGAGTTCGCCGCGTCGCAGGACGTCATGATCTTTGTGGCGGGGCGCGACTCGTCGAACGGCAAGGTGCTGTACGATATTTGCAGAGAAGCGAACCCGCGCTCGTATTTCATCGAACAGGCGGGGGAGCTGCAGGCGTCCTGGTTCCGCGGCGTGGCCACGGTCGGGATCAGCGGTGCAACATCGACGCCGCACTGGCTGATGAGCAGGGTCAAGGACGCCATCGAAGGAATTGAGCGGTAACGAACGTCATCATTAAACCAATAACCACTAACTCAATGCTCTTCCTGCTGCGGGGCAATGCAGGGCCGACCTGATGACGACGGCCCGGGCAACCACAGCAGGAACGTCCCGCCTCCATACGGGACAGTATGTCGCACAATAGGAGGATGAATGGCAGGATTCACAAAAGGCGCGCAGACATCTTTGGATGAGCGTGACTATAGCGAGGCCCAGTACGACGAGATGCTCAAGTTGTACGAGGGAACGCTCGGCAAGATCAATGAAGGGGAGATCATCAAAGGCCGGATCGTAACGATCGGCGATAACGAAGTGTCGGTCGACATCGGGTTCAAGTCGGAAGGCGTCGTTCCCCTTGCAGAATTCTCCCGCCCTGACGAGCTCAAGGTCGGAGAAGAGATCGAAGTATTCCTGGAAAGCGTTGAGAACAAGGAAGGGCAGCTTGTCCTCTCACGCAAACGCGCCGACTTCATGCGCGTGTGGGAACGGGTCACGAAGGCATTCGACACCGGCGAAGTGCTGCAGGGCCGCTGCGTGCGGCGCATCAAGGGTGGTATCGTGGTGGATCTGATGAGCATCGACGCATTCCTGCCGGGCTCGCAGATCGACGTTCGCCCGGTACGCGACTTCGATGTCTACATTGGCAAGACCATGGACTTCCGCGTGGTGAAGATCAATCACCCGTCCGAGAACGTCGTCGTCAGCCACAAGGTCCTCGTTGAGGAAGAGATGGCCGGCCAGCGCAAGGCGATCATCGAAAGCCTCGAGAAGGGCCAGATCCTCGAAGGGTCCGTCAAGGCCATCACCGATTTCGGCGTGTTCGTCGACCTCGGCGGCGTGGACGGCCTCGTGCACATTACGGACCTCTCCTGGGGCCGTATCAATCATCCGTCGGAGATCGTCAAGCTCGACCAGACGATCAACGTCGTGGTGCTCGACTTCGATCAGGAAAAGAAACGCATCTCCCTGGGCTACAAGCAGCTCCAGCCCCATCCGTGGGAGAATATCCAGGACAAGTACCCGGTCGGGACGAAGGTCACCGGCAAGGTCGTGTCACTCGCCGACTACGGTGCATTCGTGGAGATCGAGAAGGGCATCGAAGGCCTGATCCACATCTCCGAAATGAGCTGGACGCAGCACATCAAGCATCCGTCGCAGGTCGTGTCGATGGGCCAGATGGTCGATGCGGTCATCCTCAGCCTCGACAAGGACGCCAAGAAGCTGTCGCTCGGCATCAAGCAGCTCGAGCCGGATCCGTGGCTCACGCTCATGCAGAAGTATCCGGTGGGTTCGCGCCACAAGGGCATCGTGCGCAACCTGACGAACTTCGGCGTGTTCGTGGAACTCGAGCAGGGCGTGGATGGCCTCGTGCACATCTCCGACCTGTCGTGGACGAAGAAGGTCCGCCATCCGGGCGAGATCGTGAAGAAGGGCGACGAGATCGAGGTCATCATCCTCGGTGTGGACGTCGACCAGCGCCGCATCTCGCTCGGCCACAAGCAGATCGAGGACAATCCCTGGGACCGTTTCGGCGACAACTACAAGGTCGGGACCGAAGTGGAAGGGAAGATCGTCCGGATCATCGAGAAGGGCGTCATCGTCGAACTGCCCCTGGGCGTCGACGGCTTCGTGCCGATCTCGCAGCTTGCGTTGGGCCAGATCAAGAACATCGCCGATAAGTTCAAGGTCGGTGATGCGCTTCCCCTGAAGGTCGTCGAATTCGACAAGGACTCCAAGAAGATCGTCCTGTCGGCCGCCGAATTCCTGAAGGGCAAGGAAGGCAAGGTGGTGACGGATTACATGGCGGCCCACAAGCTGCCGACGCACACCGTCGCCGACCTGGCTACGATCACGGGCCAGACCCCGACGGGCGATACGTCGATCCCGCAGGGTAACTGATCCATCTGAGGTCTCTCGTTACGGCGCCACGGCGCAGGTGATGGAACCCCATCCCTGCGCCTGCGTGCCTGTCGCGGGAGCGACCGTAGAACAAGGAACACAGAAGTTGTGAACTGGGGTTGAAGGCTGTATCACGCCATCAACCCCTTTCTTTTGATACCATGGCCAGAGTCGCACTCCATACCCTCGGCTGTAAACTCAACTTCGCAGAGACCTCGACGCTCGGCGGTCAGTTCCTCGACCGCGGCTTCGACGTCGTGTCGTTCAGCGAGGCCGCGGACGTCTATGTCCTGAACACCTGCAGCGTCACCGAACGGGCCGACCGTGAATGCCGGCAGCTCATCCGTCGCGCACTCCGCCGCTCCCCCGGCGCCGTCGTGGTGGTCACGGGCTGCTACGCGCAGCTCGCACCCGAAGAGATCGCATCGATCGACGGGGTGGATTATGTGCTCGGCACGCGTGAGAAGTCGTCGATCTTCGATCATGTGCATGCGATGGAAAAGCAGGCAGCGCCGCAACTGCATGTCTCCGATGTGAGGGAAGACAATGATTTCGGTGCGGCGATGTCCGGCCCCGCCGCCGACCGCACGCGAGCGTTCCTCAAGGTGCAGGACGGCTGCGATTACACATGTTCGTATTGCACCATCCCGCTGGCGCGCGGCGCGAGCCGGAGCCAGGACGTGGACGCATGCGTCACGCAGGCACACACCCTTGTCGATCAGGGATACAAAGAGATCGTGCTCACCGGCGTGAACGTCGGCGACTACGGACGGAAGATCGGATCGAGCCTGCTGGCCTTGCTGCAGGAACTGGTGACGGTGGAGGGGCTGCACCGGATACGCATCAGCTCCATCGAACCCAACCTTCTCACCGACGACATTCTGTCGTTTGTAGCGGACCACCCGCAGGTGTGCCGCCATTTCCACATCCCGCTGCAGAGCGGGAGCGATACCGTGTTGCGGAGGATGCGCCGGAGATATGCCGCGGAGATGTACGCCGGACTTGTGCGCCGCGTCCGGGAGCGGTTCCCCGATGCCGGGATCGGTGTGGATGTGATCACCGGGTTCCCCGGTGAGACGGATGCAGAGTTTGGAGAGACGCACCGGCTGCTCGCCGACCTTCCGGTGTCGTACCTGCACGTCTTCACCTATTCGGAACGGCCGAACACGCCGGCGGCGGAGATCCCCGACCGTGTTGCGCCTGCTGTGCGCGCGCAGCGCAATGAAAGTCTCCGGATCCTCGGCGACCGGAAGCGGATGCTCTTTGCGGAACGACATGTGGGGCAGACCCTCGAGGTGCTCGCCGAGAGTACCGTGCACGATGGGGTGCGTTCAGGATTCACCGGGTCGTTTCTCCGCGTCGGGTTCCCCGCGGACGCCGCGCAGGAGAACCAACTCGTGCGGATACGCGTTACAGGAATGACGGGAGACCATTGCACCGGGATCGTGGCCGGTGAAGGAAGGCAGCAATGAAGATCATCGGGACACAGGAAGGCAGTATCGCAGGCGAAGCGGGCATCCTTCCGGGCGACGAGCTGCTGGAGATCAATGGCCAGCGCGTACAGGACAATCTCGACGTGCGCTTCTACGAGGGTGATGAGGCCCTCGAACTGAAGGTCGCCCGCGATGGGGAGGTGCTGCTCTTCGACATCGAGAAGGATGACGGGGAGGCGTTGGGGCTCGAATTCGAAGAGATGAAGATCCTCTCGTGCGGGAACGACTGCATCTTCTGTTTCGTGGACCAGAACCCGAAGGGGTTGCGGAACCAGTTGTACTTCCGCGACGGCGACTACCGGCTCTCGTTCATGTATGGCAACTACACCACCATGACCAACGCCGGGCCGGCGATCCTGCGGCGCATCATCACGCAGCGCCTCTCGCCGCAGTACATCTCCGTGCATGCCACCGACCTTCCGACGCGCATCCGCCTCATGGGGCTCAAGAAGGACGACCACATCCTTGAGAAGATCGGGGTGCTGCATGACAATGGCATCGCCATGCACACGCAGATCGTGCTCTGTCCGGGGATCAATGATGGCGCGGTGCTGGAAAAGACCGTGGAGGATCTGTGGCAGTACCATGAGCATATCGTGTCGCTCGCCGTGGTGCCCGTGGGCCTCACCGACCACCGGTTCGGGTTGACGGAACTCAGGCGCGTGGACAGGCCGTATGCGCGGAAGCTGCTCGACAGCATCGAAGCCTGGCAGGCGCGGTTCCGGAAGGCGTGCGGCCGCGGATTTCTCTACGCCTCGGATGAATTCTACATCGTTGCCGGACGGCCGTTGCCGGCGGCGAAGGCGTACGACGGCTTCCCGCAGTACGAGAACGGCGTGGGGATGACCCGCACGTTCCTGACGAAGTTTCATGCCGCGGCCCGGCGGCTTCCCGCGGCGTTGCCGAAACGGCGGACACTGACGTTGGTGACGGGCCGGCTGGCTGCAGGGTTCATGGAAGAAGAGGTCGTCCCGGCGTTGAAAAAGGTGAAGAACCTGAAGGTGGAACTGGTCGTTGCAAGGAACACCCTGTATGGGAAGAGCGTGACCGTATCTGGACTTCTCTCGGGGAAATGTGTATATTCTGCTGTACGGAGGAAGGGAGCCGGGCACCTGGTCCTTCTTCCTCCGGACATTCTCAATGCGGACGGGTTGTTCCTCGATGATATGTCCGTTCCGCAGCTTGAACGATCGCTCAACGCCCCGGTCCACGTCTTCGACGGCAGGTGGGGCAGCGTGATGCGGTCACTCTCTCAGAACAGCAGGAGCTGACGCCCGCGGGCTTTGGTACTGGTTTCATAAACAAAGGAGCCTGAAGATGGTGCGCATGTGCTGGGCGTTCGTTGCTGGCCTGTTCCTCGTTGTTCCCCTTGTTGCCGGTGAGCCGGAGAGTCTGACACGCTATGAAGCGCGGTTGGACCTTCTCTCCGCGGTTCCCCATACCCCCATGCTTCAGGATCAAGCGGCCGCTCCTTCGAAGAAGTCCGTCGGCCTTGCGGCGATCTATTCGCTGTTGCTGCCGGGCATGGGTGAGTTGTATGCGGAAGGCTTCTCCAGCGGCAAGTACTTTCTCATCGCCGAAGGGGTGCTCTGGCTCGGCTACGCCGCCGTGGAGATCCACGGCAACGGCCTGCGCGATGATGCCCGATCGTATGCCGTCGCCCATGCGGGTGTGGATGTTGGCGGAAAGGATGACGACTTTTTTGTGGACCTCGGCAACTTCATGACGGTTGAGGAATACAATGAGAAGCGTCTGCGCGACAGGGAATTGGAGCGGGTCTATGACCCGGCCGCGGGCTATAGCTGGCGGTGGGATGCCGACGCGTCGCGCCTGTCGTACAAGGACCAGCGCATCGCGAGCGAGAACATGTACAACAACCGCAAGTTCGTCGGCATCGCGATCCTGGTGAACCACATCGTCAGTGCGATCAATGCCGCCCGGTGCGCCATCGCGCACAACAGGGCTCAGGACGATGCGTTGGGAGAGCTGCATCTGTCGTCGCGGGTGATGGGCGATGCCCTCCGTCCGCATGGCGTTGCTGTCACCATCGCACATTCATTCTAAGGGTACCGGGATCGCGGTTGCAGAGGTGTCCCGCACGCGGGCACCTCTGCAGTAGACCACTCCTGCAGATCCTGGCATCCTGGAATCACCACAATGCGCACGTTAAAACTCGTACTCGAATACGACGGGACCGACTTCGTTGGCTGGCAGAGCCAGCAGAACGGACGGGCAGTGCAGGACGAGGTCGACCGGGCACTGCGGCAGATCACGGGTGAAGAGATCCGGATCACCGGTGCGGGGCGCACGGATGCCGGGGTGCATGCGCGCGGCCAGGTGGCGAGCTTTCGGACGGTCACGGTGCTGACGTGCGAGAAGATCCGCGCGGCACTCAATGGCCTCCTTCCCGAAGATGTCTGCGTGCACGCCGTTGACGATGTCGCCGATTCCTTCCACGCACGGTTCGATGCCATCCGGCGCGAGTACAGCTACACGATCCGATTCTCTCCCACAGCCCTTGAGCGGCGGACCGCCTGGTTCGTCAAGTATCCGCTCAGCAAAGAACTTCTCCGCGTTGCCGCGACAGCCCCGATCGGGACGCATGACTTCACCTCGTTCTGCAAGAACGAGGCAGAGGTGGAGAACCGCGTGTGTGCCATCGTCCGTTCCGAATGGGAAGAGCGCCCCGGTGGCATGGTGTATCATGTAGCGGCCGACCGGTTCGTGCACGGCATGGTGCGGACGCTTGTTGGCACCATGGTGGACATCGCGCGCGGGTATTTCCCGCCTGACGCGTTCCAGAAGATCATGGACAAGCGCGACCGGAAAGCAGGCGGGACGACGGCTCCGGCGCACGGACTGGTGTTGGAGAGGGTAGTGTACCCCTGACCGTCCACCGTTGAAACCTGGACCCTGTCATGCTTACGTAGGGGCGGTGCATGCACCGCCTACACTGACGTCTGCCCTGCACCGCCCGCACCGCCCCTACGTTGACCTTGAGACCAGTTTGTGGCGGCCCCTGCCTTGCACCGCCCCCGCCTCGGAAAACCGAGCCGTCGTGTTGTCACACGCCCCGGACTGCGACGCCCCCGCGTCTGCGTCCTCCCCGTCATCCACATCTCATGGATCCGCATGCTCTCCAAGGTCCTCTCCGGCTCCACGTATGGCGTTTCGGCCTACATTGTAGAGGTCGAGACACACCTCGAAAAGGGCCTCCCCGGGTTCGCCATCGTCGGGCTGCCGGATAATGCCATACGCGAAAGCCGGGAACGGATCAGCGCAGCCATCCGGAACAGCGGCTTTGAATTTCCCCTCCGGCGCATCACCATGAACCTCGCACCGGCTGATATTCGCAAGGAAGGGTCTGCCTTCGACGTGCCCATGGCCATCGGCATTCTCGCCGCGACCGGACAGGTTGAGGCGAACGTCCTTCAGGACTATGTGATGCTCGGGGAGGTGGCGCTGGATGGCACCCTGCGGCCGGTCCATGGCGTGCTCCCGATCGCACTGGAGACCCGGCGCATGGGGATCCGTGGCATGCTCCTGCCGCGGGAGAACGGCAAAGAGGCAGCCATGGTCTCAGGTGTTGCCGTGTACCCGGTTTCTTCCCTGAAGGAGATCGCGGAATTCCTGAACGCAGACCATGCCCGGCTTGCACCGCTCAGCCTGGACATCAACAGCCTGTTCGGACAGGATCAGGGTTATCTTGCCGACTTCGCGGACGTGAAGGGACAGGAAACAGTTAAACGAGCACTTGAAGTGGCGGCTGCAGGTGCTCATAATATTATACTTATCGGCCCGCCGGGTTCGGGGAAGACCATGCTCGCCAAACGGCTTCCGAGCATCCTCCCACCTATGACCTTTGACGAAGCGCTGGAAACCACCAAGATCCACTCTGTGGCGGGGATCCTTCCTCCTGAAGCCGCGATCGTTGGTACGAGGCCCTTCCGTGCTCCGCATCATACGATCTCGGATGCTGCTCTGGTTGGTGGGGGCATGGTGCCACGCCCCGGTGAGATCTCGCTGGCCCACCACGGGGTGCTCTTCCTTGATGAGCTCCCGGAGTTCGCGCGGAACGCCCTGGAGGTGCTCCGGCAGCCTCTGGAGGATGGCGCGGTGACCATCAGCCGGACGCGCCTGTCGGTCTCGTACCCGGCCAATTTCATGCTCGTCTGTGCGATGAATCCGTGTCCGTGCGGCCACTACGGCGACCCGAACAAGGAGTGTGCGTGCCAGGCCGGGAGCGTGCAGAAGTACATGATGCGCGTGTCCGGCCCGCTGATGGACCGTATCGATCTGCACATCGAAGTGCCGGCGGTGAAGTACCGGGAGCTCGCGAGCAGGGAGAGTGGCGAGCCGTCGGGGAGAGTCCGCGAACGAGTGACGCTGGCCCGCGAGGCGCAGGCACGGCGTTTCGATGGGCATTCCGGGTTGTTCGCGAACGCTGATATGCAGTCCAGGGAGATCCGGCAGTTCTGCCGCATCGATGACGCAGGCGAGGAACTGCTGAAATTGGCGATACAAAGCTCGGCCTCTCTGCCCGAGCTTACGACCGGATCCTGAAGGTCGCTCGGACCATCGCCGACCTCGGGTGCAGCGAAGCGATCCTGCCGGAACACATCGGCGAAGCGATACAGTACAGATCGCTCGACAGGACGCTGCTATGAACAAACTCCGCGAGCAGCCCACAACGTGTCGGAATGGACCGGACCGCGGAACTACCGGCGGGAACTGAAGTTGTACACGCCACTGCCGACAGCATAGACCTCTGTCTGATCGCGCCTGCCAAGATACCTCACACCAGGTGCCATCGCTGCTTGCACACCGCTCTCAAGGACTGTCGCTGAGGCGTCAACCGGTACGTGCACTTCCGCTTCTGCGCCGACCGGGACTTCCACCTCAAGTGTGAAGTCCGTTCCCTGCCGGTGCCATGCGGACCGGATGCGTCCCCTCACAGTTTCGATGCTGACGCGCACCCACGACAGCGGATCGGTCACGGTTGGCTTCACCATGAATCTGCGATAACCGGCTCCCACCGGTTGTATGCCGCCGAAGCGCGAGTACAACGTTGCCGATGCGCCGCTGAACATGGCGTGATTGTGCGAGTTCATTCCTCCCACGGGATCCCACTGTTCCCAGGTGGTCGTGGCGCCAAGTCGGACCTGATGACCGAACCCGGGGTAGGTGTCATTCGTGAAGACCCGCACCGCCAGATCGCCATACCCGTGATCGCACAGGACATCGCCGATGATCTCCGTGCCGGTGATGCCGGTGTCGAGATGGCCGTCATTGTCCACGACGATCGTCCGCGCCAGATGATCTGCGATCTTCTCCCTGCGGTCGGGTGGCGCGATGTGCAACGCCAGTGGGAGGATGTCCTCGGTCTGCGAACCGTTGCCATAGGTGTCCTGGTCAGGATGGAAGAACGCGGCGTTGTATGCGAGACGGATCGCCTCGGCCAATGCACGATACGCTGCCGCACCCGATGTGTCGCCCAGCACCGACGCAGCGTTCGCCACGGCATCCGCGCATTGGAAGAACACGGCAGTGTTCACCGGAGCCACGTTGCTGAAATACGATTCCCATGTCCCCTTGTTCGGTGCGCACAAGTCGCCATAGCCTCCACGATAGATCAGATCGGGAGTGCGCCGTGCGATGGTATCCACGTATGCCCGCATCGTGGCATAGTTCTCACGGAGGATGGCGGTGTCCCCATAGCACCGGAACAAACGCCATGGCAGCAGCACCTGATCTCCGTCCCAATCCGGATTGCCATACACACCCCGGCTGTTCCTGAGCCAGGTGCGGTAGTAGCGGTACATGGGGAAGAGATACATCGCGGCGTCTTCGTAGACGCGGGAATCCATGGAGCATGGTGTCCGTTCGTTCCGCATCGGACAGTCGGTGGGGAAGGACATGAAATTGCTCACCATGCTCCACCGGAAATTCTGCGCCACCCGGTTGAGCATCGTGTCCGAACACGTGAACGAGCCCTCGTTGCCGAAGTCGGCGTGCACCACGCGGCCTTCGACCATTGCAGCCGTTGGTTTGTTGCGTGGCCCGGTGATCTCCACATACCGAAAGCCGTGGTAGGTGAACCGTGGTTCGTAGCTTTCCGTCCCCTCGCCCTTGAAGACGTAGATGTCCGTTGCTCGTGCGATGCGATTGGTCCAGGGGTCGATCATGCCCGTGGAATCGATCAGTTCGCTGTAGTGCAACCGCACGGTGTCGCCCCGCTGTCCCTGCATGTGAATGCGTACCCAGCCGGCGAAATTCTGCCCCATGTCGGCAACGAACACGCCCGGCCGGGGTTCGGTGATGCTGACAGGCGTGATGGTCCGTATAACGCGGAGGGGAGGGAGCGTGTTGGCGACGAGGCGTCCACCCGGTGGCATGGCCACCACGACCGGTGTCCACGACCGGTCATCGAAGCCAAACGTGGTCCAGCCGTCCGGGTCCTTGCGGGCATCGTAGGTCTCACCGCTGTAGATGCCGCATGATGTGATCGGGCTTTCATGGGAACGCCACTGCCCGTCCGAGATGATCTCCTGGTACGAGCCATCCGCGAGATCGATGCAGATCTGGACGATGAACTGTTTGGAGCCTTCCCATTTCCAGCCCCACCTGGAATAGGAGGAATCGTATCCACCACCGAGCATGAGGCCCACAGCATTGCCGTGTTGCCTCAGGACCGCAGTTACATCATGGCTATCGTAGAAATTGAGGCGATCGTAGTGGGAGTTGGGCGGGGCCAGCACCTGATCGCCCACCTTGTGCCCGTTCAGATACAGTTCATGCCATCCCAGGCCGTAGACATACGCGGTAGCGCGCACGACCCTTGCGGGCAGGGAGAACTCGCGCCGGAAGAGAGGTGCGGCTGCGGTTTCCGCGGGCGCAGCCGAGATCCATCGGGCATGCCAGTCCGATGGATCCAGCAAACCCACCTGCCACCATCCCGGTTCGCTCCATGCCGACGGCCGGCCGGCCTCGTCCCACACGCGGACCTGCCAGAAGCACCGTGTGCCTGAGGAGAGCGGCAGACCCGCGTACATCACATCCGTGGAGTTCTCCGAAGACATTTTTCCGCTGTCCCAGAGGTCTCCGATACCACTCCGGAGTGAACTCTGGTCCCGGCTGACCAGTACCTGATATGCGCTCTGCCGCGTGCCGCGCTGCTCCGATCTCAGGACCCATCCGAGCACCGGCTTCGGGTGATCAACGGCAATGGGGTTGACGGCGTGGTCGCAGGAGAGTCTGGCGACCCGAAGGGGAGAGGGCGCGGTGGCCGCGCCGGCCGGGGCGGCCATGACCAGACAGCACAGCGCGACGGCAAGCGAACCACGTCGGTGTATCGATTTCATATGGGTCCTGAGTAACAGCGAAGTGCCTGAGGAACAGCCCGGTGGGGATCCCGGACGATCGTTCCATGAAAGTAGAGAAAGGGGGAGAGAGATACAACGGCGCCCCGGCGCGCCTCTTGACAATGCGGGTGGATGAACCTACCTTTTTTACTCCTGTCCTGAACGGTCAATAATTGTAAGGCGTGATCCATGCTGTACACTATCCCTGCGGTTGTCCTGGCGGTCGGGTTGTTCGTCGGCATCAACCTGGCCTACATGGCCGGGCTCAAGGTGCGCAACTACCGGATCAAGCATGACCCTGCATTCGAACCAGGCGGCCTGGGGCCACTCGAAGGGGCGCTGCTGGGGCTGTTTTCTGCTGCTCCTCGCATTCACCGTCAATCAGTCGGCAACGGATTTTGCACGTCACCGGGACCTGCTCGTGACCGAGAGCAATGCCATCGAAACGGCGATCTGGCGGGCGGATCTGTACCCCGATTCATTGCGGGCGTTGTTCCGCGCAGACTTCAAGGAGTATATCGAGACGAGGGTTGCCTATTACGAAGCGCAGACGGATGAGGACCTGATCAGAGCCGCGCGTCAGCAGGCTGACGCGATGGCGGGCAGGATCTGGCGCCGCGCGGCGGAGGCCGCACGCTCGAGCGGGGAGTCGCTGCGGTCCAGCCAGATGCTTCCCGCGATCAATGCCGTGATCGATGCGGAGGCACGGCGTGAGGATGCGCGCAGGGGACACGTCCCCGATCCGATCCTCGCCTTGCTTTTCGTGCTGTGCTTTGCCGGCAGCTTCATCGTGGGGTATGCGAACAAGTCAAGGAAGATCGACTGGGTCGTGCTCCTGAGCTATTCGCTGATGACCGTCATGACCGTGTACATCATCCTGGACCTCGACCGCCCGCGGCGCGGGCTCATCGAGACCAGTGCTGCACATCAGAACTTGTTGTCGATCTACGAAGAACTCGAAGGGTCCGGCCGCTAGAGCGGCCGATGGCGTCGCGCTGGAAGAGGTGGTGGACCAACGAAGTGAGTTCTGGCGCAGGCGATCCGTTTTTCGTTGACAAAACGTACCACTCGGGGTATATTGCGTTGCAGATGCCCGTCCTGTATCTGTTGTGAATCTTCAGCAACGGTTGGGGTTACTCACGCGGAGTCCGGGGTGTGTCGCGAATGTGCACCCCACAAACCATCACTCCGATCTGTTGGAGACGATGCCCTCCGCTGTGTCTGTCCGGCCACATCCCATCGATCCACGCACATCGAAACTCCAGCAAGGAAGTAGCACGTCATGGCCGATCCCACCCAGAAGACCCTCCTCCTTGTCGAGGACGAAGTCCTCATTGCACAGGCCGAGCGGTTGGCGCTTGAGGGCTATGGCTACAGAGTCCTGATCGCGGGCACCGGTGAGAAGGCGATCGAGATGGTACGGGTAACTTCCGGTATCGATCTTGTCCTCATGGACATCGACCTTGGACCGGGGATCGATGGCACAGAGGCTGCTGCCCGCATTCTGAAGGACCACGACCTGCCGGTCGTCTTCCTTTCCTCGCATACGGAACCTGTCGTCGTGGAGAAGGTGGAACGG
The DNA here is from genome assembly GCA_016707525.1 of Ignavibacteriota bacterium. Taxonomy (NCBI): domain Bacteria; kingdom Pseudomonadati; phylum Ignavibacteriota; species Ignavibacteriota bacterium. The sequence continues at coordinate 26,214 of JADJHP010000015.1, forward strand.
ATCACCTCCTACGGGTATGTCGTCAAAGACTCAAGCTACGTTGTCCTCAACGCGTCGATCCGTATGGCGTTCCGGCTCTTCGAGGCAAATCGTGCGGTCCGGCTCTCCCACGAGACCTACAAAGGGATGATCAACAGCGTGACAGAAGCGATCTATGTGCAGGACGAGAGGGGCGTGTTCCTCGATATCAATGAACGATCGATGGACTTCTATGGTATTCCCGAGCACACAGGTCATCGGTCGCACACCGGACTTCCTTGCCGCGCCCGGCATGAACGACCTCGCCCAGCTCCCGGCCATCCATGCGCGGGCGTTCCATGGCGAACCACAGACGATCGAGTTCTGGGGCCGAAGGGCCGATGGTACCGCATTCCCGAAAGAAGTGACGCTCTCTCCCGGGACCTACTTCGGCCAGAAGGTCGTCATCGCGGTTGCGCGCGATGTCACGGGGCGTAAGGAGCGCGAACAGGAACTCCGCGCGACGGCCCAGCTCCTCCGGGAGCGCGAAGCATATTTGAAAGCGATCATCGAGAATTCGCTCGGCAGCATCTGGGCGATCGACCGGGAGTACAACATCCTGTACGTCAATGAACTCTTCGCCCGGGAATATCTCAAGACATTCGGTGTGCAACTCCGGGTCGGTGTGAATATCCTCGAGCTCTTGCCTGCCCCGTTGCGCGAGACCTGGAGGCAACGCTATGAACGGGCGATCAACAACGAGCATTTCGTCTTCGAAGATAAGGTCGAATTCGGGGGCGCAGGGATCTACATCGAGGTGGCCGTCAATCCGATCGTTGTCGATGGCCAGGTCGTCGGCGCGTCATTCTACGGCAGCGACATTACCGGGCAGACGCTGGCAAAGGGGCGTCTCCGTCACGAGACCCGGCTCCGTGAATTGCTGATCGAGCTTTCGACAGGTTTCATCAATCAGCCGTTGCACACGCTCGGCGCCACGATACAGGGTTCTCTTGCGAAGCTGGGGGAGTTTGTGGGCGCTGATCGCGCCTATGTGTTCGGATTCGATCGTGCCGCCTATTCCGGCAACAATACCTTCGAATGGTGCAGAGAGGGGATCACCCCCCAGATCGGCATACTGCAGCAGGTGCCGTTCAGCGTGGTCGATCCCTGGGTGCAGGCCCTTGACCGTGGCGAGATCGTGCATGTGCCGTTCGCCACGGACCTCCCGCCGGGCAGCCAGAGGGATCTCCTTGCGTCACAGGACATCAAGAGTCTCCTGAATATCCCGCTGATGAGGGGGGGCGCGTGCATCGGCTTCGTGGGTTTTGATTCGGTGCGGACGCCTCATACGTACTCCCGGGACGAGCAGATGCTCCTGCATGTCTATGCGGAGATGCTGGTGAACGTTCTGGATCGGCAGGACGCGGGAAGATCCTGCGCGAGAGCGAGGAGAAGCACCACAGCCTCTTCTCGCTCCTCCGGCTGATGAGTGATACGATGCCGGATATGCTCTGGGCAAAGGACCTGGACAAGCGATACATCTTCGCCAACACCGCCGTCTGCAAGCATCTTCTGAATGCGAAAGATACCTCCGAACCGATCGGCAAGACCGACATGTTCTTTGCGCTGCGTGAGCGGGCAAGCCATCCCAGGATGATCCCACCTGGCATACCTTTGGCGAGCTCTGCGCCGATTCCGACACGGTCACACTGAACAATATGAAGGAGATGCAATTCAACGAATACGGCAATGTCAAGGGGATCTTCCTGTATCTGGATGTCCACAAGGCACCACTGCTCAATGATGAAGGAACCCTCATCGGTGTGGTGGGGTCGGCACGGGACATCACGGCGCGCAAGCGTGCGGAAAAGCGGATCGATCAGCAATTGGCCGAGAACGTTGCTGATCAAAGAGGTCCATCATAGGATCAGGAACAACATCACCTCGATCGCCAGTCTGCTCACGATGCAATCCCGCTCGGTGACCGATCCGGCTGCGATCGCCATCCTGCAGGACGCGATCGCCCGCGTCAGCACGATGCGGGTCCTCTATGAGAAACTGCTCAACAGCACTGACCACGTTGCTGCGTCCGTGAAGCCGTTCGTGGAAGGGCTCGTCGGCGCGGCTGCCGCACTCTTCCCCGATGATCAGAGGATCAGGATCGCCACCCGGATCGACGATTTCGACCTCGGCTCAAAACAGCTCTTCCCGTTCAGGATCATCATCACCGAACTGCTGACCAATGCCTTGAAATATGCCTTCCGTGGGACGCGATGGCGGTGAGATCCTTATCCGTATCACGCGGGATGTCGGCCTGGTGACGCTCACCATGACGGACGATGGCATCGGCCTTCCCGGAGTCGCCGATCGCCCCGCGTCGGAAGGGTTCGGACTCTTCCTCGTCAACGTCCTCAGCGAGCAACTGGGAGGGAAGTTCGTCATGGAAAGCGGTGGAGGGGACGAAAGCGTGCTGACATTCAGCTGTTGACCACGAGATGCCTCCCGGCGTGTGCGGGAATCAAAATCCCACGAGCGGTGTTCTCGATACAACGGGGATCCCGCATCAACCGGATGCCCCGGAGAGGAACCCCGGGGGGTGGAAGACGGAGGGGCGGGGATGGTGCAGCAGGGGCCACACGGATCAGCAGGGAGGGAAGCACCGATGCTCATCGTTCGGGATGTGTTCACGGCAAAACCCGGTCAGGCGACCAAGCTCGCCCGGTTGTTCAGCAAAGTCTTCGGGAATGAACCCCAGGCGCGGGTCATGACCGATCTGATAGGGCCGTACAACACCGTCGTGCTCGAAATGACGGTGAAGGACCTTTCCGAGTTCGAGCGGCACATGGAGGAGTACCGGACAGGGAAGATGAACCCGACCATGGACCCGAAGGTCGCCGAGGAGATGTCCAATTACACCGAGATGTGGCAGACCGGGAGGCGGGAGGTGTTCCAGCTGCTGGAGTAGTTGCATGCGTTGCTTTCCCTCCTGGTAACCCGTAGATTCCTTCAGTATCCTGCCGTTCGCGGATCACCGGTGCCCCGTGAACGGCAGGATGAACGTATCCTCCATGTCCCCCGTCACCATGTCATCGCCATCCGTCGCGGAATACAGATCCCGCATCAACCGGGTGCTGCACTACGTCGAGCAGCACATCGCCGATGATCTTTCCCTCAGCGTGCTCGCGCGCGAATCCTGTTTCTCGCCGTTCCACTTTCATCGTGTCTTCCAATCGATCGTCGGCGAAACGCCCCTGAGCTTTGTGAAGCGTGTGCGCATTGAACGCGCAGCATCACTGCTCCTGGTGAGCCCGTCACGGTCCATCACCCAGATCGGTCTTGCATGCGGGTTCCCGTCGCCGGCCGCGTTCTCGCGCTCATTTCGCGAGCGGTTCGGTACGTCACCGCGTGCGTTCCGGACGAATCGCAAGAACTGCACAATCGATGGCAAGAACGGCAAAGACGCGGCCGAAGCCAATGCGTATCTTGCTCCTGTCGCCAACATCAGACAGGAGAGGCCTATGAATGTCACGGTGAAAGACGCACCATTGCGTCACGTTGCATACGTCGCCAACCTCGAGGGGTACGGCACGGAAGCGATCGGTAGGGCGTGGGATCGGCTCTGTTCCTGGGCCGGACCGCTCGGATTGCTTGATCGGGGTGAGATGATAGGTGTTTCATTCGACGACCCGGAGATCACACCGGTGAACAAGTGTCGCTACTATGCGTGTGTCTCGATCCCTGCAGACCTCGACCCGCCAGGAGACATCGGCGTGATGGATCTGCCGGGCGGAAGGCATGCCGTTGCACCCTTCGATGGGACGGCCGCGGAGATCCAGGGGGCGTACAAGGAACTCTATGAGGGGTGGCTTCCGCAGAGCGGGTTCGAGCCGTCCGATTCGCCCTGCTTCGAGATCTACCATTCGACTCCGGATGATGACCCCGAGGGGCATTTCGTGATGGACATCTGCATGCCTCTTCAAACCCTGGGGGGAGCGGACGATGAGAACGATAGATCTGAAGTTGAAGGTGAAGCCCTACTACACCCAGCGTCGTGGGATTGTATCCATCATCGATGTCCCTGCATTCACCTTTCTCATGGTGGATGGGGAGGGTGATCCGAACACGTCGCCCGCGTTCAGCGAGGCGTGCGAACTCCTTTTCTCGCTGTCGTACACGCTCAAGTTCATGTTGAAGTTGGACAAGAAGACGTATGACTATCCCGTGATGGGGCTCGAAGGGTTGTGGTGGACGAAGGATATGGCGCAGTTCTCACTCGACCGCAAGGACCTCTGGGAGTGGACGGTGATGATCCTCCAGCCGGAGGTCATCACGCCGGCGTTGCATGCCGAGGCTGTGGTGAAATTACGGAAGAAGAAGCCCCTTGCGTCGATTGGCCGGGAGCGGCTGGAGGCCTTCGAAGAAGGGAAGAGCGCTCAGATCCTTCACGTCGGCCCGTTCAGCACCGAAGGTCCGACGGTCGCGCAGCTGCACGACCATATTGCCCATGAAGGACTGCGCCTGCGCGGCAAGCACCATGAGATCTACTTCGGCGATCCGCGGCGTACCGCCCCGGAGAAATTGAAGACGATCATCCGCCAACCCGTGGTGTGACCTGGAATTTACGGGTGCACCGCCGTCTATAACGCCAGCCCCGCAAGGAATGTGAGCCGGTTCGGAGCGGGGCCGATCGCCGGAACAACACCGTTCGGCGTCAACGTGTCGATCAACCGCGGAAGAAGTGTTGCGAGGCGGGTCAGCGCAGCGTCATCGGTCAGGCCCGTCTGCATGGCGATGCCCTGCACCGCTGTTTCACCGAGACCCGTCCGGATCTGTTCCTTTGTCGCCGTATTGGCACCGGTGCCTATCCACGACCCCATGAGCTCGCCGAGCCCGGCTTCGTTGAACTGCGCTACGACACCGGCCAGCCCACCCGGGTGCCTGCCGATCATGTCCATGATGGCATTGTAGAGTGCGACCTGTGATGCGCCGCCACCCAATACCTGCCACGTGAGACTGTCGAGGAAACCCATTGCGATCCCTTTATGGCCGGTTGCGGCCTCAACCATCATAGTATTCGTCTGCTCGCCTCTGAATCGAACAACCTGTCCGAAGTCCGATCGGGCGATAGGAATACGCTTGCCAAAGTCGTGCCACGGTCCGGACGAGCGTGATCGTTCTTTTCACCTGTGATTCAAGGTGATTGCGGGGTGGCCTCATGTCGCGGCCGCGATGCTCACGGGTGTCTCACGACATACCGTGGAGCCGCGAGAGGCAGAGGGCGTCCCGGGGCCGGTGGGTTCTCCTGATCCGTTTGGATATTCGTACCCTCCATCGTATCTTTGTGAACCTCGTTCGTTGGTCCTGGTTATCCACGCCCTGGGCGGCCAGGTCATCATCACTGCCTGAGAGGTTACCCCATGCATACCATCCTCGGCTCTGGCGGAGCCATTGGCACCGAACTCGCCCGGGCCCTTGCGGACCATAAGAAGAGTGTACGGCTTGTGAGCCGTAACCCGAAGTCCGTGAATCCCTCCGATGAACTCTGTCAGGCCGACCTTCTGGATCCGGCGCAGGTGGACCGGGCAGTGAAGGGGAGCGAGGTGTGCTATCTCACGATCGGGTTGCAGTATGCGGCGTCGGTCTGGAAGGTTCAATGGCCCGCCCTGATGACGAATGTGATCGATGCCAGCGCGCGGTACGGTGCGAAACTGGTCTTCTTCAGCAACGTGTATTCGATCGGCGGCGATAACGTCAGGAGGATCACGGAGGATTCGCCCGTCAGCCCGACAAGCCGGAAAGGCGAGATCCGTGCGGGGGTCGAGCGGATGCTGCTTGATGCGGCTGACAAGGGGCGCGTGCGGGCGATCATTGCACGGGCACCCGACTTCTACGGTCCGGTGAAGCATACCAGTGCGCTGATGATCATGGTGTACAGCAATCTGGCCGCCGGAAAAAAGGCCCAATGGTTCTGCAATGCCAACGTCGTGCACACGATGGGATATACGCCTGAGCTTGCGCTCGGAACGGCACTCCTGGGTATCTCGGATGATACCTACAACCAGATCTGGAACCTGCCTGTGGACTCCGGGGTGCTGACCGGCAAGCAATGGGTGGCGTTGTTTGCCCGAACACCTCAAGGCCGAGCCAGCATTACAGGTCATCCCTGCGTGGGGAGTACGGGCCCTCGGACTCTTCATGCCTGTCCTCAGAGAGAGTGCGGAGATGCTGTACCAGTATGACCGCGAGTACGTGGTGGATTCGTCGAAGTTCAACAAGCGGTTCGGGTATGTGCCGAGGACGAATGAAGAAGGAGTGCGCGAAACGCTGCGGCGCCTCGGGCATCAGCTCTGATAGCACTCCCCGGGATATTCCACAGCGTTCGCGTGCGCGCTCATCGGAGGCCACGTCCACGCTCATGGCCGGGGACTTGAATATCAGATAAAAATGTCTGATATTGACAGCGTGAACCTTTGCCCGGAGGTGGCCCATGCACCCGTCCCTTGTTGACCGATCCCGCGCGGTTCTCCGCGCGCTGCTTCCGCCGCCCCAGTGGAAGCTTCCGGTGATCCTTTCCCTCGGCGTCCTGTGCGGCATCGGGCTGTTCGTGCTCCATACATCGAACGCGACGTCCTACCTCTCCAGCGATCCCGTCACCTGCGTGAATTGCCACGTGATGTCGCCCCAGTACGCAACGTGGCAGCACAGCAGTCACGGGAGATTCGCCACATGCGTCGACTGCCACGTGCCGCACGACAATGTCTTCCGCACCTACGCCTTCAAGGCCCAGGATGGGATGAGGCACGCCTACGTGTTCACATTCCGGCTCGAACCCCAGGTCATCCAGATACGTGAAGCAGGCAAGACCGTCGTGCAGGAAAATTGCATCCGATGCCACGAGCATCTCCTTGACCGCGTGGCAGTCGGTACCGTGACCTTCGATGGTTCCCGTCATGGCCAGGGCTTGCTGTGCTGGAGCTGTCACAGGGAGACCCCCCACGGCACCGTGAACAGCCTCGCCTCCGCGCCGTACGCACGGGTGCCCCGATTGTCGCCTGTCGTCCCGCCATGGCTTGTAGGCGGCGCAGGGCAGGAGAGGAAATGAAATGATGTCATTGATCCATTCATGGAGGTAGATATGTCGACGCTCAGGGATTTGGTCAGAATGAAGCCATGGACGGGCTGGGTGTTGTTCGCGGCCACGGTGGCCGTCGTGTTCCTTGCGGGACTGTTCGGTGCTTCGATCATCGAGCGCCGCGCTGAACAGGGGATCCAACTCCAGCCGGTCCGCGCCATCCCCGAGTGGGAACCGAGGAACAGCGTCTGGGGCGAGAACTATCCGCGCGAATATGAATCCTACATCGCCACGCGGGACACGGGGTTCTCGAGCAAATACGGAGGGTCACGGATGCGTGATATCCTTGCCGAGGACCCCCGGCCGGTGATCCTCTGGGCCGGGTACGCGTTCTCACGCGACTACAACCAGGCGCGGGGACACTACTATGCCATCGACGACATCCGCAAGACGCTCAGGACCGGAGTTCCTCAGCCGGCCACCTGTTGGACCTGCAAGAGCACCGATGTTCCGCGCGTCATGAGCAGGATGGGGGCCGCGGCGTTTTATAAGTCGTCATGGGCAGACCTTGGCCCGGAGATCGTGAACCACATCGGCTGCCAGGACTGTCACGACCCGAAGACCATGAATCTCCGGATCACGCGGCCTGCCCTCGCCGAGGCATTCCAACGGCAGGGAAAGAGTATCGAGGAGGCGACGCACCAGGAAATGCGTTCGCTCGTGTGCGCACAGTGCCATGTCGAGTACTACTTCAAGGGGAAGACGGAGAAGTATCTGACCTTCCCATGGGACAAAGGGTTCTCGCCAGATGCGATGGAGGCATACTACGACTCCATCGGCCATGTGGATTTCATCCATGCCCTGAGCCGCACTCCTGTGCTGAAGGCCCAGCATCCGGACTACGAGTTGTTCCGTACGGGGATCCATGCGCAGCGCGGGATCTCCTGCGCCGATTGCCATATGCCGTACAAGAGTGAAGGGGGCGTGAAATTCTCCAACCACTGGATGCGGAGCCCACTGGCAAATATCGCCGGCTCCTGCCAGGTATGCCACCGCGAGTCGGAAGAGGAACTCACACGCAACGTCAATGATCGGCAAGACCGTGTCCGGGAACTCCTGATGCTCGCCGAGGATGCGCTGGTGCGGTCGCACCTGGAGGCCGAGTATGCATGGAAGAAAGGCGCCACGGAGGATGAGATGAAGCCCGTCCTCACGCTGATCCGTCATGCCCAGTGGCGGTGGGACTGGGTGGCCGCCGCCAACGGTATGGGATTCCATTCGCCGGCGGAGGCGTTGCGGGCACTCGGGACCTCCATCCAGAAGGCGCAGGAAGCTCACGCAGAACTCGTGCGCATTCTTGCCCGCCGGGGAGTGCTCGAACCTTTTGCCCTTCCCGATGTTGCGACCAAGGAGAAGGCCCAACGGTACATCGGTCTGGATATCGCCGGGGCACGGGCAGAAAAGGACGCGTTCGAGAAGAACGTCCTCCCCGTCTGGGACGCACGGGCACGTGAACGCGAAGCGGGGTATACCGGAGAGAGGTAGGGGAACGAGGACGATCCCCGCGCAGAGTGCCCGAACACACGAAGGCCCGCCCCGCAGAGCGGGACGGGCCTCGTTGCTTACGGTACCTGACGACGTCCTATTTCATCAAGCCCTTCAGCAAAGACATACCTTGCGACATGAGGTCACCCTGCGGCAAGGCACCGTTCGGCGTCAGCTTGTCGATGACCTGGGGGAGGACCTTCGACAACTGCGACACGACATCGTCCTTCGACAGTCCGGCCTGCTGGGCGATCTGTCCGATGGCGTTGGCGCCGAGACCCTTCTGCAGCTGCGCGGGGGTGACGGGCATGTTGGCACCCGTGCCGACCCACGAGTTGATGATGTCACCCAATCCCGCACCCGAGAACTGCTGTACGAGTCCTGCGATGCCGCCTTCCTGGCTGCTGAGGACCTTCATGACTGCGCTAATGAGAGCGTCCTGGGATTTGCCGCCGCCGAGGACCTGATTGGTGATCGAATCGAGAAGACCCATGGTCGTTCCTTCCAAAGAGATATCTGTGTGTATTGATTGAGTTCGGCGAGGACGCCGCCATGTGGGCGGCGCCCCACCGGCACATCTTACTTCACGCGGAAGAACTCGATGCGGCGGTTCTTCGCGCGGCCTTCCGGCGTACCGTTGTCTTCGATCGGGTGCTCTGCACCGAGGCCCTTCACGCCGATACGGGAGGCAGCAATGCCCTTGGCCACGAGCCACGCCTTCACGGCTTCGGCACGGCGCAGCGACAGCTTCTTGTTCGCGGCCGCCTTGCCGACGTTGTCCGTATAGCCGCGGATCTCGACAGCGATCTCCGCATTGTTGGCCAGCACGTCGTACGCCTGGTTCAGGGTCGCTTCGGATTGTCCTTCAATGACCGCCTTCGACGTCTGGAAGACGATGCCCTCGAGCACGATGGCCTTGCCGACTTCCACCGTCGGGACCACCGGCTTCGGAACATCGTCACCGGCAACGAGCGGATTCGAGCCGCGGGCAACTTCCGCGCCGTCGTTCACCGTGCCGCCATCCGTGTCAGCCTTCATCGGGTTGGTCTTGTGCGTGCGAACCTCAGCAGCGTCGTTGAGGCCATCGCCATCAGTATCGGCTTTCAGCGGATCGGTCTTCGTCGTGCGGACTTCTTCGGCATCGCTCAACCCATCGCCATCCGTGTCAGCCTTCAACGGATCGGTGCGCAGCGACGCAACTTCCTCGCCGTCGCTCAGGCCGTCACGGTCTGTGTCCTTCTCCACCGGGGAGGTGCGATACGTGATCACTTCCTCGCCGTCCTTCAGGCCATCGCCATCCGTATCGGCCGTGGTCGGACCGGTCTTGTACTTCACGACCTCTTCATAGTCGTTCAGCCCATCGCCATCGGTGTCGGCCAGGTCGATCGAGGTGCCGATGCGTTTCTCGTATCCGTTGGTCAGGCCGTCGCCGTCATTGTCGTCGTCATCGCTCGAACCGAGATAGTAGGCGAGACCGACACGTGCGGTCGGATACCAATCCGTTCCCAGCATGTTGTTGCTGCCCGTGGGCAGGAACTCTGTGGTGTTGTCCAGGATGCGTGCCCCGACCTCGGCCGACAGGGTGGCGGTCTTCGACAGCGCGAACTCGGCACCGACCCCGATCGGGACGTGGACGGAATGGAATGTGCCGTCGTTCGGGACTCCTGCGTCGCCTTCCGCTGTGCGCTCATAGTAGAACCCGCCGATGCCGGCATAGGCATACGGTGAGAAGGTGCTGCCAGGGGAGAAGTGCACCCACCCGATGACGTCCGCGGCGAGTCCGCTTGCCTTGATCGTTGAATGCTTCAGGACGAGATCCGCCGCATTGATCTTTCCGTTCTCCGAGCTCAGGGTCACATACTCACCCATGACGCCGAGGGAGAAGTGCCGGGTGATGTGGTGGCGGATGAAGATATCGCCGCCGATCGAGATCTTGCGCTGATCGAGATCATTGATCCACATGTTCGCTGCACCATGGAGTCCGATCGCCGTACGGCCGACCTGGTTGAAATCGCCGGGGCGCGGCGGAAGTGCTTCCTGCGACATCGCAACGTGCGTAGCGATGAGCAGAAGGAGTGAGAATCCGAATCGTTTCATGAAGAAGCTCCGTCGTGGTTGAGAAGTGTGTTGAGAGCTATTGCGAAGACCGTGCCAACGTCTCCATCCTGGAAAGCAACTGCAAATCCCCTGTCAGATACCCTCTGCGCAAGGAATCGTGACCGCACATCCTGTCACGCGCCGCCTCCTGTCCACGGTATGTCGTGGAGCCATGATGTGCTGTGGAGGTCTCGCGGGGAAGCGAAAGGCCCGTCCCGCGTTCACGGGACGGGCCTTGTTGCATGCATCTCCCGACCATGTTCGGGATCACCCTGCGCCACCGTGATCACCCGGTGGTGCGGAGGTTACTTCACGCGGAAGAACTCGATGCGGCGGTTCTTCGCGCGGCCTTCCGGCGTACCGTTGTCCTCGATCGGGTTCTCGGCACCCATGCCTTTGACGCCGATGCGGGAGGCAGCGATGCCCTTTGCGACGAGCCAAGCCTTCACGGCTTCTGCACGGCGCTGCGACAGCTTCTGGTTCGCGGCGGCCTTACCGACGTTGTCCGTGTAGCCGCGGATCTCCACGGCGATCTCCGGATTGTTGGCCAGCACGTCGTATGCCTGATTCAAGGTTGCTTCGGACTGCCCTTCGATGACCGCCTTCGATGTCTGGAAGACGATGCCTTCGAGCACGATCGCCTTGCCGACTTCCACCGTCGGCGCTGCCGCCTTCGGGACATCGTCTGCCGGGTCGAGCGGGTTGGAGGCGCGGGTGATCTCCGCACCGTCGTTCACGGTACCGGCATCGGTGTCGGCCTTGAGCGGATTGGTCTTGTGCGTGCGGAGTTCGGCCGCATCATTGAGGCCGTCGCCGTCCGTATCGGCCTTCAGCGGATCGGTCTTCGTCGTGCGGGCTTCTTCGGTGTCGGTCAGGCCATCGGCATCCGTATCGGCCTTCAACGGATCGGTCCGCAGCGACGCAACTTCCTCGCCGTCGCTCAGGCCGTCACGGTCCGTGTCCTTCTCCATCGGGGAAGTGCGATACGTGATCACTTCGTCCCCGTCCTTCAGGCCGTCCTCGTCCGTGTCGGCGGCGAGCGGCTTGGTCTTGTACTTCACGATCTCTTCGTAGTCATTCAGTCCGTCACCGTCCGTGTCCGCTTTGTCCATCGACGTACCGATGCTCTTCTCGTAACCGTTCGTCAGTCCGTCCCCGTCGTTATCGTCATCGTCACTGCTGCCGATGTACAGGGCAACACCAACGCGCGCGGTGGGATACCAGTCCATGCCGAGCGGGGGCTTCTTGCCGCCATCCGTGAGGAAGTCGGTCTTCTTGTCCATGATGCGCGCGCCGAGCTCGAAGTTGAATGCGCCGGCCTTCGAGAAGGCCCACTCGCCGCCGATGCCGACCGGGATGTGGATGGTGTGCTGGGTCTCGTTGTTCGGCACACCGGCTTCGCCTTCGGCGGTGCGCTCGTACCAGAACTGGCCGACGCCGGCATACAGGTACGGGGAGAACGTGCTGCCGGGACTGAAGTGCAGCCAGCCCATGACATCAGCGCTCCATCCTTCGGCCCTGATGAAGGAGTGGCTCAGAGCAACATCCGTCGGGACGATCGTGCTGTTCTTTGCCTTCAGCTTCGAATATTCGCCCATCACACCGAGAGAGAAGACGCGGGTGATGTGGTGACGGAGGAACAGGTCTGCTCCGCCCGTGACCTCTCGCTTGTCAAAGTTGTTCATCCACAGGTTCGCTCCACCATGGAAACCGACGGCCGTACGGCCGACGCGGTTGAACTTGCCGGGGGCCTGGGGGAGGACCTCCTGCGCCATCGCGGTATGTGCCGCGAGCAGCACCAGGAGTGAGTAGACGAGTTTTTTCATGTATGTACTCCGTCAATAGTGGAGAAAGTAGTGTGAATGGAGGACCGGGTGACCGGTGCCAACCGCATCATGGGCCGATCGGTGTTCCGTACATGTTCCCACGAAGCCAGGATTCGTCAGCGGGGAACGGTCGTTGAAGCATGGATCACCGGGGAAGGTTATACACCCTCTTGCGAATGGCATGCCAGAGTCACGCGGGTGGAGAACAGGAGTGCTAATCCCCTGCCGAATAACGCTTTAGTATGGTGGGAAGTTCCGCCAAAGCATTGGGAACAAGAGAAACCAGCCGTGATATATCGTGGGTCCACGATATACAGCGGTGGATTCGTGGTGGGAGGAAGAAGATCAGCCGGACCGTGGCCCTGTAGTGAACCCGGCTCTTCCCCTGGAGATCCCCAATTTTTTCATCCGGCTCCGCAGGGTGGCCGGTTTCAATCCCAGCCTCGCCGCCGCCCCATCAGGCCCCTCAATGACCCCTCCGCACTCTTCGAGGGTCTGCAAAAGATGGCGGCGTGCGACCTCGTCAAAGCTCGCCGACCTGTCCTCGCGGGACCGCACCGTTTCCACGAGTCCGAAGTGACTTGCCTCAAGCGTCGTGCCCTCACACACGATCATAGCGCGTTCGACGACATTCGCAAGTTCGCGCACATTGCCCGGCCAGCTGTACGTACTGAGCGCGCGGGCCGCGTCGGGATCGATCGATGTGATCGTGCGGTTCGTGCGGCGCGAGAACGTACTGAGGAAGTGGCGAGCAAGCAGGGGAACATCGTCCGTGCGTTCCCGGAGCGGTGGGACCCTCAGCGGGAAGACGTTCAGGCGGAAGAGAAGGTCCTCGCGGAACGTGCCTTTCTTCACTTCCTCCAGCAGGTTGCGATTCGTTGCCGCGATCACCCGGACGTTCACGGTGATCGCATCCGTTCCGCCGACCCGTTCGAATGTTTGCTCCTGCAGCACGCGCAGCAGCGTTGCCTGTGCGGGGAGCGGGAGTTCTCCGATCTCGTCGAGGAAGACCGTTCCGCCATCGGCGAGCTCGAAGCGGCCGATACGTTTGGCGAGGGCTCCCGTGAACGCGCCCTTTTCATGGCCGAACAATTCGCTCTCCACGAGTCCGGAAGGGAGCGCGGCACAGTTCACCGTGACCAGCATCGCATCCTTCCGGCTGCTCAGGCGGTGGATCTCCCGTGCGATGAGTTCCTTGCCTGTTCCTGTCTCTCCCGCGATCAGCACGGTCGTGTCCGTGACGGCCACTTTCCCGAGATCACGCATGAGCGCATTCATCGAAGGTGAAGACCATACGATCGCGGCACCGGGGAGGTTCGTTTGCAGCGCCTCCTGGAGTGAGTGGTTCTCCGATTCGAGCCGTGAAATGCGCTCTTCGGCACGCTTCTGTTCGCGAAGGTCGCGCCCGAGGAAGACCACGCCGTGAATGACATGCTCGCCGGCCCCCAGCGGCGACCGCGTGAAGCTCACGGGGATCATTACGCCATTCTGTGCGCGGCAGTGCCGCTCCACCGGTATGCCGTTCCCTCCCGATGCCGGGGGAACCGTCGGTTCATCCGGCAGCAGGAAGGTGATGGGCTTGCCGATCAGGTCCGGCGTGGCATATCCGGTCAACACCGATGCGGCACGGTTCACAGCACTGATGGTCCCCTCCGCCGAGGTGACGATCAGCATGTCCGCCATCGCGTCGAGGATGTTCTCGATGTAATCTTTGGATGCCGTCATCGCCTGGATGAGAAGCACCGCATCATTCGACGTCTGTGCCTTCCGCTGGATCTCCACCATCCACGGGGTCACATCTTCAATGGTCAGGACCAGCAGGGGATCACCGATGCCCGGGCCCGGAAGAATGCGCACATCCACGTACAGCGGCTCCGCCCCGGCACTGTGGCGCGCGATCGATCGCACGGTGCATGACCGGCGCACTCCCTGTGCGATGTGCAGGATCTCCTCTTCCGATCCCACGAGCTCCGGGAAGCCTTCACGCACATCGCTCCCCGGCACAACAGAGGAGGGGTCTGCCGCGAGGCCGGCTGCATGGGCCGAGATCTCCCGGATGCAGAAGTGCGTGTCGAACATCACGAACTCCGGTGACCCTCGTGTGAGCAGGTGGTCAGGTGACAATGCCATGACCGGTGTCCGTCAGGAAGTGGTGGGCGAGTGCAACGAACGCACCATCGACCCCGTCGCCGGTGCGTGCCGACGTATGGAACGTATGGAGCACCGCGTCCAGGTCGCGGAGCGATGCGGGGACGAGAACGTCCCGGTCATGGTCGAGATCGGACTTGTTCAGTGCGAGGAGAATGACGCCGTTCGGATTGATACGGAGGAAGTGGCGCGCATGACGGTCCAGCGCTTCGATGGTCTGTGGGCGCGTCACATCGCCGACAATGATGGCTCCCCGCGCACCTTTCAGGTATGCCGATGCGATCTCGCCGAATGACTCTCCACCCTCGAGGTCCCACAGCACGAGCTGGATGCCGTCGGGGTGTGCGTCTGCGTTCTCACAGGGTGGCACGTGCTTCCGGCTGATCTTGACGCCCACGGTGGTCAGATAGGCATCGTCGAACGAGCGGTCCACGAACCTGCGGATGAGGCTGGTCTTACCGACCGACATTTCGCCTATGATGCAGACCTTCGCGAGCATCATGGGGTCGGGCCGGAAGAAGGTGGAATGAGCGTGAACACCACGCACCTGTTCAGACTGTCCGCATACTGCACTTCAGTACCGGCCGGTGCCGCGCCGGCACCGGTGCTCACGAGGCGGCCGGCGGCGATGCCGCGGACGACCAATGCCGATGCTACGGCCTGCGCTCGCGACAGGGCGATCTTCTCCTTCGACCCGGGATCGCCGGCACTGTCGCTGTGGCCCGTGATCCGGACATGGATCCATGGCGCGCGTTGCATCAGGGCCGTCAACGACTCGATGGTCTGCATTGCTTCCGGCGTAAGTTCCGCCGATGCCCGGGAGAACAGGACCCTGTCCGCAACCGCTGGTGCGCCTGGCTGCAGCCGGTTCGTGATCTCACGAAGTCCGGGCAGCGAGGCGTATGCTTCGACGACACGCAGGGCGGTGGGTGCATCCGGGACCTGGCCACTGAGCGTCAGGGCACCGTCGCGATAGACGGCTTCGATGAGGACTCCGGGGATCCGGTTCAGTGCTGCTGCGATCCCTTCCGCCTGTGCGCCCGCCAGCTCCGGGAAGGGGGGTGGAGGTGGGAGCTCGATCTCATGTGTCATCGGTCCGCCCTGGGTGTATCGGCTGAGGAACTCCGTGATCGCCGAACGCCGGTAGGCATTCTCGGCATTCCCCTGGACGTGGATGTGTCCCTGCTCCACGCGCAGGGAAATGTTCCTCGATGTACCCGGGAATGCCCCTCCAAGAGCTGCACGCAGCCTGGCCTCCAGGTCCCGGTCCTGGCCGGTCCGGTACATCCATATGCCGGCCGGGATGAGCGCAGCGAGGAGAATGATCGCACCGATCCACAGCACTCCTGTGGGGGCCTTCCGTCGTGATGCCGTACCTGCCGGCAGAGGATGTTCCACGATCGACCGGAGCAGATCGACGACGTGCACGGGGATGCTCCCGGTGTCGCCGGAGAACGATTCCGGTGAGAATCCTTTGAGCTGGATGATCTCGGAGAGCGTGGTGCGGAGCCGTGAACGCACCGCGTCATCGGGGACGCCACGCACGACGGCCGCAAGATAGCAATAGCCCGCAACTTCAAGGATAAGGGTCGATTCGCCGTAGGAGATCTGATCCAGCTCCTGTGGCCGCCCCGGAGTTTGCATGGAATCGTTGAACAGGCTTCGGATCGCGGTGAGCATGCCCGAGAGCAGATCCGGATCGAGCAGGGGGATCTGGGGGCCTGTGCCTGTGCCATGACGAGTCCGGATGAGGCATGGATGAGAAATGCCGCATCGATATGCACGGGAACGGATTCGCGGAGAAGGAGTTCGGCCTCGGAGACGCCCGTCAGGCGTGCGCGGATCTTCCGCGTCAGCGAGCGGACACTGAGCCGGGATTCGATCCGCTCGTTCATCTGGCGGACGAGTGAAGCGAGGGTCTCCGAGACGTACTTTGAGATCGTGCTGCCGATGACCGGGTACAGAGCGTCGATCATGGCATCGCGTTCCCCGCGTACGGTCTCCTTGATCGCTGAACTCACGAGCGGCGCAAGGTCAGCGGAAGCCTGATCGGGTTCGACCGCATAGTAACGTGCGATCGCCTGCGTGCTGGTGGGGGCAAGGGCCGTTGCCAGTGCCGTGGCGCTGATCCGTGTGTTCTCGCGGATCGCGCGCTCCAGGACGGGCACGAGCGCGTTGAGGAGTGCCAACCGGAGTGGGGCATCCTCGCGTCCTGCCACATCCGCGAGGAGGGGTTCTATCAGCCGGGCAAGTTCCGCGGGATCATGGAGCTGGCGCCTGAGAGCGTCAAGATCGCCGGCGAGTTCGCGGAGAGACAGGGCTTCCGGGGCAAGGAGAAGCTCCCGGAGTTGATCATATTCTGTGGAAAGGGGGGGCACCCTTACGACCCTTCGCCCGGACGCATGGCATTGCTGAACTCTTCGAGCACAGCATCATTGCGCAGCTTCAGGGCCACCTCCTGCAGCAGTTCAGCGAGTCGCTCACGCGCCACGGTGGTATCGCGCAGGGCCGTGATGTTCCGCTCGAGCTCGCCCGCTAACTGTTCGCGGGTCGTCCGGAGGTCGTTCTGGAATTTCGTGCGTAGCGCAGCCAGTTCCTGGCGGTGGTCCTCCTGGACCGACGCTAATTCGCGCACCTTTGTCGCGAGCGCATCTTCGAGGTCCGCCCGGTTCTGCTGCATGGTCTTGGAAAGCCGTGCAACCTCGGCATTGATCTGCGAACGGATCTCGTCGAGATGCGTCGTCGTGTCGTCCTGGTGCCTGCGCAGGTCCGCCGCGAGCCGGTCATGGCGCTGGTCCATATCGCGCTTCTGCGGGCCCATGATGATGTCGCGGATCTGGTCAATATGATCCGGGTTGCGTTGCACTTCGTCGTTCGTCGGCTTTACCATGATGCCTCTCCCTTCAGGCGGAAAACTTGTCTGGATGCGAAAGCGGAATTCGCGAATATCAGCGGTCTATAATTGTAGAGAAAAACCACGATAGTATCAAGCATCGCCGGAGCTGTGCGTCACCTTATCCGGGAAATCCCCCCATTCCGGGCCACATCGACCGGTTCTGGAATCTGACCACCGGAATATGTACCTTGTGCGGGCAAAACGAACATATTCTTCATTCAACCGAGGTGAAGCGCATGCATGAAGTGACCCTTATCCCGGGAGACGGCATCGGGCCCAGTATCGCGGACGCGACCGTCCGGATCATCGAAGCCACGGGCGTGAAGATCCAGTGGGAAAAGGTGGAAGCGGGGATGGCGGGCATCGACAAGTACAAAGACCCGTTGCCGAAGCATGTCATCGACTCGATCGCGCGGACCCGGTGTGCACTGAAGGGCCCCTGACCACCCCGGTGGGGTCAGGGTTCCGGAGCGTCAACGTTGCCCTCAGAAAAGAGTTCGACCTGTATGCCAACGTCCGCCCCGCGCACACCTTCGAGGGGGTCCGTTCCCAGCATGAAGATCTGGATATCGTGACGGTCCGCGAGAACACCGAAGAGTTCTATGCCGGCATCGAACACTATATCGATCCGCAGCGGAGCGCGGCAGAGACGATCGGGATCGTGACACGCTCCGGGTCGGCGCGCATCCTCCGCTATGCCTATGAGTATGCCCGCAAGTACGGACGTAAGAAGGTCACCACGGTCCATAAGGCGAACATCCTGAAGTACACCGGCGGCCTCTTCCTCGATGTCTCACGCGAGATCGCGAGCGAGTATCCGGAGATCGAATCGAACGACCGCATCGTCGACAACATGGCGATGCAGATGGTGATGAACCCGCATCAGTTCGATGTGATCGTGACGACGAACCTGTTCGGCGACATCCTGTCCGATCTTGCCTCCGGACTCGTCGGAGGGTTGGGTCTCGCTCCCGGCGCGAACATCGGCTACACGGCATCGATCTTCGAGGCGGTCCATGGCAGCGCGCCGGATATCGCCGGAAAGAACATCGCGAACCCGTGCGCACTCGTGCTGGCGGGCGTGATGATGCTCCGTCACCTGAATGAGGCCACTGCCGCGGACCGGATCGAGAAGGCCGTGCGCGCCGTGGTCAAGGAAGGGAAGAATGTGACGCGGGATCTGAACCCCACGCAGCCCGTGGGCACGATCGCGATGGCCGATGCGATCATTGCGGAGATGGGTGCGTAAGGACATCGCCGTCAGGTGAGGCCCGGCGTACCGGAACGGATACGGCCTGCTGAACGGAAGGAAGGATCGCTCCTGCGTCACCGACGATGACGGTGGTCATCGTCGCCGGGTCCAGAAAGGTCCGTGCCACCCGCAAGACATCCTCGCGCGTCACCGCGCGCAGCCGCGAGAGATACGTCACGAAAGTATCTGCGGGCATATCATACAACTCCCGCACCTGCAGGGCCAGGGCCACCTGACCCGATGTTTCGAATGCCAGAGCGTACGCCCCGGCAAGGCTGTCGACAGCGAACCGGTGTTCATCTTCCGTGATCCCGCTCTCCCGCATCCTCTCCAGTTCGCCGAGGATCTCGCGTACGGCTTCTTCCGTCTTCTCGGTGTGGAATGCCCCGCCCGCGATGAACGGCCCTTCCGATCTGTAGGCCTGAAACGCTGACCATGCTCCGTACGTCAGCCCGCGTTTCTCCCGGAGGTTCGCATTGAGCCGGCTGTTGAACTGTCCGCCGAGGATCCTGTTCAGCACCAACGCCGCCTGATAGTCGGGCGCGTTCCTCCGGAGCGCGATCGCCCCCATCCTGATCTCCGACTGCACCGCGCCGGGCCGGTCCACGATCAGAACGTCGGGAGGGCGGGTGGAGAGCGCAGGGAAGGGCGGCACCTCCGTCTTCGCCGGGTTCAACCAGTCACCGAATTCCCTGGTGATGATGGACTCGAGCCGCGTCATCGAGAGATCGCCAACGCAGGCCACGAGCAGGTTTCCGGGAGCGATATGCGCGGACTTGAACGATGCGACATCCTCCGTCCCGATCCGCTGCAGGGAGAGTTCATTCCCCTCGGACTCGGTGCCGTACGGATGGATGTCACCGTAGATGGTCCTGTAGAAGACCGAACTTGCGATGTGCGACGGCCGGTCCTTCTGCTGGAGGAACGATGTGATCCGCTGTTTCCTGAGCCGGTCGACTTCCGTTGCAGGGTACGATGCATTCCTGAGAATGTCCGCCATCACGCCGGCCATCGCTTCGAGATGCGTCGTGAGCGTGGAGACGGAGAAGACCGTTCCGTCGTGCGTCACACTGGCCTGATAGTACGCCCCGGCGAAGTCGAACGCTTCCGCGATCGCGGCAAGCATGCGGGTGGGTGTGCCCGCGTCCAGCGCATCGCCCGCGAGTGTCGCGAGCCCTGCCTTGCCGGCCGGGTCGGCATTCGCCCCGGACCGGAAGA
Source organism: Ignavibacteriota bacterium (assembly GCA_016707525.1). Classification (NCBI taxonomy): domain Bacteria; kingdom Pseudomonadati; phylum Ignavibacteriota; species Ignavibacteriota bacterium. The sequence continues at coordinate 46,226 of JADJHP010000015.1, forward strand.
CAAAGGAGAGATGGACCAGTGGGAGGGCGGTCCGTTCGACCAGGAGGAGGCGGATGCCGTTCCGGAGACGCGCTTCCTGAATGACCGGTATCATGCGCGCCCGTCCTTCTGCGGTACAACGGTGAGTGTGACCGCGGGGTGCGAGAGGACGCGATCCGCGCAGAGCCGTACCTCTTCCGGTGTGATGCCCAGGTATCGTTCGGGATAGGTGTTCAGCAACTGCGCCGACCCGCCCAGTGTATGATACGTTGCCATCGCATCGGCACGGTGCAGCATGCCGGAGAGCCCGTGGATGTGCTGGGAGAGGTTCATCGTGATGGACTTCTCGACCTCGCGTTGCTCCGGGCCATGGGCGAGGATCTCGTGAACAACGGCCATGGCCGACGCACGCACGTCGTCGATGGTGTGGCCGGTCCGCGGCGTGATCTGGATGACCAGGCGGCCGGTGCGTTCAAGGCCGTGGTGATAGGTGATCACCGACTGCGCGCATTGCTGATCCACGACCAGCGACCTGTACAAGCGCGAGTTCTTTCCGGAACTGAGGACATCGGTGAAGACATCGAGAAGGATATCCTCGCGCGTGTTCCAGGGGGCGCCATGCCATGCCATGTAGAGGCGGGGGAGCTGCACCGCATCCGGCAGTTCGATCGTGCGTGGCGATGCGAGCACGCCGGGCCCGATCGCCGGCCGCGGCGGTTCGCCATGCGATGGTATCGGACCGAAATATCGCTCGATCATTGCGCGGGCCTGTTCGGCCTGGAAATTACCTGCCAGCACCAGGCATGCGTTGTCCGGTGCGTAGTACGTGTGAAAGAAGGCCCGCACGTCGTCAAGGCTGGCGGCAGCAAGGTCGTCCATCGATCCGATCACCGGCCAGTGATGGGGATACCCGGGCGGATACAGTGCCGCCATCAGTGTTTCGTGCGCAAGCCCGTACGGCTGGTTCTCGTAGCTCTGCCGCCGTTCGTTCCGCACGACATCACGCTGGTTGTCGAGCTTCTCCTGGGAGAGTGCAGGCAACAGGGCACCCATCCTGTCCGATTCAAGAAAAAGCGCGAGCTCGAGCTGGTCGGCCGGCACGAGTTCGTAATAGTTCGTCCGGTCCTCATTGGTGGAACCGTTTACCTGTCCACCCACCGCCTGCAGCCGGTGGAAGTGCTCACCGTCCGGAACATGCTCCGACCCTTTGAACATCATATGTTCGAAGAGGTGGGCGAGGCCGGTGTGTCCGGGAGATTCGTTCTTGGATCCGACGTGATACATCACTTCGACGGCGACCACCGGGACGGAAGGATCGGGATGGAGAATGACGTGCAGTCCGTTGGAAAGGCGGTATTCGGTTATCGGGAGGTCGACGCGCAGTGTCTGCATGGCGCAATATCGCACTTTGTGGCGCGAAAAGCCACAATTGCATCTTTCTCCGAACAACCGTTTCTTAGAGAATGATCCAGGTGACGTTCATGCATCGTCGCAGTGCCGCCATGCTCCTCTGCGTGGCATCGTTCCTTGGAGGATGTTCGAACTGGTATGATACGGGAACGACGCCTCGCTCGGCGGGATACCGGCCGGGGTATCCGTCGTTCGACGTGGAATGCGTGCCCCAGGTGACGGAAGGGCGATCCGGGTTGGACGTGCATCTCCGTACGGTCACCCCGACCCTCACGTTCCTGAAGGTCGAGGGCGGATTCTCGGCGCGGCTGCTGGTCCAGGTCCGGGTGATGGAACTGGACGGTGAGACCCAGGTGGCGGAAGCCGCCTGGCCGGAAACGTTGACCGTAGCCAGTTATCCCGAGACCCAGTCTCATCCGCCGCTGCACATCCGCAGATTTGTCCCCGTCGCGGCGGGGGAGTACAGGGTCAGGGTACAGATCGAAGACCTTGCGACCGGGAAGACCGGAGACCGTGTGCCCTCGGTGGTGGTGCCGCGGGTGATCGAAGGTGATCCATCCCTCGGTGGTCTCGTGTTGTCCCGGCGTGTCGCAGGGGGAGACCTCGAACCGGTGGTCGGGTTTCATTTGCCTGCTTCGCGTGAGACGCTGTTCGCGAGCGCTCCGGCGATCAATGTACCCACAGGGACGCCGCTCCGGGTAGAGTACACGATATGCCGTTACGTGACCGATACGCTCCGCGCGACCGCGCCGTATCTGTTCATGCCGACGATGACCGCGATGGAGCGGAAGCGGATCTTTCCGCAGAGCATCGACACGGTTCTGGTCGCGCGGGAGACCAGGAACCTCGGTGCGGATGGACGTGTTCTTGATGACCCGCTTCCGCCTCTTGGCCGCGGCGTGTATCAGATGGCGCTGTATGTCCGGGGGCCAGGGCAGGACACCACGGAGGCGTCGGCCGCAGGCGCGATCAAGTATTTTGCAGTTGTCGGCCCCTCGTTTCCGCGGCCGGTGCTCGTGAAGGACCTGGTCGATGCATCAGGATATCTCGCGTACAGGCACGAACAGGCGGCATTGGACACCCTGCGCGACCAGGAGGAATTGCGTACTGCCTTCGATCGGTTCTGGTTGTCGATGACGCGCGACAAGCGCCGCGCAGTGCGGCTGATGCGCACATTTTTCGCAAGGATCGAGGAGGCGAACCGGCTCTTCTCGAGTTACAAAGAGGGATGGAAGACGGACCGGGGGATGGTGTATGCCGTCTTCGGCCCGCCGGAGAGTGTGGAGAAAAGACCGGAGTCGGAGGTGTGGTATTACAACTTCCCCGGGCCCTACCAGGGGAATGTTTTCGAATTCCGCCGCGTCTTCTTTGCGCCGGCGAAGCTGGCGATCGAGGAGTACCTCCTGCGGCGGAGCCCGGTGTATGAGGCCTCATGGGATCGAATGGTGCAGAAGTGGCGAGAGGGAGAGGTGTACTGATGAAGATCGGTAATGTGATGATCGAGCGCGGGCTGTTGCTGGCTCCCATGGAGGATGTGACCGACCTGCCGTTCCGGCTCATCTGCAAGGAGATGGGCGCGGACCTGATGTACACGGAGTTCGTGAATTCCGATGGCCTCGTGCGCGGGAATGAGAAGACCCGGAAGAAGATGGCGTTCCTGGAGCAGGAGCGCCCGATCGGGATCCAGATCTACGGCGGCAACATCGATGCGATGGAGGGCGCGGCGCGTGCAGCCGAGAGTTTCAACCCCGATCTCATCGATATCAATGCCGGATGCTGGGTGCGTGATGTTGCGCTGCGCGGTGCAGGAGCAGGGTTGCTGCGCGATCTGCCACGCCTGGAGCAACTCGTCAACACCGTCGTGAAGGCCGTGCGTACACCGGTGACCCTCAAGACGCGCCTTGGATGGGATGCGCAATCCATCCGGATCGTCGACGTGGCGAAGATGTGCGAACAGTCGGGTATCGCTGCCCTTACCGTGCACTGCCGCACACGCGACCAGGGGCACAAGGGAGGCGTTGACTATTCCTGGATCCCGCGTATCAAGGAAGCGGTGTCCATTCCGGTGATCCTCAACGGGGACGTGGTCACGCCGGAGGACGTGCAGAATGCCTTCACCTCGACCGGTTGCGATGCCGTGATGATCGGCCGTGGTGCCATCAACAATCCCTGGATCTTCCGCCAGGCGAAGCACTTCATGGCCACGGGCACGCTGCTGCCGGAGCCGACGCTGGAAGAGCGTGTGGACCTCCTCAAGAAGCACCTGCACCTTGCCGTCGAGCACAAGGGTGAGCGCACCGGTGTGATCGAACTCCGGAAGCACTACTCCGGCTTCCTGCGCGGGCTTCCGCACGTGTCGAAGATCCGCACGGAGCTCATGCAATTCACCGAGGCCGAACCGATCCTGCAGCATTTGACCGCATTCCTGGAGTATTACTCGCCCGGAGCTCCCGCCGGCCCTGCTTGAACGCAGAAGAACCGTTTTGTATATTGAAAAGCTAGTCACCCGCTTGGCGTGACCTACCTGTCCTTTGGGAGGATTCCATGGTTGTGCAACGTTCTGTGCGGCTGCTTCTTGCAGCCGTCGTTGGAGTACTATGTGTTTCATATGCGATGGCGGACGAAGGGATGTGGACATTCGACAATCCGCCCCGCAAGCAGTTGAAGGAACTCTACGGTTTCGAACCGACGAAGGAATGGCTGGACCACGTCCGGCTGTCCAGCGTCCGTTTCAATGACGGCGGCTCCGGCGCGTTCGTGAGTGCTGATGGCCTTGTCATCACCAATCACCATGTCGCCCGCGGGCAACTGCAGAAGATGTCGTCGCAGCAGAAGAACTATGTCGCCGATGGCTTCTATGCCCGTACCCACGCCGAAGAACTCAAGTCGTCCGACCTGGAACTCAACGTGCTGGTGGGCATGCAGGACGTCACCGCCCGCGTGATCGCGGCGATGAAGCCCGGCATGTCGACGAAAGAAGCGGTCGCTGCCCGCAAGGCGGTGATGGCGGCGATCAGCAAGGAAAGCAAAGAGAAGACCGGCCTCCGCGCCGACGTCGTGAGCCTGTATCAGGGCGGTGAATACTGGCTCTATACCTACAAGCAGTACACCGATGTCCGCCTGGTGATGGCGCCGGAAGAGAAGATCGCGTTCTACGGCGGCGATGCGGATAATTTCACGTTTCCGCGCTACGACCTGGACATGGCCTTCTTCCGTGTGTACGAGAACGACACACCGGTGAAGGTCGAGCATTTCTTCCGCTGGAATGCCGCAGGTGCGGCGGATGGTGAACTCGTGTTCGTGTCGGGACATCCCGGATCCACGAACCGCCTGCAGACGTACGCACAGACGGAATACCAGCGCGACGTCGCGTATCCGATGACGTTGAAGACGCTCAAACGTCGCCTCGCGGTGCTCAACGCCTATGCTGTGCGCGGTGCCGAACAGGCACGCCAGGCCCGCGGATCCATCTTCGGGCTGGAGAATTCGTTGAAGGCGATGACCGGCGAGTTCGGCGGGCTGAACGACCGGGAAACGATGGCAAAGAAAGCGGCCGAGGAGAAGGACTTCCGTGACCGTATCATGGCGAATCCCACATGGCAGGCGCAGTATGCCTGGGCATGGGATTCCATCGGTGTGGCGCTCGAACGCCAGCGGGCACAGGCAAACACACGGTCCTTCCGTTCGGTGCGCAGCCGGCTCCTGAGCTTTGCGACGACGCTCGTGCAGTATGTGGAAGAGATCAAGAAGCCGAATGGCGAACGCCTCGCGCCGTACCAGGATGCGAATCTCGAAGGGACCAGATTCCGGCTCTTCTCTCCGGCCCCGGTGTATCTGGATCTCGATGAGGAACAGTGCATCGACGGGCTCCGCGAGTCGCTTGAAGCGCTGGGCGCGGATGAACCGTTCATGAAGGCCGTGCTGCGCGGAAAGACACCCGAAGCCCTTGCAAAGGAACTCGTGCGGGGTTCGAAACTCGCCGATCCCGCTGTGCGCCGTCAGATGCTCGAAGGTGGGGAGAAAGCGGTCAGGGCGTCGGAAGATCCCGCGATCGTGCTTGCCCGTATCATCGAACCGATGAACCGGGAGACCCGGAGCTGGGAAGAGAAGAACATCTCCGGACTGCTTACCAGGGCGAGCGAGAAGATCGGTGAAGCACGTTTTGTGGTGTACGGTAAGACCGCATATCCCGACGCCACGTTCACGCTGCGCCTGTCGTATGGTACGGTGAAGGGGTATCCGATGAACGGTACCGTGGCGCCGGCGAAGACCACGCTGTTCGGCCTCTACGACCGCGCCTACAGCTTTGACTTGAAGGGGGCCTTCGATCTGCCGCAGCGGTATCTGGACCGCATCGGCTCGTTGGACCTGAAGACACCGGTGAACTTCGTGAGCACGTGCGATATCATCGGCGGCAATTCCGGATCACCGGTGATCAACGCGAAGGGTGAATATGTCGGCCTGATCTTCGATGGCAACATCGAGAGCCTGCCCGGGCGCTTCCTCTACGCTGAGAAGGCGAACCGCGCGGTCTCCGTCCATTCGGCGTACATCATCCATTCGCTGCGGAAGCTGTATGATGCCGCGCCGCTGGCGGACGAGCTGGAAGGCAAGTAGCAGTCCGGCGAACCGTAAAAGGAGAAAAGAAAAGGGGCCTGACGTTCAGGCCCCTTTCTTTTTGCGGGGTACTCCATGCCCTCGCTTCTTTTCAGAAGGGCCACTGTCCCTGCCGCTTCAACCGCTGCTCCATCCCCGACTTCCTGAAATTCTCCAGGCGCTCCTCAAGAGATTTTCTGCGCAGCGGGAGCGCGGTCCCGTTCGCGAGTTCCCGCACGAGGAGCGCCGCCACTGCGCTCGCATCGACCAACGCCCTGCGATCGACCTTGTCGAAGGTGTCCCCCATGTCGTGATAGTGGAAGACCGATTCTTTCTCGAGATGTCCCATGAACGTGAAACTCGGAATACCCTCGAGCAGAAACCACTGGTGGTCGCTGTTGGTCCACGGCACGCTGATCACGCTGTCGGTGAATGCATACCCCTGGAGTCCGCCAAGGAACGTGCGCGCGAAGGGGAGCAGGGCATCGTGACCCATGACGTTGATCCCTGTGGGCCGGCCGGGCATGTCCAGGTTCACCATCGCGACGATGCTATCCTGCGCGTGGGCTTTCACGTAGGCGCCCGCACCCCAGATGCCGAGTTCCTCGCCGTTGAACCACACGCAATCCACCGTATACTCATTGGAAGGGGAGAAGCGCGCGAGGAGACGCGCGATCTCGTACACCGCCGCCGAGCCGACCCCATTGTCCACCGCCCCCTGTCCAATGTCCCAGCCGTCGACATGCCCGCCCACGACGATCCGCGCCTTGCGCTTGCCGGGGAACGTTGCCACAAGATTCGCGGTGGCAACCGTCTTGCACCGTGAGGCGGTGGCAATGCGGACCGTGACCGATCGGTTGCCGGAGAGGAGCCGGCGGAGACGCTGGCCTTCTTCGTAGGTGATGCTATACGCAGGAAGAGCCGACGGTGCGCCAAGGAAGTTGCTGACGCCCGCCAGGAGGAGCCCGCCTGGTTTGTCGTTGATGAACAGGACCGCCCGCGCCCCGGCCGCGGCGGCACGAGCGATGATCTCATAGCGCAGAGGCGATTCTCCCTCCTTCGGCGCTTCCGATGTTACGAGAGCGACCGACCCGCGGATCCCACCACATTCTCCGTCACGCCCGTGTGCGGCCCAGGTGAGCGGGGCTTCGAATGCCGGATGGGCATCGACATATCCGAGCGCGATAGCGCGCAGCGTGCGCGGTTCGGGTGTGAGAACCGTAACGGCATCGTCCCCGCGTTCCCACCCCGGCATCGTAAATGCCTCACGATGCGCCGTCACGCCATGCTTCCGCAGCTCCTGTTCAAGGATCAGGAGGGTCCGCTCGTTGGCCGGCGAGCCCGGCAGCCGTCCGCCGGCCTCATCACAGATCCGCTGCAGGACCGCGTATCCTTCGTGGGAACTATACGCCGAGCCGAGGATCGCCTCCCGGATCGGGTCGCCAGCAAAGGCGGACACGGTGCACAAGGAAAGCGCAAGAGCAACGATCTGGATGCGGAGCACACGGAACATACGAAAGGCCTCGAACGATGGTTCCTGAACGGATCTGCAACGGATGTTCAGTGTAGGGAAGTCGGATGAGAGAGTCAATCCACCGGTGATACAGCGTTGATTGTCCAAACGGATTGTTGTACATTTCTGCACTACACCATGCGCGACACAATCCAATTCTTGTTGAACGGCGAACCCGCGCGGATCGAACTCGGCCCGGGCTCGCCCTGGCGGCCGACAACGACGGTCCTGCACTATCTCCGGGCCCATCCGGAGTACCGTGGCGTGAAAGAAGGGTGCGCGGAGGGCGATTGTGGTGCGTGTACCGTGGTACTGGCTGACGAAGGCCCCGACGGTTCGCTGCAGTACCGGGCTGTGGACTCCTGCCTCCTGTTCCTTCCAACGCTCGACCGGAAGAACCTGATCACGATCGAAGGATTGCGTGCAACGGATGGCGCCCTGCACCCTGTGCAGGATGCGATCGTGCGGCACTCCGGCAGCCAATGTGGGTTCTGTACGCCCGGCATCGTGATGTCCCTGTTCGCTCTCTATCATACAGCAGGAGCCATAGACCGTCCCGCGGTCCTTGATGCACTTGCCGGAAACCTCTGCCGGTGCACGGGCTACAGGCCGGTGGTCGATGCCGCATTTGACTCCTGCTCGAACCCCGGGCCGGACCATTTCAGTGCCGCCGGGGCCGGGGTCCTCGCCAGGCTGCGCGCGATCCCTGCTGACGACATTCTTATAGAGGCCGACGGGTATGCGTATTGCCGCCCGGCGACGCTTGCATTCGCCCTCCGGTACAGGAGCGTTCAACCCGATGCCGTGATGATCAATGGGGCCACGGATGTCGCCCTGCGCGTGACCAAGCGCCACGAACACCTGGCATCCGTCCTCGATCTGTCAGGCATTGCAGAACTCCGGTCGCTTCGCGTGTCCGCGGCGGCCATCGACGCAGGCGCCGGCGTGACGATCGAAGAACTCCGGCGCGCGGCGATCGGCAGGATCCCGGCACTGGCTGATATGCTGTCGGTGTTCGGGTCGCGCCAGATCCGGAATGTGGCGACGCTGGGTGGCAATCTCGGGACCGGTTCGCCGATCGGCGACACCCTGCCCGTCCTGCTGGCGCTCGGCGCCACGGTGACGGTGACGGGGCCCCGCGGAGAGCGTGTGGTCGCCATCGATGACTTCTTCACCGGCTACCGGACCACGGCCTGCGGGCCCGACGAGTTCATCGTTGCCATTCACATCCCGGTTCCCCCGGCGGGAACGGATGTGCGTGCGTTCAAGGTGTCGCGCAGGAAGGAACTCGACATCTCCACCGTAAGTGCGGCGATGCGGCTCCGGACCGCCGGCGATGGGCGTGTCGATGAGATCGTGCTGGCGTACGGCGGAATGGCTGCAACACCGAAACGCGCATCGGCGACCGAGGAATTCCTTTCGGGGAAACCCTGGTCACGTGCGACGGTGGAGGCGGCGATGGCAACTCTTGCAACGGATTTCTCGCCGCTCACGGATGTGCGGGGCTCGGCGCACTACCGGATGCTTGTCGCGCGCAACCTGCTCTTGAAATTCTGGAACGCTTCGCAAGCGAAGGGGGGTGCAACGTCATGAGCACGCATCTCCTCCATGAGAGCGCTGTGGGGCATGTGACCGGGGAAGCGCAGTACATCGACGACCTCCCGCATCCGGAACGGCTGCTCGTTGGCCGCGTCGTGTGCAGTCCGCATGCCCATGCCCGTATTGCCTCCTTCGATCTCACTGCAGCCCGTGCCATTCCGGGGGTCCATGCGGTCCTCTCCGCACGGGACATCCCCGGCGAGAATCAGGTCGGCCCGGTCGTGCATGATGAGGTGCTCCTTGCAACGGAGGAAGTGACCTTTGCCGGGCAGGCGGTCTTCCTTATCGCCGCGGAAACGGAAGAGGAGTGCCGGGCTGCCGCGCGCGCGATCCGTGTCGAGTACCGAGAACTGGATGCGATCCTGGACCTGCCTGCCGCGATGGCGGCAGGAGCATTGATGGGTCCGCCGCGGAGGATCCTGCGTGGCGATCCGGCCGCTGCGATCCGGAGCGCAGCACACCGCATCACCGGCGAGCTGGAGACCGGAGCGCAGGAGCACTGGTACCTTGAAACGCAGGCGGCGCTCTGCATTCCCGCGGAAGACCGCCGCATGAACGTCTTCAGCTCCACGCAGCATCCCTCCGAGACCCAGACACTGGTCGCTGAAGTGCTCGGCTGGCCGCGCAATGCGGTGGAGGTGGAGGTGCGCCGGCTCGGCGGTGGTTTCGGCGGTAAAGAGACGCAGGCGAATCATACGGCATGCTGGGCGGCGGTACTCGCGCATGCGACCGGACGGCCGGTGAAGATCCGGCTGTTCCGCGACGATGACATGATCATGACCGGCAAGCGCCACCGGTTCCTTTCGCGCTACGAAGCAGGGTTCGATGCGGAAGGCGTGGTGCAGGGCGTTGCCATCGAGCTGAACAGCGATGGCGGAGCCACGACGGACCTTTCGTTCGCGATCCTCGAACGGGCGATGCTCCACGCGGACAACTGCTACTTCTCGCCCGCGTTCAGCGTCACGGGTTCCGTATGGAAGACGAACCTCCCATCGAATACCGCCTTCCGCGGTTTCGGGGGGCCGCAGGGGATGGCGGTGATGGAAACCATCATCGACAGGATCGCGCGTACACTCGGGCGCGATGCGGCGGAGATCCGCAGGAAGAACTTCTACAGAGCGGCACCGGCCGATACGACCCACTACGGGCAGGTGGTCGAAGATGACCGGCTTGCGGTGATCTTTGACCGGATCCTCGTTTCATCGGCGTATACGCAACGCCGCGAGGCTGCGGCCGCGTTCAATGCAGGAAGTGAATTCGTCAAACGCGGGATCGCACTCACCCCGGTGAAGTTCGGCATCTCCTTTACGACCACCTTCCTCAACCAGGCAGGTGCGTTGGTGCACATCTATACGGATGGCACGGTGCTGGTGAGCCATGGCGGCGTGGAGATGGGGCAGGGGTTGTCCACGAAGATCCGCGGTATCGCGGCCGCGGAACTCGGGATCGATCCTGAATACGTCCGCGTGGGTGCTACGAACACCGCGAAGGTCCCCAATACCTCTGCGACGGCAGCGTCGTCGGGTGCCGATCTGAACGGTATGGCCGTGAAGAATGCGATCGATGCGATCAAGGTGCGGATGACCGCAGCGCTTGCGGAAAAACTCTCCGGAACCGCGGGAGCGGGCCCGTCCATGCCGGCGGATCTGGAATTCGCCCATGGGCACATCACGGACACCCGGCATCCCGGCCGCACGATCTCGTTTCGGGATGCGGTTCGCTGGCTCTACCTCCAGCGTGTCAGTCTGAGTGCTACCGGATTCTTCAGCACACCGGGCATCGGTTGGGACCGTGAGGCCGGACGGGGGAAGCCGTTCCTGTACTATGCCTTCGGCATGGCGGTCAGTGAAGTGAGCGTCGATGTGCTCACGGGAGCACACACGGTCGAGCGGGTGGACATCCTCCATGACGCCGGGGCGTCGCTCAATCCGGCCATTGACCGCGGTCAGGTGGAAGGCGGGTTCGTGCAGGGGCTGGGGTGGTGCACCACGGAGGAGATCCTCTGGGATGCCCGTGGCACGCTCATGACGCATTCACCCGATACGTACAAGATCCCGACGGCGGGGGACGTTCCGGAGGATCTCCGTGTTGCATTGCTGGAGGGGGTTCCGAATCCCCGGGCCATCCGGAACAGCAAGGCGGTCGGTGAGCCGCCGTTCATGCTCGCCCTGTCCGTGTGGCTGGCCATCAAGGATGCACTGTCCTCGATCACCGGGCACAGGATCGAACCACAGTTTTCGCTTCCCGCCACGCGCGAGCGTATCGTGCTCGAGGCGGATCGTCTGCGCCGGCTGGCATGATGCCCCCCGGTGGAGTCCATGTTCATGAACCACAGGAGTCTATGAAGACCGCAAAGAGCATACAGGATGCGATCCGGGCAGCAGGGGTGGTGGGTGCCGGTGGCGCCGGATTCCCGTCGCACGTGAAAGCCGGAGCGACCGTGGATACCATCATCGCCAACGGCGCGGAGTGCGAGCCGCTGATCCACAAGGATTTTGAGATCATGACGCGGCATGCCGCGGAGGTCGTGCGCGGTGTGCGGTTGCTGATGCAGGCAACGGGTGCAGCGCGCGGGATCATCGGGATCAAAGAGAAGAACGCCGCGGCCGTGAAAGCGGTGACGGCGGCGCTGGATGGCAAGGATATGACCGTGCATCTCCTGGGCGACTTCTATCCGTCCGGCGACGAGTACATCCTCGTGTACGAATCCACGGGCCGGCTGATCCCGCCGCAGGGGATCCCGCTCGACGTGAAGGTCGTCGTGAACAACGTAGAGACCCTGCTCAATATCGCCCGCGCAGCGGACGGGGAACCGGTCACGGAGAAATGGGTCAGCGTTGCCGGCGCGGTGCATCATCCGGTGTGCTTCAAGGCGCCGCTGGGCACGCCGTTCACCGAACTCGTGAAGGTCGCGGGCGGGACGACCACGAACGACTTCGGATTCTTCGTCGGCGGGATCATGATGGGCTCTCTGGAGTTCGACCTGAACCGTGTGGTGACCAAGACCACGGCCGGCCTGATCGTGCTGCCCAGGGAACACACGCTGATCACACGCAAGAGTCGTCCCGCGAAGGCGATGCACAAGATCGGGAAATCGGCGTGCGACCAGTGCACGTTCTGCACGGAACTCTGTCCGCGCTATCTCCTTGGCTACGACGTGCAGCCGCACAAGGTGATGCGCAGTCTCGGCTTTACCACGACCGGTGAGGCATACTGGAACCAGTTCGCATCCCTGTGCTGCGCCTGCGGACTCTGTACCCTGTATGCCTGTCCCGAAGGGCTGTTCCCGAAAGAGGCATGCGACAAGGGGAAGGACGATATGAAAGCAGCGGGACTGAAGTGGGACGGCAAGAAGGAAGTGAAGCCGCATGCGATGTATGAAGGCCGGCGGACGCCGCTGAAGCAATTGATGAAGAAACTCGGCGTGCTGCCGTACGACCACCCCTCGGCGTACACGGACGCGAACGTGGCGCCACGGACGGTGTCCCTTCCGCTGGCGCAGCACATCGGCGCCCCCGCAGTGCCAGTCGTCACGCCCGGCCAGCGGGTTGAACGCGGTACATGCATTGCGGACATCCCGGAAGGAAAACTCGGCTCCCGTATCCACGCCAGCATCACCGGGATCGTCCGGAGTATCGATACCACCATCGTCATTGAGCAAGGATAACACATGCAGAAGAATTCGATCGGACTCATTGAACTCTCCAGCATCGCTGCTGGTTTTCTCGTGGCCGATGCCATGTTGAAGGCCGCGGAGGTGGAGATCGTGCTCTCCCGCAGCATCTGTTCCGGGAAGTACATGGTGCTCGTCGGGGGCGATGTCGCCGCGGTCACGGCCAGCGTCGAGGCCGGCACGACGGCGGGTGAAGGCTCGGTGATCGACACCTTCGTCATTCCCAACGTCCATCCCTCGCTGTTTCCCGCGCTGGGCGGTTCCGCAACAGTGACGACCCTGGAGTCGCTCGGCATCATCGAATCGTTCTCCGTGGCCTCGATGATCGAGGCGGCGGATGCCGCGGCCAAGGCCGCGAACGTGCAGATCATCGAACTCCGCCTGGCGATGGCGCTCGGGGGGAAGGCCTTCGTGACGCTCACGGGTGATGTCGCGGCGGCGCAGGCCGCCGTCGATGCCGGTGCCGCTGTCGTCGCAGCGAAAGGCATGCTCGTGAACAAGGTCGTCATTGCCGCACCGCGCCGTGAACTCCTGACGGAGATCGTGTGACCCCAACCATGCGCTCCCGCGCCGGCTTCAGTGCCGGCATCGTCCTTCTCGCATCGATCCAGATCTCCTGCGGGTCCGACAGTCAGCTCACGCGCGCCTCACGGTCCGCGTCGGCGGCCGGCGCGGCCGCCCATGTTGCCTATCTGGCATCGGATGCATTGCTCGGCCGGAACACGCCGTCGCCCGGACTTGACACTGCTGCAGCGTATATCGCCCGTCAGTTCCAGCAGGCCGGACTGCAGCCGGTGCGTGGCGCGTGGACGCAGGAAGTGCGGATGCAGACGGTCGCACTCGGCGATTCGAACGCCCTGTCGCTGACGGTCAGCGGGAAAGACACTGCATTCGCGATCAAAGATGACTTCGTTCCCTTCGACATGACGGCGGACCGCCTCGTGCAGGGGGATCTGGTGTTCGCGGGGTACGGTATCACGGCACCGGACCTCACCTATGATGACTACGATGGCGTGGATGTGCGCGGCAAGATCGTCGTCATCTTCCGTCATGAACCACGGGAGAACGATACGACATCCCGGTTCAACTCTCGCAAGAATGCGGATCGCTGGGGGATGGCGGCCAAGGTGAAACGCGCCAGGGAACATGGCGCCGTGGGCATGCTCGTCATGAACGAGCCGCTCTCCCATATGTCGCTGACCCCGCGCGGATACCCCTGGCCATCGCTGTCACGCATCATCCCGAAGGATGCGCTGCCGATGACGCTCATGGCGGACGACACGGAGAAGATCCCGGTGGTCCACGTGGGTGAACGCGTCATCACGGCGCTGTTCGGGAGCGTGGATTCCCTCAAGCAGCTCCAGCAACGGATCGATACGGGACTCCGTCCCGCCTCGTTCACGTTCCGGGGGGTGACGGGCACGGTACGCACCTCGACGGTGGTCACGGTCCACCGCGCACAGAACGTCGTGGGCATGGTCCCGGGTGCGGACAGCACGTGAGCGACGCGCCGGTGGTCATCGGTGCGCACTATGACCATGTCGGGTACAAAAAGAACTCGCCCGCGGGGACGGATTCCATTTTCAATGGGGCCGATGACAATGCATCGGGGACCGCCGGGTTGATCGAAGTCGCGAAGGCGGCGGGTGCGATGGGGACCCGGCCCGCCCGGCCGATCCTGTTCATTGCCTTCGCCGGCGAGGAGAAGGGGCTCTTTGGGTCCGAGTGGTATGCGCGGCATCCGTTGTTCCCCCTGCCCAGCACCCGTGCGATGCTGAACATGGATATGGTCGGCATGAATGCCCCCGATTCACTCCTCCTGATCGCCCAGGAGCGTCACCGCTCGCTGGAAGACGTGGCCCGCTCGGTGAACGACGGCTCCGGCTTCACGCTCGTCACCTCCAACCTCGAGTCGGGCGGGAGCGATCATATGAGTTTCACCAAGCGCGATGTCCCCGCGCTGTTCTTTCACTCCGGCTTGACCCCGTACTACCATAAGGTCGTTGATGAAGCATCATTGCTGAACCCTGACAAGATCGCCCGGGTCGCCGGACTCGTGTTCCGGACGGCATGGATCCTGGCAGGATCCCCGCACCGCTGACATCCCACTTCCACTCAAGGAGAATCATGAAACACCGCACCGCATTGTTCCTCGTCTGCGCACTCTGTTGCGCAGCACTCACCTCGCAGGCCATGGCCGGCGGCCCGTATACGCTCCGGTTCGGTTTGCAGCAGGGGAAGACCTACCTGTACGCGGATGTGGTCCACGCGGATGTGACGCAGGAGATGATGGGACAGGAAATGAAATCCGCGACCATCTCGACGAGCCTCAGCCGCCTCGTCATTGAGAAGTCCGGTGCCGATGGTATCTCCGCCATCACTTCCCTGGATTCGATGACCGTCTCCGTGAAGAATGCCCGGATGGATACCACGATGGTCATGCCTGATCTTCTCGGCAAACGCTCGCGCATCGTCCTCTCGCCGCTCGGCAGGGTGCTCAGCAAAGCGGTCATCGACACGGTCGGCAAAGCCGGTTCCCCGATGCGCGGTGCGTCTGCCCGCGACGCGATGCGCGTTCATGTGTTCCCGGAAGCCCCGGTCGCCGCCGGCGGCACGTGGACCGGGGTCATCGCAGACACGAACGAAGCAATGGGCGGGAAGATCGTGACGGTCTCGACCCTGACCTACACCCTCGCGGGTGAGGAGCAGAAGGCCGGACGTGCATGCGTGAAGATCACGTATGCGGGGACGATGGCGGTGGAAGGGAAAGGGAGCATGATGGGTGCGGAGATCTTCACGGAAGGGAAGGGGACGGTGAGTGGCGTGCTGCACTTTGATGCCGCGGCGGGCGTGACGGTTGCCGATGAATCCAGGATGGAGACGGACATGACGGCCGCCATCACCGGTGCACAGAACATGACGATGCCGATCTCCACGGTTGGCTCGAGCACGCGGACTCTTCGCGCTGTTCTCGATACGGCGCACTGACCATGCGGCCTCTCCATGCACTGATCATAGCGTGTGCCGCGGTGTTCACGGCACACCCTGCCCTTGCCGGCGCGGGGCCCGCAGAGCTTGCCGCCCGGCGTGCCCGCGTCCTGGCTGCCCTCGATCCGACGGCGGCCATGGTGCTGCGGGCCCCCGACGAGCGTAACCGTTCCGGTGATACGGGGTATAAGTACCGCACGGACAGCAATCTCCTCTACCTGACCGGCGAAGACCGGCCGGGACTCACGCTGGTCCTGGCACCCCGGGGCGTCCGCGTCGGTGATACGACCCTTCAGGTGGTGCTCTTCGCAAAAACCGAAACGAATGACGGCGTGCCTCCGGTCCCGGCGCTGGCCGACGGCATGATACGGCCGCCGGAGGAGCTCAAGGCCGCGCTGGAGACGTTGCTTCCGTCGCTCCAGACGCTCTTTACTGCCCCGATCTCTCCGGTGTTCGTGAGCGACTGGTTGAACAACAGGCCCTTGTTCCTTGAGCGGGATGTGAGAAAGGAACTCGAGAAGAAGTTCCCGCAATTGAAGATCAAGAGTCCATCACTGATCGTGGGGCGCTTGCGCGCGGTGAAGAGTCCGGTGGAAGTCGGACAGATCAGAAGGTCCATTGCTGCAACCGGAGAAGGGTTGGGCGCCGCATTCAGGATATGCCGTCCGGGCATGAAAGAGTATGAACTGCAGGCGGCGATCGAGTACCCGATGTACCGCAACGGGGCTACCGCTCCGGCGTTTTCCTCGATCGTCGGGTCGGGTCCGAACTCTCTGATCCTTCACTATGAACACAATCAGCGGACGATGCAGGCGGGTGATGTTGTGGTGATGGATGTCGGGGCCGAGATCGAGGGGTATGCCGCGGACATCACGCGGACGATCCCGGTCTCCGGGAAGTTCACGCCGGAACAGCGGAAGGTGTACGAGACGGTTCTGCGCGCGCAGGAAGCCATCATCAAGGCGATCAGGCCGGGAGCATTGTGGTCGGATATGGACCGTGCGGCGAAGGCCGTCATCGATGCTGCCGGGTATGGGAAGTACTGGCGGCATTCGGTGTCGCACCATCTGGGGATCGATGTCCACGATGCCGGGCCGATGGACACGTTGCGGGTGGGGATGGTCGTGACGATGGAGCCGGGCGTGTATATTCCGGTTGCCGATACCACGGTGGCGTCGGGGTTCCGTGGCGTGGGCATCCGGATCGAGGATGATGCCCTGGTCACGGAAACGGGGTGTGAAGTACTCACCGCTGCGGTACCGAAGCAGCCTGCCGACATCGAGAGGATCATGAAGAAGAAGTAGTGATGCGTCCCGTTCCGCAGCTCCCGGATCGGGTGACCGGTCGCGTGCGGCCACCCGGTACCCCGGCATCACAGCCGGACCTTGCCGCAGGGGGTCGTGCGTGAACCTACTGCTTCATGTACAATGTCCTGCTCGGGTACGCGAACCGGATCCCTTCCACCGCCAGGCGCCGGAGGACGGACAGATTGATGGACTGCTGGGTGTTCATGAAGAGTGTGTAGTCCGGCTCCACCATGAAGTACACGACCTCAAAGATGATCGCCGACTCGCCGAGTGTCTGGAGATGGGCGCGGTCGAACCGCACCCGGTCATGCGATACCACGATCTCCTTCAACATCGTTGGCACCTGTTCGAGCTTCTCGGGTGGCGTGCCATACTCCACGCCGATCGAGAACACGGCGCGCCGTTCCTGCATGCGCTTGTAATTCCGGATCCGGCTCTTGAGCAGGTCGGCATTGGAGACGATGATCTGCTCTCCCGAGATGCTCCGGATGCGCGTCGTCTTCAGTCCCACATGCTCCACCGTGCCCTGCACCGCATCGACCACAATGAAATCCCCGATCACGAACGGCTTGTCCAGCACGATCGACAGGGACGCGAACAGGTCTCCCAGGACGTTCTGGATCGCCAGAGCGACGGCGATACCGGTAACGCCAAGGCCGGCAACGAGCGCGGTGATATCGAACCCGAGGTTGTCCAGTGCCAGCAGCAGCACAATGGCCCAGAGCAGGATCTTTCCGACGAAGCCGAGTGCGGAAAGCGTGGTTGCGCTGGCGGCATCTTCGCTCATTTTCTGCCTGGTCGCCTTCGCGATCCCATACACGATGAGCCCGTTCCCCCAGATGGCACCCTGCAGGAGGAGGATCAGAATGATCGCCGTCCTGATGAACTCCGTGACCTCCGGCGCCCGGTGGATCATATGCGAGGCGCCATAGGTTGCGATCGCGATGAGGAACGACAGGCGCGTGCGGCCGAGCAGGTCCACGATCAGGTCATCGATATCGGTCTCGGTCCGTTCGGCGAGCATGCGGAGCCGGTGGACGATGATACGTTTTGCACCCGTGAGGATGACGGTGGTGATGATGACGGCCGCCAGTGCGGTCATCCAGAGACGTACGGTATTGCCGAACCAGATCTCGTCGAACATATCACATCTCCACTGCTTCGCCGGGGGTCAGGGTGAGAACTTTCTTTCTCATCGCTTCCGACAGGTGATCTTTCAGTTGTTCCGGGGTGCCTTCAAGCACCGGGTAGGTCCCGTAGTGCATCCCGATGATATGCTGCGGTTTGAGCAGTTTGCACGCGTACGCGGCCTCGAGCGGACCCATCGTATACGCGCCGCCGATGGGCAACATGACGATCTGCGGCTTGTAGAGGTGCCCGATGAGCTGCATGTCGCCGAACACTCCCGTGTCCCCGGCATGATAGATGGTCTGGCCGTTCTCGAGGCGGATGACGAATCCAGCGGGATCGCCCCCGGAGATGATCGGCCCGCCCGGTTCCAGCCCACCGCTGTGCTCGGCGTGCGTCATGGTGAAATGGAGGCCACGGAAGGATCCGGTGCCCGATTTATTGAGGCCGTGAACATTCTGGACGCCCTGGCCCTGCAGATAGACGGAGATCTCGTAGATCGCGAACACATGAGCGCCGGTCCGTTTGGCCAGTTCGACGGTGTTCCCGAAATGGTCCCCGTGTCCGTGGGTCACAAGGATCACATCCGCCTGGGCCCGGGCGAGCGCGTCCGGCGGTGCCTTCGGATTGTCCAACCAGGGATCCACAAGCACTGTGACCCCCCCGGGTGAGCGAATGGCGAATGCGGAATGGCCGTACCAGGTGATGCTGACCGGTGTCGGGTGTGCCTGCCGCGAATGATGTGGCATGGGGGGCCTCTCGCAAGTTCTTTGAAACAAAGGCTATAGTACCAAATTTCCGCCAATCTTCCTATATTGAAAGGATCTCAATTCCCCTGACACCTGGAACGGTCCCATGCGCCTTCGTATCCTCCGTTTGCTTGCGGTAGCTCTGCTCGGGTCTGTGCTCGCAGCATGTGCACAGCCCCTGCCGCTCACCGTCCTCCACACGAACGACATGCATGCATCGTTCGTCCCGCGCGAGGCCATCTGGACAAAGCAGACACCCATCCCGATGATCGGCGGGTTCAAGCAGGTGCAGTTCGCGATCGACTCGATCCGCAGCGGGCGCAACGACGTGCTCGTCCTCGATGCAGGCGACGTCATGACCGGCAACCCGATCACCGAGCGCGTGTACCGCGATGCCCAGGGTGGTGCGCTGTTCGCCATGATGAGCATGATGGGGTATGACGCATGGTGTGTCGGGAACCACGACCTGGATATTTCGCAGCAGAACCTTGCCGGACTGATGAACGTGGCGAGTTTTCCGACCGTCTCCGCCAACCTCGTCAATGAGGCCGGCCAGCCCCTCCTCAACAACCGTCCGTATGTCATCATCGAACGCGGCGGGATGAAGATCGGCATCATCGGGATCATCTCCCAGGAGCTGTACAGCCTGGTGTTGCAGACGAATCTCATCGGTGCGCGGGTCCTCTCGCCGGTGGAGACGGCCCGGAAGTATGCTGATGAACTCGGCCCGAAGACCGATCTGGTGATCGCGCTGACGCACCAGGGTGTGGATCAGGATTCCGCGTTGGCGGCCGAGGTCCGGGGGATCGACCTCATCGTTGGCGGCCATTCCCACACGCGTCTGAAGTCCCCGTTGATCGTGAATGGCATCCCCATCGTCCAGGCCGGCTCCAATACCGAGTACCTCGGCGTCGTTGACCTCCTCGTCGAAAAGCACAAGATCGTCAGGATCAACGGCAAGCTGCTGCCGCTCTGGGCGGCTCAGACGCGTCCACAGACACGCCTCGGGGCATTCGTGGATTCGCTCCAGACGGAGATCGATCGCGAGTACGATGAAGTGATCGGGACGCTGCGCGGGAACTGGGAGCGGAAACCGACCGCGAACACGATCGGCGGCTACGTGACAGAGGCCCAGCGCCAGGCGGTGCACGCCGATGTGGCTTTTATGAATCTCCACGGGATCCGGAGGGACATTCCCGCCGGCCCGTTGACGAAGCGTGAGCTGTTCGAAGCACTGCCGTTCCGCAATGTGCTCACCACCTTCAAGCTGACCGGCACCGAACTGGAGTCCATCCTTGCCCACGCCATCGCGCAACGGGAGCCGATCATTGTCACCGGCGTCACCGGTGAATGGTCCGCCGGCGCCGACGGCATTATCACCTTGCACAACGTCCGGATCAACGGCACGCCGTTGGAGGGGGGACGGTCGTACATCTGCACCGCCAACGATTACCTTGTCGGCGAGGCAAAGCGGTATCTCGGGATGCAACTCCCGGATGTGATCTATCTCCAGCGCACACTGTTCACGACTGTTGAAGAGGCTATCCGCAGGGACCGCGAGATCACTCCGGCCGTCCTGCCTTCACTGACACGTTCACACTGATCCAGTTGGGAGTAAGTTATGAGCACCGCTGCGCCGCATTTTCCGATCCTTATCATCACCGGCCGCCCCGCTGCGGGCAAGTCCGAACTCATCGACTTCCTCAAGAAATGCGATCCCGCCGAGCGTACGCGCCGTTTCAATATCGGCGAATTCGAGGAACTCGACGATTTCCTCTATGTCTGGGAGACCTTCGAAACGGACGACATCCTGTCGCGGCACGGCAAGCCCCGGGTATGGACGGACGAGAAGTACTGGTTCAAGGAGCATTTCATCTGGAACCTGTACATCGAGCGCATCAGTCTGGAGTACAGGAAGAAGGCAGCGCGCGACCCGCAGTACCACGACACGATGACCACGCTCATCGAATTCGCGCGTGGTGGGGAGAATGGGATCGAGGAAGCGCTCGGGTACATGCACGAGGACATCCTCAAGCGCGCGAAGCTGATCTACATCCGCGTGTCCTATGAGGAATCCGTGCGGAAGAACCATCGCCGTGCGCGGAAGGGGCAGGAGGATTCCATCCTGTATCATTCGTTGCCGGACGAGAAGATGGACTATTACTACAAGACGAACGATTGGGACAAGCTTGAGGCCCGCGATCCGAAGTACATCACGGTGAAGGGGTTCAAGGTCCCGTATGCGGTGTTCGAGAACATGCCGGAAAAGACACAGGATCCCCTCCTGATCGGGAACGAGTTGGAACGGGTGACCTCCATCCTGCGTACTGCGTAGAGAAGCGGGACGCGACCGGTGCAAGCGCACGAACGCCAGGGTGGTTCTCACCCTGGCGTTTCATATTCTGAGCGTCCCTGTCGTCGCTGGCCCTGCGTTCTTGCCAGCCCACCTCAGTGCGCCGCACCTCTCCCTTTGGGTATCGCGTTCCAGATCAACCTGGTCATCGCAATGCCGGCGATCGCGAAGGGGATCAGGAACACGGGCCAGTAGCTCCAGTTCCAGCTGGTGATATACCCGAGAGCGAGCGATTGAACCCCGGTGCCCAGGTACACGAGCCCGTCGATCAGTCCCACCGCTGTTGCGGCCGCTTTCCTTCCGCCGAAATCCATCGTTGCCGTCCCGCTCAGCATGCCGTGGGTGCCGATCACCGTGACGGACACGGCGGACACGAGGATCCCGAGGAGCAGGGGATTGCCATAGAGCGTCACCGTCATGCCGGCGACCGCGAGCAGGAGTACGGAGTAGAGGATGCCTGCGACCGGGGCACGGCGTGACCCGAAGAGGTGATCGGACATCCAGCCTGCCAGCATCCCTCCGCTTGCGCCGGCGAGCATGAGCATGAGTCCCCAGTTGTTCAGCCAGAACCTCCATGCCTCCGACGTGACGGGATCGGCGGCGATCTGTTCCTTGGCGAAGATCGGGAACCAGTGCATCACGCCATTCCGCAGCACGCCCGTGCAGAATTCGATGAGGCCCACGATGATGAGGACCCTGTTCGTGAAGATCCTGAGAAGGATCTCCTTGAGGTTGAAGGGGGCATCCTGCTCGCCCGATGATGCATCGCCGGTATCGAAGTCCGTGAACCCTGCCTGCCCGGGGGTATCGCGCAGGAAGAGCATGTCGAGCAGCACCCAGAAGAGGAGGATGGCGGCGGGGATGAAGAAGACGAGCCAGTATTGCGGGCTCGCCGGGTTCATGGCCTCGGTGAAGTTCACGACCGCCTGGCTCCAGTCGAAGGCGAAGTAGAGACCGAGCGAGATCAGGATCCCGAAGATCCCTCCGAAGATCCCGCGTTCGCGCACATGGAACCATGCAGCATTCACCTTCACGATCGCGACGGCGCCGTAACTCTGGAAGTACATGTTCAGGGAATAGATCACCGCGAAGGCGACCGTAAGATTGAGGGCCCAGTGCTCGACGAGGATCCCGTACACGACGATGCCCAGGAAGACATTCATCACGGCCGAGCCGATAGCTCCGATGAGCATCGCCCGTTTTCCTCCGATCCGGTCCGTGAGCGGGCCGTTGATCAGAAAGGAGAAGGCGTAGGTGATGGTGCCGGCGGCGAAGATGATGCCAAAGGCCTCCTTGGACATCAGGTCACCGAGCGCGTTCTTCGATACGGTGAGGTTGTACCTCGCCATATAGAGGAAGGCGTAGGTCAGGCCGAGTGGCAGCCAGTTGAAGAGCCGGCGGCGGCGGAAGGCCGCGGAGTGTACCGGGCGGTCAGAGACTGAGGTCATGGGATGTATGTGCCGATGGTGGCGGAACAGGATGGTGATGCTTCGTCCACCAATATACCAAATCCGTTCGAAACTTGCGCCGCGGAAAGGTTATTGTTCGCGCAGGCTTGACCAAGTGGGCGTCGTTTTGTATGTTCTCATGTCCCACCGGCCGTCTGTGCGAGGCAACCGTTCATCATGCCGGCGGACACACCCCGGGCCCGTCGGGGGGCCCACACCGGAGGACGCATGGTCAATATCTATCAGTTCCTGAATGGCGAGATCCGCAAGCTGACGTTCAAGGAGTTGCGGGCCGCCATTCTGGACCATAACAGCATCCTCTGGGTGGATATGGAAGACCCCATGGAGGCGGAAGAGGAGACCCTGTTGGTCTCGATGTGCGACTTCCACCACCTGGCGATCGAGGACTGTCAGCGCGGACGGGGAGAGGAAGGGCACCTTCCGAAGGTCGAGGATTTCGGCGACTATCTCTTCGTGATCTTCAACCCGGTAGAAGGGATCGCGACGGATGACCAGACCGACGCGATCGCCCGCCTCGAAGTGACCACATCCCAGCTCAGCGCGTTCCTCCTGAAGAACATGCTGGTCACCCACCATTATAAGCCCCTGCGGTCCATCTCGTACGTCGCCGGCCTTTGCTCGAAGAACCCGCAGGTGATGGGGCGCGGGCCGGACTATATCTTCCACATGATCATCGACGATGTCGTGGACAACTACACGCCGATGCTGGATAACCTGGATGACGCCATCGACCGTACGGAGGACGAGGTGTTCCACCAGCCGACGTCGGACACGATGATGCGGATCCTTCAGTTGAAGCGCAACATCATGACCATCCGGCGCGTTGCCGTGTACCAGCGTGAAATGCTCAACCGCCTCTCCCGCGGCGAGTTCCCGCTGATCACGACCGACGAGATGCTGTACTACCGGAATGTCTACGACCACCTCGTCCGCATGACCGACATGACGGATTCCTATCGCGATATGGTGTCTTCGTTGCTCGATGCGTATCTGTCCGTGACCTCCAACAGATTGAATCAGGTGATGAAGGTCCTGACGATCATCTCCACGATATTCCTGCCGTTGAGTGTGATCACGGGCTTCTTCGGGATGAACTTCACGCATCTCCCGATCGCGACGTGGGAGCACGGCGTCCTCGTAACGTCGCTCTTCATGCTCATTGTCGCAGGGGGGATGCTCGCCTTTTTCCGCTGGAACGACTGGATCTGACCCGTCCGCAGTGCGTTGCTTCTGCGGGCCGGTTTGGGTATATTTGTCGGCATGTCGACCGTCCCTCACCCCCGAACATCCATTCCCTGTGATGCGATCCGCCGGGCGCTGGTGATCAAACTCCGCGCGGTGGGCGATGTTGTGCTGTCATCGATCGTCCTGAACAACCTCCGGCAAGCGCTGCCGCACGCCGAACTGGATGTCCTGACCGAACGGGCGAGTGAATCGGTCGTGCGCACGCACCCCGCGGTCTCCTCCGTCGTCGTGTTCGATGCGAAACGGATGTCGGGCCTCGATCTGATCCGGGACGTCCGCCGCCGCCGGTATGATCTCGTGATCGACCTGTTCGGCAATCCGCGGACAGCGCTGGTGACGCGCCTGAGCGGCGCGCCGTACCGCGTCGGGTATCGGTTCCGCGGACGGACCTACGCCTACAATATCGTTGCCGAGCCGCGCGGGGGGTCGGTGCACAATACGCAGTTCAATCTCGATGCACTCGAACGGATCGGCGTCCCGATCATCGACCGGGCGGTCCATCTCTTTCCCTCTGCTGATGACCGGGCCTACGTCGACGCCTTCCTGCGTGATGCCGGCCTCGGCGATGCAACGCTGGTCGCCATCAACACCGGTGGCGGCTGGTATACGAAGAGGTGGGGGATCGACAGGTTTGCGGCACTTGCGGACCGGATCGCGACAGCGACAGGGTGGAAGATCATCCTGCCGTGGGGGCCCGGCCAGAAGGAAGAAGTGGAGGCGCTGAAGGCGCAGATGACCTCGCCCGCATTCATCCCTCCGCCCACATCACTCATGCAACTGACCGCGCTGTTCGAACGCACCGGGTGGGTCGTGAGCAACGATAGCGGTCCGATGCACATCGCCGCCGCGGCAGGTTCACGCGTGCTGGGCATCTTCGGTCCGACCCGCCCCGAACTGCAGGGGCCCTATGGTGAAGGGAACCAGACCGTCCGCCGCGAGGGGCTTGATTGCCTTGGCTGCAACCTCACCTCCTGCACGATCGGGAACATCTGCATGACCGAATTGAGCGTGGATGCGGTGTACGAAGCGTTCACCCGGCTCACGCGGCACTCATCATCACAGAGTATGCGCCCATGAAAACTCCGCTCACCATTCCTTCCTGCAAGCATTTCAACGGCTACAAGCCGTGCTTCCCCGGCGTGAACTGCCTCGAACAATGCCGCGAGGATGATCCGGTCGGGACGCGCATCCTGATCGTGAACCTGGATGCTATGGGAAATGTGCTGGTGACCACGAGCATCCTCCCCGCGATCAAGCGGAAGTATCCACAGAGCACGATCTCCTGGATCACCCTCAAGAACGCCGCGCCGCTTCTCAGGCACAACCCGCTGATCGATCGGGTGTGGCTCTGGGAACCGGAGAGCTGGCTCATCCTTGGCCAGATGTCCTTCGATGTCGTCCTGAACGTGGACAAGTCGCGGCGCTCCGGCGCGTTCACCATGGGCCTGAAGGCGCCGACGAAACTCGGCTTCGGCATCAATGCGAACGGTGCGATCATCCCGCTCAACCCGGAAGCGGAAGAGAACTACCGGCTCGGCCTGGACGATCACCTCAAGTTCAAGGTGAACACCAAGACCGTGGCGCAATTGCAGTGCGAACAGTTCTCCCTGGAATACCGCCGCGATCCGTACGTCCTCGTGCTTTCGCCCGGGGAACAGGAGTTCTGCGCCGCGTATCGTGCGGAACACGGGTTGGACCGCGCCGAACTCGTGGTCGGGTTCAATACCGGATGCTCGGAGCTGTATCCGAACAAGAAACTGACGATCGACCAGCACGTCGCGCTCATCGAGCGGCTTTCCTCCGTTCCTGGTATCCGCCTCGTCCTCCTGGGGGGGCCGGAGGATACGGTGCGCAACGCCGAGATCGAACGGCGGGTAGGGAAGAAGGTCCTGAACACGCCGACGACGGACGGCGTGCGGAGGGGGCTGTGCTACATCAACGTCGCCGACCTTGTCATCTCCGGCGATTCCTTCGGCATGCATGCGTCGATCGGGCTCGGGAAGCATGTGCTGGTGTGGTTCGGATTGAGCACGTGGACCGAGATCGATCTGTTCGACCGCGGCGCGAAATTCATTCCCGACGGGCTCTTCTGTGCTCCGTGCTGGAAGCGTGCCTGCCCCTACGGGTTGGAGTGCATCACGATGGTGGACCTGGACAGCATCGTGCAGCATGTGCTGGCGTTCCATGAGGCCCACCGGAACACCCCCGCCGCATGAAGCGCGTGCTCATCGTCTGCCTGCTGCTTGCCGGACAGGCATGGGGGCAGGATTCGCTGACCGTACGGCAGCCGCTGCCGGCGCAGCGCTTGAAGCCGATGCCCTTGCAGCCCACCACGCCCGCCCGCCGGTACATCGCCACCGGCATGGTCGGTGCGCTCCTCGGTGGTTCCCTCATCAGTTCCTACTTTGATTGGTGGCAGGGTGCGGACAGAAAATTCCACACCTCCGACGACGGGATGTTCAACAACTACTCCCTGGGCATCGACAAGGCCGGCCACGCCTACACCTCCTACTTCTACTTCCATACCTTTCATAATGTGATGCGGTGGGGAGGGTATGACGAACAGACGGCGCGGTGGTGGGCATTCGGGACCGCCGCATTCTTCGCGGTCTCCATTGAGGTCGGGGATGGGCTGAGCGATTTCGGATTCTCCTTCGGCGACCTGGGCTTCAACATGGCGGGGTTGGGCTACGGGCTCGCGCAGACCTACGTGCCGTTCCTGCGCAATTTCAATCTCAAATGGAGTTATGTGCCGCAGGAGGGGTACCGATGGCCGCCGAGATTCACGGAGCACTACGATGCGCACATCTATTGGCTGACCGTGAATGTGCATAACCTGCTGCCCGACGATGCGCGGCCGTGGTGGCCGGAGTTCCTGCAGCTGGCGGTCGGGTATGGTGTGGATGAGAAGCAGACCCGTCGGGAAGGGTTCATCGGACTCGATCTGAATCTTCGCGTGTTCCGTCCGACGCAGCCGGAGCTGCGGTTGCTTGTACAGACCGTGGACCTCTTCCACATCCCCATGCCGGGCATAAAAACGACCGGGGGCCGAAGCCCCCGGTATCAATGGATCGTGTGGAACTGAACTGACGATGCGCCGGCGATCTACTTGTCCTTCTTCACTGCCGACGTCTCGCTGAACACGCGGGAGACCGCGCTCACCATGCCGGCGACGTCCGCAAGGTTCGACGGAATGATCATCGTGTTGTTCGTCTTGGCGAGTTTGCCGAATTCGCCCAGGTAGGCCTCGGCGATACGAAGGTTCACCGCATCCATCCCCCCTCTGTCGCTGATGGCATTGGCGATCTCACGGATACCCTTTGCCGTGGCGAACGCGACCCGCTCGATCTCCGAGGCGCGGCCTTCCGCTTCGTTGATCCGCTTCATCTTCTCGCCCTCGGACTTCGCGATCGCTTCCTGTTTGTCGCCTTCCGCCCGGTTGATCTTGGCCTGCTTGTCGCCTTCCGACTCCGCGATCAATGCGCGCTTTTCACGCTCGGCGCGCATCTGCTTCTCCATAGCGTCCTTGATGCTTGCAGGAGGGACGATGTTCTTGATCTCGTAGCGGGTGACCTTCAGGCCCCACGGCTCGGCCGCCTTGTCCACCGACCTGACGATCTCGTGGTTGATCTTCTCGCGTTCTTCAAAGGTCCGGTCCAGTTCGATCTTGCCCACCTCGCTGCGCATCGTTGTCTGGGCGAGCTGGATCGAAGCGAACGCATATTCGCTGATGCCGTACGAGGCTTTGACGGGATCCACGATCTGAAAGTAGAGGATGCCGTCGACCTCCACCTGGATGTTATCCTTGGTGATACATGCCTGGGGCGGGACATCCATCGCGACCTCCTTCAGCATGTGCTTGTACGCGATACGGTCCACGAACGGTACGAGGATGTGGAACCCGGCTTCCAGAGTCCGGCTGTACTTCCCGAGGCGCTCGACGATGAACACGGTCTTCTGGGGAACCACGCGCGCCGTCTTGAGCAACATGATGAAGGCCAGAAAGATCAGGCCTATGATGATGATGGTCTCGAACATGGGCTGCTCCATGGGCTTGTCTGGTTATGAAAGAGGTTTGACATGAAGTGTGAGATTGTCCTGGCCGGTGATCTCGACGGTCTGGCCGGCAGGGATCATGACATCGGCTTCCGCGGTCCATGATGTTCCATGGAATTCGACGCGACCGCCCGCCACTCCCGGCGTGATGGCCTGCAGGACGACCACACGTTGCCCCTGCACGTCATCCATGGACGAACCGGGGTTCAAGACGCGGCTGACCTTTCCCTCGAACAGGTGCTTGCCCTTCCTGCGGAAGACGGCGAGACAGGTCACGGAGGAGATCAGAAAGACGAGGAGTTGCGCATTGAACGAAGGCAGAAGCCCGAAGCCGACGAGCAATGCGGTGATCCACGCGCCGAACCCGAAGAAGATGATGACGAAGCCGGGGAGCGCGAGTTCAGAGACGAGGAGAACGAGGCCGACCAGGAACCAGAGGAGTTCGGCGCTTGCATTATCGAGCATGGTGTTCATTCCTGTGAAGTGTGCTGGATGATACGACAGGGCAGGAACGGTGTTGCAAACTACGCGGAAGTTGTGAAAATGTCAACAACGAGGGGTTTTTGCTGGGCTTTCCAATTCAGATATCAGAATTCAGCCATCTGATATCTGAATTGAAAAGCGAAGATCACAACGACAGTCCGACGGCAATAGTGTGTCCGTTGCCAAGTGCGGTGGCGAGTTTGCTGTATGCGTAGTCCACGGAAACGATCCCGTACCGCACGCCTCCGCCAAGGCTCACGCCACGCCCTTCGGATCCGGATTGGTAGCCGGCACGCACTGCGACCATGTTCAGGAACACGATCTCGCCGCCGAGCGCGGCGAGCGTTCTGCCCTCGCGGAACAGATGAAGGCCATCCACTGCGAGCGTGGCCTGCGCATCGATCGATGGCAACGCCAACGGGTACGCCACACCGAAGCGGGCGAGGAATGGCAGGGTGACGCTCTCATTGCGCATGGCATTCATGCTGCCGATGTTCGCAAGGGCAACGCCGGCCACAAGCCCCTCGACCGGTGTGTCCATCTGGACGCCGATGTCTCCGGCGATCCCGGAGGCGTTATCCACAAGGATCTGTTCGTAGAGGTAGCGGACCGAGACGCCGGCGCGGATATGTTCCGCGAGCTGGCGCGCATAGGAGACGCCGACGGCCAGATCGCGTGCGGTGAACGTCCCCTGCGCCTCACCGGGCCGGGTACGGATCTCGATGTCGGACACGGTGGTGGTATTCACCGACACACCGAGTGCATCGCTCTCGCCAAGGCCGAATGCCGTGCCGATGAATTGCGTCCGCGTGTCCTGGATCCATTCCTTGTGCATCACCATGAATGTCGGCGCTGCCGGCGTTCGTGTGAGGATCCCCGCGGGGTTATAATACGTTGCGGCCGCGCCTGACGCAGAGGCCGTCATGGCGTCGCCCATGGCGACACCCTGCGAGGAGACCCCGAGTTTCAGGAACGCCATCCCCGATGCGCCGGTCCCGGCTGTGGCGGGAACGGCCTGGAGGAGGGCAGCCCCTGCAAGGGCGGCCACACACATGCTGTGCGCAAAGGGTCGTCGGATGGTGATGGTCACGGTCTTCTCCTTCTCAGAAAGCGACTGCGAGCGAGATCATATGGAGCGGCGACGGGGAGAACGGCTCCAGAACGAGCGCGTAATGCACCGCCGGCATCCATGAACCCAGCGCTGTACGCGCGGTGAATCCGAATGATGGCCGCACCCCGTTCCCCTGTTCACTGACGTCCATGCGGTCGATGCCCGCGCGGATGGTGAATTCAGGGACGAGCGGCACTTCAACGCCTGCCCGTGCGATCGTGGACGACCGGTTGGAGTGCTCGAGTTCCACGGCGACGAGCGCGATACTGTCGGGCAGCATGTAAGACACTGCGCCCGTCACAAGGAAGGGGAACTTGTCTTCGGTGGTCTGGCCGTTCTGGCCGAACAGCGTCGATGTGTCCCACTTGTATCGCGAGTTGATGTCGCGGGCGGTAAGTGCGACCGTCACGCCGCCTCCCGCATGGTAGAGAGCACCCACGTCGATACCGACCGTCGTTGATGACACGTCCGTATACAGATGAAAATAATAGAGCTTCAGGGCGATGCCCAGTTGCAGGGCATCGGAGACCCGCACGCCGAATCCGAGGAACGCCTGATTCTCGGACGTGCGCAGCGCGCCCGTCTGCTTCCCGTCGCTGTCCCGGCCATCGATCCCGCTGACCCCGGCATTGATGAGCCCGAGGGAGATGCCCGCCTTGGGGCGCAATGCCTGGGTGTACGAGACAAAGTTCAGGCTGCGATCCAGACTGAGGATGCCAAAGGATGCCGTGGCGTTGCGCGACGCGGCAGACGGGGAGAGGGCAGGGTTGTAGTACGACACGACGTCGCCTGCAGTCACGGCCGACATCGCATTGCCCATGGCCATGCCACGGGCGCCGAACCCGAGGCGCGAGAAGGCACCGGGTTCGCCACCGATCTGTGCGAACACGCCCGATGATATGGCGGCCACGCTCATGAGGACGGCCGCTGCCGTCCGCACGCAACGATTGTGCACGGCTGGTAGTCTCATTGCAGCACCATGATCTTGCCCCACATCGGTTCACCGCCGTCGATGATGACGCGGTAGAAATACACGCCGTTCTTCACACGATCGCCTGTATCATTCAGGCCGTTCCACGTCTCATCATGTTCTCCCGCGCCCGTCCGCTGTGCATCGTTCAGGACCGTCCGCACGCGGTTCATCCCGAAGTCGAAGACCTCGATCGTCACGGCGCCTGACGCAGCGGTCAATGCATAGTGGATGCGCACGGTCTCGATCCGCGGCGCGAAGGGATTGGGATATGCGTACACGCTCGAAGGTGAGGGAAGCGGGGCAAAGGAACGGAGAATGCTCCATGACGTCCCGAATGCCGTTCCCGGCGCGTCCACGGTCTTCACGAGTCCTTCCGAACTGCCTGCAAAGACCGTATCGCCGAGGATCCCGACCGCATAGAAGCGGCTCGCGGTGATGCGTTCCCTCGTCGCCGCATCGATCACATCGCCGGACCGTTGCCAGCTGTTGCCGGCATCCGCGGACCGGTACAGGCCGCCTTCTGCCGCGGCATACACGATGGAGTCACGGAACGCGAAATCGTAGACCTTGATCCCGTGCAGGAAATTCTTCCACGTGCGCCCGCCGTCCTCCGTCATCGACACGCCGTACTCCTGTCCCGCGCCCTCCGCAGGCCAGTTGGTCGTCCAGACACGTACGCCGCTGCTCACACGCTGGCTCCCGATCGCGATGACCCAGTCGCTGAGGATGTGCTCGACCTGGTTGTCGCGCGTGAACTTCGTCCAGCTCTTCCCGCCGTCCACCGATCTGTTCACGCCACCCGCCGTCCCGGCCCAGATCGTGTCGTCGCTCTGCACATGCACAGCAAAGCCAAGATAGTTGTTGTCCTGGCGGGGATCGATCTTGTAGTTCACCAGTGTATCCGTCGGCGCAATGGAGGAGAGCAATTCCGAGGGAAGAACGGTCCGCTGCCAGGTCGCGCCACGGTCGGTGGACTTCCGGATACCGCTGGACCAGCTTGCGATCCAGACTGTGCCGTTCCCCAGGGAGATGTCGAATGTGACATTCTGCTCATCCACGACGATCGGGAGGAACTTGACCGTGTTGATGCCGTAGGTAACAAGGCTGTCCGACACGTTGTCGAGCGCCTGGGGGATGCCCGTCCACGACGCACCGTTGTTCAGCGTGTAGGTGTATCCCGCACCCGTCTGCACCGATGAACCTTCGAGGTCCTGTGAGAATCCCGTGGACGTCCACAGGGTATCATCGTTGAGCGCAATCGAGAAGATCCCCTTCCGGGCGAACCGGGCGTCGTTCGCGTAGCTCTCCCAGGTGCGGCCGCCGTTCGTGCTGCGGGCCAGGCCGCTGCTGGTGCCGATCCAGAGCGTCGTCCCCCGCACAGCGATGTGCGAGACACTGTTGCTCGGGATCGTGGAGGTGATCTCCCCGGCAGTGGCATCGAGGGTGTATGCGGAAAGGAACCTGGACTGTCCGTGTGCAGGCATCGCAACCAGGCCCATGACAGCCGCGAGGACGATGATCGGGTACACTGTTCGGCGTGTCATGGCGGTCAGTTGATGGTGATGATGCGTGTGGAATCCGCCCGCGCCCCGGCGCGGTCGGTTGCGGAGAACCGGAACGTCTTGGCTCCCGTCGAGGTCGCTGCATCGATCGAAAGGCGGCGGGACCAGATGCCGTCCGCGGCGACCGAATCGCCGTGGGTCGTCACATCGCCGTCGTCGTACATGGAAATGATCGTCGGACTGGTCGAACTGAGATTGATGAAATACACCGAGTCAATGTCCGACCGTCCGTTCGCATCGGTGACCGCAGCGAAGAAGGAGACGGGGATGGACCCGCTGCCCGGTCGGGTGATGGTCGCGGGGACCGTGAGGGCGGCAAACCGTGGCCCTTCATTGTTCGCCGACCGCAGGAGGACGTTGCTCTGCCTCCCACCGGCATCAACACCGGTGTATTCGAAGAGAATAGCGGAGACGACCGTGGTGGGGCGGACCCAGCGGTATGCGCTGAAGATACCGTCGCCGGCAATGGCGTCGCCATGCGCCCGGGTGCCGTCGTCAAACAACTGCGTGGCGGACGAATCCTTGCTCGCGCGTGCGCGGACCGTCACCCGTGCGACATCGCCCAGGCCGTTGGAATCCGATGCCTGCACGCTGAGCGCGAAGAGGGCGGAGTCGCCGGACATGCTGATCTGCCGGGCGCCCGCAAGGGCGAGGGTGGGTGAGGCATTACCGATGCGTACGTTCAGGGAGATGCTGGTGGTCGTGCTGCGGAAGCCGGAGCCGTCC
Organism: Ignavibacteriota bacterium; assembly: GCA_016707525.1. Classification (NCBI taxonomy): domain Bacteria; kingdom Pseudomonadati; phylum Ignavibacteriota; species Ignavibacteriota bacterium. The sequence continues at coordinate 79,146 of JADJHP010000015.1, forward strand.
GTGGCCGTGAGCTCCACGCGGTACGCACCTCTGAGGGCGCGGGTGGCGTCGAATGTGATCGCGGTGCTGTAGTCCCGGGTCAGGCCGTTGTTCCCGGTCACGCCGGCCTGCATCGTTCCGGTGGCGATCACCGATGTGCCGGAAGGGGAGTACAATGTCCATCGCACCTCACGAATATCGGAAACTCCCTGGGGATCGGAGACCAATGCGGCGATGTACGCGGAGAGGCGGTACACGCCACCTTGCTGCGGCAGGGCATCCAGATCGAATGCCGCCGGTGTGGCAGAGGCCGATTCCAGAACAGGGGAGGTTCCCGTCAGGTCTGCAACAGTGGACGGGTTTTCTTCGCAGCCCGAAAGGGCCGCGACAAGAAGAACGAAGAATGCTTTTCGCACGTGCTTCACCGAGCGCTGGTGATGTGATTCTTTTGGACCTTGAACAGCTGCAGTACCAACGCCGAGTGTGCCGGTTCCTCTTCTATGCGTGGGTGTGTGAGTAGAGTAACCAAAGAGTACTCAAAACCTCCGACAAAGTCAAGGTCCTGCCCGGGCTTCCGGAGCTTACTTGCATTCGCGGATGAACATTCGTTTCTTTAAGGATATTCCGCATGCAGCTCGCATCACGTGAAGAGGCCAGGTATGTTCAGGGATGGGTTCGGCAGGGTACTCTGGTGTGTCATGGTGTGCATGACCTCGGCCGCGATCGCGGGTGCGCCCGCGCGCAGCGGCAGGGAGCCCGGCACAGCAACAGGTGTCGTGCCCGGTGTCGTTATCGTCGCGATGCGTGAAGGCTCGTCGGCCACGACCACCGGTGTACAGGGAGGTCGGGCCGTGCCGGGCAGCGCTCTCCGGAAAGCCGGCGTTGTCTCCGCCCGCCAGATGTTTCCCCAGGTGCTTGCAACTCCCGACAGCCGGCGTGCCGCGTCCCTCGCGCCCCTCGGCCGCATCTTTGCCTGTGAGATCCCGGCGGATGCCGATCCCCGCGACGTTGCCGCACGCCTCGCGCGCTCACCCGATGTCGAGTATGCCGAACCACGCTATCTCCATACCCTGTACGATACACCGAACGATCCGCTGCTTGCAAGTCAGAATTCCGCCTTCACCCAGTTGAACGCTTTCGCGGGATGGACGGCGGCCAAGGGGCTGTCGACGGTCCTTATCGCAACCGTTGACGGCGGGACCTACTGGCAGCATGAGGATCTTCTCCCGAACGTCCGCATCAACACGGTCGAGGATGTGAACAAGAACGGCCTCTTCGATGCCCCGGACAACAACGGGATCGATGACGATGGGAACGGATTCGTCGACGATGTGGTGGGTTGGAACTTCGCGAACGGCACGAACGATCCATCCGGCCTGAGTGCGATGCCTCAGAGCCATGCGCACGGCACGGCGACGGCAAGCCACTTCGGTGCCGCGTCAAACAACGGCGTCGGCATGGCCGGGTCGTCCTGGAACTGCGCGCTCCTGCCGGTCTGTGCCGCCTCGTCAACCGCCGACAATTCGATCGCGTACGGCTATGAGGGCATCGTGTATGCCGCGGCACGCGGTGCTACGGTCATCAATTGCAGCTGGGGACGCCTTGGTGGATATTCGCGTTTCGAACAGGAGGTGATCACCTCGGTGACCGCCGGCGGTGCGTTGGTGGTCGCTGCGGCAGGCAACGACAACGTGAACCTTGACTCGACCCCGCACTACCCGGCCTGCTATCGCGGCGTACTCGCCGTCGGTGCCACGGCATCCGCCAGCGATGCCCGTGCCTCGTTTTCGAATTACGGCACCAACGTGCCGGTGTTCGCGCCGGGAGTGAACATCGAGAGCGCGTTCGTCGGTGGCGGGTACGGCAATGGCGGGAGCGGAACGTCGTACTCGAGTCCGCTCGTGGCGGGCCTCGCGGGACTCCTGAAGTCGTCTCGTCCAACACTCACACCTGAACAGATCGCCGCGCAGATCCGTGCGACCGCCGACCCGATCGATGCCGCGAACCCGGGATACGCCGGCCTTCTCGGCAAAGGCCGTGCGAACTTCGCCCGCGCACTCACGGAGAACAACCCTGCGGTGGGAGTGACCGAAGCAACGGTCCTGTCGATGAGTGGCCGGACATTCTTTCTCCCCGGTGATACGATCCTGCTGTCGCTCACGCTGAAGAATCCGCTCTTCCTGACAGCATCCACTATCTCGTTCGCTTCTGCTTCATCCCATGCGCTCGTGACCCCTCTCGACGCTCCGGGCCCGGTCTCGTCCCTTGCGTCGGGCCAGACCATCCAGCCAGTGCCATTCCGCTTCACGGTCGGCGCTGTCACTGCTGCGACGAACGTTGTCCTGACCGTGCGGTGGACGATCGACGGTGCCAACGGTGACGGGTTCGCTGCTTCCGCGATGCTCTTCCCGGTGTTGCCGCAGTGGGTGATGCAGCTCGATGGCGCAGATGCGGCGTTCTTCAGCGTGTGCGCGGTCAGTACGTCCGTCGTGTGGGCCTCCGGCGGCAGCGGCACAGCGACACTGCCCATGGTCGTGCGAAGTACGGATGGGGGCGCGAATTGGTCGGACCGGACCGGTAATCTTCAGAATGTGGATCTCTATTGCCTGTCCGCTCTTGATGCGAATCGTGCGTGGGCTGGCACCAGCGATGGGAAGATCTTTGCCACAACGAACGGCGGTGCGAGCTGGGACCGGCAATCCTATCCGGGCAGGCAGAGTCCGTTCATCAATGGCATCCGCATGTTCCCGGATGGAACGGGATACGCGCAGGGTGATCCGCCCGGCGATGGCAAGTTCGTGGTCCTGAAGACCACGGATTTCGGCGGGACGTGGGCACACCTGGCGGCCGAGCCGCAGGGGACCACGGGTGAGGCGGGTTGGAACAACTCCTTCGTGTGGACGGACACGCAGCACGGATGGTTCGGGACGAATCATAGCAAGGTCTGGAGGACCACCGATGGTGGTGCGTCCTGGTCGTCGGGATCCACCGGCTCCAACAACTCGTTCGGCGTTGCCTTCCGCGATACGCTCACCGGGTACGCGATCCATGACGGCGGCTACGTGGTGCGCACGACGAACGGCGGACAGAACTGGGCCGCGCTACCGTCTGCGACCACGAACAACATCTATGCTGTCGCGGCGCCGGCCGGCACACAGTCCGTGTGGTTCATCACCGCGGCCGACCCGTTCCGCTCGCGCAATGAGGGAAGTGCGTGGACGACCGAGTCGCTGTTCCCGTTCCTGGGCTCACTCAATCATCTGTCGTTCGTTGATACGACGGCCGGATGGGTGGTCACCTCGTTCGGCGAGATCCTGAAATATACAGCCCCCGTCGTGACCGGCATCGCGCACGGGCCTTCCGGCGACGTGCCGTCGGGCTTCGCCGTATTGCGCAACTATCCCAATCCCTTCAACGGGAGTTCACGCATCACCTACCGCGTTCCGGGAGCATCCGCATACCGCATCGGTGTCCGGGTGTTCGACATGCTGGGGAGGGAAGTGGCTGTCCTTGCTGATGGCGTGCAGGGCCCGGGCGAGCACACGGTGGAATTCGATGCGCGTGGCCGCGCGAGCGGTGTGTACATCTGTGTGCTTGATGCAGTTCCTGTCTCCGGCGGGACAACCGTCCGGCTGACCCATCCCATGATCCTTGTACGGTAGACCCATGCGATCGCTCGCGCTTCTCCTGATCATTGCTGTCGCTCATGTGCACGCCGCTTCGCAGTTCGAAGGTACGATCGTCAGTGCGAACCGGAGCATGGATGATGGCGGATCGCCGCAAGTATACCAGATGACCATCCATGTGAAGAAGTCCATGGTGCGTGTGGAGGTGCCCTCGTTCGCCGGCATGCCGGCATCGACCGCGATCTTCCGCCGTGACCGGAAGGTCACCTGGATGCTCGATGCTGCCAGCCGGACGTACTTCGAGATCCGCGTCCCGCAGGGCGGCGTGAACGATGAACGGGCCAGGGAGAAGAAGGACGCGCCGGTGGTCCAGCGGACGAAGAAGACGAAGAAACTCCTCGGCTTCATGTGCGAGCAGGTGATCGTCACGCGCAGCGACATGCGGACCGAGGTCTGGGGTGCGCGGGGGCTGGAGGACCTGGCAGCGGTGCTCGCCGATGCATTGGACAATGGCCAGGGGCCCGCATCGGATGACGTCATCGCGGCCATCGGACTCTTTCCATTGTTCTCCACGACCACCTACGAGGGCCGGGAGCTGGAATCGCAGGAGGTCACCAGGATCGAACGCAAGGTGTTGGATCCCGCGTTGTTCGAGATACCCCAGGGCTATGCGAAACAGAAGGCTGCCGATGTAGAATAGCTGCACCATCCACCGCAACGATCCAACCGCCACACGCTCAAGGAATCCGGTCCCATGTCCACCCCGACTCCCCACACCCCGATCGTTCCACCAGAATCCACCATGAAGGAATTCAGCGCCCGGTCCGTTGTGCTCGGCGTGTTCCTGGCCATGATCATGGGCGCAGCCAACGCGTACCTGGGCCTCAAAGCCGGCATGACCATCGCCGCCACCTACACCACCGCGGTGGTCGGGATGGCCGTGCTGAAGACGGTGAAGGGCACCCTGCTCGAGGAGAACACGACCAGAACGGTCGGATCGATCGGAGGGAACGTCGCCACCGGCGCGATCTTCACGCTTCCCGCGTTCTTCATCGCGTCCGTCTGGAATCCGTTCTTCTCCATGAACCATTACGTGATCTCAACGATCGTGCTTGCGGTGGCCGGCATTCTCGGCATCATGTTCGTGACGATCCTCAGGCGCGTGCTGGTGGAGGACCGCGAGCTGCCCTTCCCGGAATCCATCGCTGCGGCCGAGATCCACAAGTCCGGCCAGGGCGGCACCCAGAATTCGCGCTTCCTCTTCAGCGGGATGGGACTCGGGGCGCTCTTTGGAGCGCTCGTGGAATTCAAGGTCATTGCCTCCGGCTGGCAGTGGATCCTCAAGTTGACGAAGGGGACGCTCCTGTTCCGCGCGCCCGGTATGAACCCCGCGTTCTTCGGGGTCGGATACATCATCGGGCCGAAACTCGGCGCAGTGAACTTCAGCGGCGGCGTGCTGGCGTGGGGCCTGCTGACCCCGGTCATTGCCTACTTCATGCACCGGGAGAACCCGGGCGCGGTCACGGATTGGGCGGCGGAGATGACCGCAGTGTGGAAAGGGACGGTCCGCTATATTGCCATCGGCGGCATGCTCACCGGTGCGTTCTACACGCTCTACAAGATGCGCGGCAGCCTCGTCAGCGGCATCACGCGCTCCGTAGGCTACCTGCGGCATTCGGCAGGTGGCGGGGCCGTCCTGCGGACCGACCGTGACATCTCGCTCCGGTGGTCGCTGCCGGCATTCGGCGCGATCCTGGTGGTCATGTTCTTCATCTTCCAGCATTTCGCCGGAGCGTGGATGCCGGCAGGCGTCGCCTCCGTGGTGATGCTCGTGCTCGGCTTCGTGTTCGCCGCGGTGTCCGGTTACCTCGTCGGCATCATCGGCGTGAGCAACAATCCCACCAGCGGCCTCACCGTGTCGGTCCTCATCGTGGTCGCGTTCCTGATGCTTGCCCTCGGCATGAGCGGCGAGCCGGCCGTGGCCGCGGTCCTCGGCGTTGCAGCCTTCACCTGCACGAGCGTATCGGTGGCAGGCGAGATGATGCAGGACCTCAAGGCCGGACACATCCTGGGGTGTACGCCGTGGAAGATGCAGGTGGGCGACATGATCAGCGTCACGGCTGCATCACTGGTGATGTTTCTGGTGCTGTCGCTGCTCCATCTGGGCGATCTGAAGCGCGCCGTGGGGGAAGAACTGGAACGGCTCCAGCAGGCGGGCACGACCACCGTGATGTACAAAGGAAATGAACCCACGATGATGGGCAAGATGTTCACGCTGGATGAAGTGCGGACACTCACCCCGGAACAACAGAACGATGTACTGGGGACCCAGGCCGGGTTCGGCGGCGAGAGACTGCCGGCCCCGCAGGCCAGCCTGATGGCCGTGGTGACGCGCGGGATCGTGGAAGCGAAAGCGGAATTGATCCTGATCCTCACCGGCGTGTTCTTTGGCCTTGCCCTCATCCTCATGCAGGTGAAGAGCCCCATGCTCATCTCGGTGGGTATGTACCTGCCGATCGACACCACGTTCGCGATCTTCGCCGGCGGATTGATGAAAGGGGCGTTGGAGAAGTTGCTCGCCGCCCGGAAGGTGGAAGGGGCGGCAAAGGAACGGATCGACAATATCGGCGTGCTGCTCGCCTCCGGCCTTATCGCAGGCGAGGCGTTGCTCGGATTGCTCTTTGCCGGGCTCGCGTTCGCGGAGGTCGGGCTCCCGCATCTGTTCGCACAGCCGTCGTATCTGCTGAGCCTCGTCGCCATCGGGATCCTTGCGCTTGTCCTTGTCCGGGTCCCGCTGAAGCAGGCGGACTAGCCGCTGCCCGGGGGCTGTTGCCCATCATTCATGAAGGAGGATGCGGTGCATCTCACCTATCTTCTCAGGAACCTGCGGTACCGCATCATACCCGGCACCACGGAGATCGTTCGCAGGCTGCGACGCGAGCAGGACCCCGGGTACGTGTACGAACGCGACCGGCATCCGGTCCGCGAAAAACACCACGGTAGTGGGGGATGGAAGGAAGAGCACGCGGGGGATCTGCACTACCGCGACTACGCGTCCTACGATGAATACGTGGCACACCAGCAGCAGAAGTTCACGGAGATGCTGAAGTTGAAGGGCGGGTTCACCGGGAAGCAGATCCTCGAATACCGGGAGAGGTTCTATCGCCGTTTCCGGCATCTGCCGGCGTATCTCGCTCCCGATGCCGTGATCGTGTGCGCGGGGGCCCGGCAGGGGACCGAGGTGGAAGTGCTGCGCGATATCGGCTTCCGGAACGCCTATGGCATCGATCTGAATCCGGGGCCGGACAATCCGCTGGTCCGCCCGGGCGATTTCATGAAAATGGAGAACGCACCGGGCACGGTGGACCTCATCTACAGCAATTGTCTCGATCACGCGTTCGATCTCGATGGCTTCCTGCGCGAGCACCGGCGTGTGCTGAAGCCCGAAGGGTATGCGTTGTACGACTTTGTTCCTGCAGGTGGGACGGGAGCATTCGAGGCGGTGGAATGGGATTCCGAAGAGGCGCTGCTCAAACCACTCCTCGCATCGTACCGGTCGGTCGTGAAGCTTGAATCCGAGGAACACTGGAAGTGGATACTGATGCAGGGGCCGCGGCCGGACGATACGATCGACCGCCTCCTGCAACGCGCGCGGAATGTGGGGGAACGGCATGGCTGATGAACGCGCCGCAGAGGCCGGACCGATCCTGGTTCCACTCAGCGTCTATGACAGCTACCGGCCCATCCGGGAACTGTCGCACTGGCTCATCAATTTTCTGATCGGCATCGCCGTCCTGTCCGTCGTGTCGTTCGGATCCGGATTGCTGCAGCAGCGGCTCCTTGCACAGATCCAACAGGGCGTCCAGGTCCCCCAGGAGATCGTGGAGGCGAATGACAACCGTCAGTTCGTGATCGGCATGATGGAACTTGGGTCCATCGTGACCACCGGGATCCTGTTCCTGACGTGGATGCGGCGGGCCTACAACAATGTGCCGGCATTCGGGATGGAAGGGCCGGCGTATTCACCCGGGTGGGCGGTGTGGGGATTCTTTGTCCCGTTCCTCAACCTCGTGCGTCCCTACCAGGTCATGAAAGAGTTGTGGCGTGCAAGTGACCCCGGGGTGAGGCCGGGCCCGGGCTGGGTGAACGCCCGCGTTTCACCGCTTGTGGGGTGGTGGTGGGGAATGTACCTGATCATGAATTTCATGGCGACCATCGTCATGCGCGTGGTGCTTGACGGGGGCACGACAGCGGCGGATCTTCGTTTGGTGACACAGCTCGATGCACTTTCAAGTGCGCTGACCATTCCCGCTGCGGTTCTGGCAGCGGGGGTCGTGCACGAGATCATGGTAAAGCAGGCCCAGAAACGGGATATTACTGCGCCAACACACGGGTAAGGTATCTCTTCCGTATACGATCGTGTTGCTTCCCTGGCCCGGTGTGATCCGGGCCAGAGTGCTTTGGAGCGGTACAATTCTCTTCTTGACTTTGTGCTCTATAGAGAGCATATTTAACCCTATTAGTTGTTTGGAAAGACAAATTAATCCCGGTGCGTCATTCGCTGAAGCGCTCTGATTTCCGGGGCGCTCCCGTCATTTCCCCGATCGCGGTCACGCATCATCCCCGAAAGGCTGGCACATGTCCCACACCTCCGTAGAGAGCGGATCACCCGTGCGTTGGGTCCCGACCCTCTATTTCGCTGAGGGGCTGCCTTTCGTTGCCATTGCAACCGTCTCTACTCTCATGTATAAAGGTCTGGGGGTCAGCGACGCTCAGATCGCCTTCTGGACCTCGCTGGTGATGCTCCCATGGACCCTGAAGCCGTTGTGGGGCCCGCTTCTCGAGATGTTCCGCACCAAGAAGTGGTTCGTCGTCCTCACGCAGTCGGTCATCGGTGTTTGCTTCGCCCTGCTCGCGTTCTCCCTCCCTCTCAGCGCATTCTTCCAATACTCGCTGGCGCTCTTTGCGATCATCGCATTCAACGGGGCCACGCACGACATCGCTGCCGACGGGTTGTACATCTCCGTCCTCTCGGAGAAACGGCAAAGTGAATTCGTCGGGTGGCAGGGGGCATCGTACAACACCGCGAAGATCTTCACGCAGGGACTCCTCGTCTATATCGCCGGTCAGCTCGAGACCAGCATCGGCGTCGTGAATGCCTGGATGATCGTCATGGGTGTGTTCGGCGCGATCATGCTGATCCTCAGCCTGTACCACTCGCGCTTCCTCCCTGCAGGTGCCGATGCGGGCGTGCGGCCGACGGCGGCCGATGCAGCGCGGACCGTCAGGGATGTGATCCGGACGTTCTTCACGAAGAAGCACGTGTGGGCCGGGATCGCCTTCATCATCCTCTATCGCTTCGCCGAAGGGCAGGCGGTGAAGATCGTGCCGCTCTTCATGAAGGCTGCGCGTGAGCAGGGTGGATTGGCGCTCTCGACCTCGGAGATCGGTATCATCTACGGGACCTTCGGCGTTGCCGCATTCGTCCTCGGATCGATCCTCGCCGGGTACTTCACCGCACGGCGCGGCCTCCGGCGTTCTCTGATGATCCTGTGCGCGTTCTTCAACATCCCGTTCGCGGTGTATGCCTTCCTTGCCATCCTCCAGCCAACGGATCTGCTTGCGATCGGCGCGGCGGTGGTCTTCGAATATTTCGGCTACGGGTTCGGGTTCGTGGGGCTGACGTTGTTCATGATGCAGCAGATCGCCCCGGGAAAGTACCGCACGGCGCACTACGCGTTCGCGACCGGCATCATGAGCCTGGGCATGATGATCCCCTCGATGCTCAGCGGGTTCATCAGCGATTGGCTCGGCTATCGCGAGTTCTTCATCTGGGTGGTGATCGCAACGATCCCATCCTTTGTGGTCACATGGCTGGTGCCGTTCCGCGACGTCGCGGCTGAAGAAGGGACTGCAGGGGGAGAGGTGTGATGTGCAGGAAGAGATCGTGGTGCGCGCCTCTCCGCCGCCGCAACTGAACATAGTGTAAGGATCGCTTATGCGTTACGGTTACTTCGATGATGACAGATGTGAATATGTGATCGAGAAGCCGGATGTTCCGGTCTCCTGGACGAATTACCTCGGCGTGAAGGACCTGTGTACCGTGATCTCGCACAATGCGGGCGGGTACTCCTTCTACAAAAGCGCGGAACATCACCGCATCACGCGCTTCCGCCAGAATGGTGTCCCTCTCGACCGCCCGGGACACTACGTCTATATCCGCGACGATGATACCGGTGAATTCTGGTCCGTGTCCTGGCAGCCGGTCGGCAAAGACCTTGCCAGCGCGAAGTACGAGGTCCGCCACGGCCTTTCCTATACCCGCTTTTCCAGCCAGTACCGCGACATCAACGCACGCCAGACGGTCTTCATCCCCGTGGACGACGATGTCGAGCTCTGGGATGTCGTGATCGGCAATACCGGGTCCACGCCGCGCCGGTTGAGTGTCTTCGCCTACGTCGAGTTCTCGTTCCACCACATCGAGATCGACAACCAGAACCTCCAGATGTCGCTCTATGCCAGCGGGTCCAGCTATAAGGACGGCATCATCGAATATGATTTCTTCTACGAGCCGTGGACCTTCCACTACTTCACGACCGACGGCACGCCGGACAGCTTCGACTGTCTGCGCGACCGGTTCATTGGCGTCTACCGTACGGAGACCGATCCGCAGGCGGTGGTGAAGGGGGTGTGCAGCGGCAGCAGTGAACTCGGCGGGAATCATTGCGGTGCGCTCCATCGCCGCATCACCCTGGCCCCGGGCGCGGAGCAGCGGCTGCTCTTCATGCTCGGCGTGGGCCCGAGGGCGGCCGGGGCGACGATGCGCGAGAAATATGCGCAGCCTGCTGCCGTGGATGCGGCATTCGATGGCCTCAGGAAGTACTGGGCAGCCAAGAGGGCCATGTTCCAGTGTTCCACCCCGCATGCCGGCATGAATGCGATGCTGAACACATGGACGCTGCTTCAGGCCGAGACCTGCGTCGTGTGGTCGCGCTTTGCATCCTTCATTGAGGTCGGTGGGCGCACCGGCCTGGGGTACCGTGATACGTCGCAGGACGTCATGGCGGTCCCGCATACCAATCCTGATGCCGTGCGGGGGCGGATCCTCGAACTCCTGCACGGGCAGGTGAGCCAGGGGTACGGATTGCATCTCTTCGATCCGGACGTCTTCAAGCCGCGCGAGGAGAAGCTCCCCGGCGTGAAGCTGCCTACCGTGGTGCCGACACCGAACATCTCCGACATCATCCATGGCCTCAAGGACACATGCTCGGACGATGCGCTCTGGCTTGTGCCGTCGATCTGTGAGTATGTGAAAGAGACCGGCGACCTTGCGTTCTTCGATCATGTGGTGCCGTTCGCCGACACAGGCGAAGGGACGGTGTATGAGCACATGAAGCGGGCCCTGGACTTCTCGGCAGAACAGATCGGTGCCACCGGCATCTGCAAAGGCCTGCGCGCCGATTGGAACGACTGTCTGAACCTGGGCGGCGGCGAGAGCGCCATGGTCTCGTTCCTGCACCACTGGGCACTCGTGTATTTCATCGAAGCAGCGGCGTTCCTGAAGCGGCCGGAGGATGTGACAACGTACACGGCGATGGCCGAGACGGTGCGCGCAACCTGCGAGCGTGAACTGTGGGATGGCGAGTGGTACATCCGCGGTTTCACCCGCAAGGGGATCAAGATCTGGTCGAAGGAGAATGCGGAAGGGAAGATCTTCCTCGAGAGCAACAGCCTCGCGGTCCTCTCCGATGCCGCTTCCCCGGAGCGCGGCAACATGGCTGTGGATGCGATCTACCGGCACCTCTTCTCGAAAGAACACGGCATCCATCTCGTGTGGCCGGCGTTCACGAAGCCGGACGATGACATCGGCTATGTGACGCGTGTCTACCGCGGCATCAAGGAGAACGGCGCCATCTTCAGCCATCCCAACCCCTGGGCCTGGGTGGCGGCGTGCAAACTCGGCCGCGGGACCACGGCGATGGAATTCCACGATGCGTTGCTGCCGTACAATCACAATGATGATGTCGAGGTGCGCGAAGCGGAACCGTACTCCTATGTGCAGTTCGTCATGGGGCGCGACCACACGGCGCATGGCCGCGGGCGTCATCCCTGGCTGACGGGAAGCGGCGGGTGGGCGTACTATGCCGCCACGCACTGGATGCTCGGCGTCCGTCCGGGGTACGATGCGCTGACGCTCGATCCGTGCATCCCGGCGGCATGGCCCGGTTTCGAAGTGACGAGGCAATGGCGCGGCGCCACGTACCACATCGCCGTGAAGAACCCCTCGGGCGTCGAAAAAGGCGTCAAGAGCGTGACGCTCAACGGCCAGAAGGTCTGCTGCGCGGTCCCCGTGCAGGCACCCGGCACGGTGAACACGATAGAAGTGGTTATGGGGTGATGAATTAAGAATGAAGAACTAAGATTTCTTAGTTCGTAATTGAAAAGCCCGGAATCTCTTCCGGGCTTTTTTTTCATGCCACAGGGCGGTGCATGCACCGCCCCTACAAAGGCCAACACCGGATGCGCCACGACAACAGCCAACACCGGATGCGCCACGACAACAGCCGACACCGGATGGATAGCGCTCCGCCGGTGCCGCCTATTTTTCACACCGCAGTGTCATGATCCCGAACGCCGGCAATGACAATGCTTCGCCGGCCTCACCCTCCTTCGTCTCGAACACTGAACTCCGGTACACCTTCGACGGCCGCAGTCCCTTCCACTGAAGAGAGAAGTTCTCGGGTTTGCCGCTGCAATTGAAGAGGCGCACCATCACCGCTTTGCCATCCGCGCTCGGCTTGACGGACGTTGCCGCGACCCCCGGAACCGACACGCTGAACAGGGTGAGAGGAAGGGGGGACGAAGCCGCTGTTGTGCGCACGATGAGAGGTTGGTTCTGCTCGACGCCGCGGCGGTACGCATCGGCAGCATTGAAGATGCCGTGCGTGTACAGGGCGAACGTCACCGTCGCCGGCCCCGGCTGATCGGCAGCGTAGTTCGTATGCCAGTAGTTGTTCATCACGTAGGAGTAGAAATTCGTCCCGGCGGGCAACGTGGTCCTCCACTGACGCAGGCCACGGGCATCCGGCGACTCATCCACCATCGCGCCGAGCTGCACGAGGGGCGATTCGACCGTCACCCAGGTGAGTCCGCGGTCCTGGTTCGAAAGGTCCAACCATCTGCCCGTCGAGAAGTACTCCATGTTGGATCCCGGAAGCTGGTCCGCTCCCGGCCGCATGATCCCCCAGCTGCCATCCAGCCGGAACGTCCCTTCCGCGGGTTGCGCCGGGAAGCCGAAGTGGACCGCTTCCTTCTCCCGCACCTTCTCGCGGTCCATGGTGTTCACCATCACCACGCGTTCCAGTCCGTCCACGATGCGGTATTCCTGCACCAGCGAACGGCATCCGGGGGCAGACGAGGTCACACGCACCGTGGCAACCAGCGGACCGTTGTCCACGATCTGGAAGGATGTACCCACCGACGTGCGTGCCTTCGCGGGATCCTTCCCTGGCACATACAGATACTGATTCAATCCGGAACCCTCGCCGGTCTTCACGTATTCCATTCCGAAGCGGTCCTTCAGACTCGTGATCGTCCCGGCAGTGCGGTCGATGGTCACGGTCAGGATGCCGTTGCTCACGACGTTGCCGGTGACCCGCACGCCACCCGCGGCTGGTGCTTTCCCTTCAACAATGGTGTAGCGGAAGGAGCCCAGTGACGGCACGCTGCGCGCGAGGAAGGCGAGGTCGCCGCTGGCCAAACGCTGCGAGGGGACAGCGCGGCCATCCGGGCCGAGGACGACGTCGCCTGCAGCGCTTTGCTCACGCGAGACGGTCACGACGTCGGTGCGTTCCCAGGACGAGGTATTCAGCACATCCACGGCATTGCCCGCGGTTGCACCGAGCACCTGGGAGAAGATCGCGCGCGACTTCTTATCAGCGTCCGTCATATACGCCATCTTCACGCGCAGCTGCTCTACTGCGAACGGGTTCTCCGGATCGCTCACGCTGTTGTGGGCACCCCAGGTGTGCTCGGTCGAGAGGTGCACGTTCCTCCATGCATCGTCCCATTGGGCCGCAGGGGGGACCGGCGTACCCGTGATGCATGCGAGTGCCTCTGCCTGCACAAGCCGTTCGGACGAGCGCCGGACAAGCGCCAGCTCGCGGAACGTGGAGAGTGCACCATCTTCCCAGTACGGCGTGATATCGCCGGCGAACGACGGGAGCACCGATCCCCAGCGGCGCTCGAATTCTTCGAACATCTGACGCGATGTGGAGACGACGAATTTCGGGGACACGTACTTCTCATTCCATTTCTTCACGAACTCCGGCAGGTCCGGGTCGGTCGGCCCGTTGTCCGCGATGATCGTGTACCGCATCTGGACCATGTCATAGGGGTAACTCTGTGCGTCGAGTTCGCGCATGTACGCGAAGACCTTCGTTGCGGGTTCGGCATCCGACTTCCCGACGGTGCCGCCATGGAATGCCGAGTAGCCGTGTCCGGCCACCCAGAAGAGGACCTTGTCCTGTCCGGAAGGTGAGACCCAGTAGAACGGCCGGTCGCCCCACGTACGGTTGAAGTGCCCGACACGGTCGCCCCCACCCACGAGGCCGGGGATGAAATTCGGGCCGCTGGAGAAATACTTGATCCCGGCCTGGGCGAGTCCCGCTACGGTGGCCCACGTGCCGCCGGGGATGTCGCTGATCATCGCATCATTCACCGTCACGCCGTACTCCGTGGCGATCTTCCGGGCGAAATCGGTGATCCTGATGAGCTCCTCGGGCCGCGCGATCCCCCGTGAGCGGATTGGTATAGAACGCGTTCAGTCCGATCCCGCCTTCCTTCACGATCGCGATGAATTCCTTCTTCTCTGCCTCCGTTGCCGTCTCCAGGAAACTCTGGACGGCCCACATGATCTCGGAATTCCACTTGAAGCGCGCCTCCTTGGGATACGATGCGGTCTTCCGGTAGAGCGCCATCGCGTCGCGGAGGTTCTTCAGCTGCTTCTTCTCGACGTCCACCTGGAGGTCCGAATAGCCGATGTCATTGTGTGAGTGGTGGACCATCCAGAGTTCGCGGTGGGCGACGGGCTTGAGGATGACGTCCTGCGCGAAGGTTGGGTGGCCCGGCCGTGTGATCATGACGCGCACCGGCGTGGGGACGGTGACCGCGTCCACCGTGAACTGCACCTGGTTGAAGCCGAGCTTCAACTTCACATTCATGGATTCCTGCCCGGGCACCGAGATCTTCGCAGAGGATGCGGGCTCGATGACGTCGAACAGCACATCGATGATCTGTTTATTCCCATTCGTTCCGGCGAGGATGGCCGGCTGGGGCTGGATCGCGAGGGAATCCCGGATGGCATACTTGAATGTCATGTACCAATCGCGCCGGTTCGCGTTCTCGCCGGTGATACCGAATGTGACGGGCTGCCCCTTCGTGAGCAGCTTCATGGGTACGGTACAATGCATGTAGCCGTACAGGTCGTTCACGGAATCTTCCCACTTCGTATCGAAGGAGAGCGTGACGCCATCCCTGCCTTTCACGGTCCATTGCCGGAGCGGCTGTTCCTTCTTCGTCGTGAAGCTGAGGGTCTCGGAGCCGTTAAGGCTCAGATGGAACGTGGCGTCGGCGGCGCTCGTGCCGCTGGAATGTGCTGCTACCCATACGAATTCTATGGCGTCGCCGGAGGCGTTCGCGGGCACCGGATCGGTGTCCCAGCGGATCGTGCTCTTTCCGTCAACGCAGCGTGTGAGGAGTGACGTGGTGGCATAGGGATGGAACGAGCGGTAGCCCAGATGTTCGCCGCTGACCTCCCGGGCGTACCCGTTGACAACGGTGTTACCGGTGTATGCGGTCACGGCTCCGGCACACAAGAGAAGGGTGAGACAACAGATGAAACGCATAAGGTGCTCCTGGATGGAACGGGTGATGGGTCTGTGAATGAAAGAATTATTGGCTTCGTCTGCAAGAGCTATTGTTTTGCGCGCCGGGCTCTTCGGACATAACGATATGGTAACATTGCCGCCACAACCCGGTCATGGCAGTTCCGTATCTCAAGGTGAACCTCACGCGATCAACTACAGAGGAGGTGAGCATGGATACGACCTGCTGGAACACCCCCACCACCCTTACCTGGCGCGAATCTGCGACTTCATCTCATGAATTCTCTCTCCTGGCCCCCGCCGGGGAAGCTGCCCGCCTTTCCCGGGGTGGATGGTGCAGCCAGGAGGCGACCGTGGCGACGACCTTCGGCTCGTGGATCATACGCGCCGAGGGGTTCTGGAAGCCACGGGTCCTGGTCCGGGATGGTTCCACCGGGGCTCTCGTTGCAGAGTGTTCCGGCCCCATGATGTCCTCGGATCGGATCATCGCATGGCATGATGGACAGCACTATCAATGGCAGCGATCCGGCTGGTGGACCGACGGGGCGAAGCTGATCGACCCGGCCGGGCGTTGCCTCATGATGACACACATCGGGGGTGAAAAGGCGACGCTCCGGGATCTCTTCAAGACGCATGGGAGTGTGGAGATCCGCTTCGGGGAGCCTGAGAGGATGCGGCTTGCCCTGCTGACGGTGGTGTCATGGTATCTCCTTCTGATGCAGCGGGAGGAGATGGCCAGCGTTGTGGTGATCGGCTGACCTCTCTGGAACGTCGAAGCCCGGCAGTGCCGGGCTTCGACGTGAAGTCTTCGCGTCTTCCCTCGTCTTCTGTCAGGTATCCGTGGTTGTTTTCAGGGAGTATGGTACTGAACCGCCAGGGGACAGTCAAGTGCTCCTGGGAGCAGGCGATGGTGCTGCGGATCGGCCGTTGCCGTTCCGAATGTCCGTCAGCATTGCACCCGTGACCGGATAACCGCGGATCATTCCCACCGATACCAGCGCGATCGCCGGGCCGACGAGGAGGGTCCACGCGCACAGCTTCCACAGAGTCGGTGCCGACTGGAGCACTTCGGTGCCGGGGATGAAGCCGATGAATTCGAGCACATACCCACTGCCCAGCACCGCAAGAGAGATGGCAACCTTCTGGGCGAAACTGAACACGGCAGCGTACGCGCCATCCTTGTTGACGCCAGTATGGATCTCGTTGATCTCGGAGACATCGGCCATCATGGAGAGGACCGTTGGAAAGATGATCCCGTTGCCCATCCAATACGTCATGTGGAACATGGCGAAGGCCACGAATGATATGGGGATGTCCAGCGAGAATACGGTGGCATGTTGACCGGGGACGAGGATCCCCGGGAGGAAGAGTACCGTCAAAACGGCATTGGCCCCGATCGTCTGGAGTGCGCCCCAGAGGACGCCGCCGCGCTTCTCAAAACGCGTGGTCAGCCATGTTGCGATGAGAGAACCGACGCCGAATCCGGCCATCGACCCTCCATGCACGATCGTCTTCTCTATGCCGGTGAATCTCATGAAATGTTCGTAGAGGTACATTTGCAGGGAGCTGCCGAAGGCGATACCGGCCCAGACGACGATCGTGAAGAGGAGGACGTACCGTGCGAGGCGGTCAGACGTGATCTCCCGCATGTCCTTGATGAATGCTGCGATGGTGTTCCCGTCGGTGGATGCATCCCGGCTGTCCTTGATGTGCTTGCGCGTGACGAACACGACAAGCAGGAAGGCGACCAGGGAGACCGCGGCGAAGCTCATCCCCATGGTGAGGTAGTTGGCCGGGACCGATGTCGCGCGGACCCCTTCGTTGTTCGCAAAGAAGATCGCCCACGCGAGGCCGGGGCCGAGGAGATTGGAGAGCATGTTGATGGCCGAGCGGATCCCCTGGAGGGTCACCCGCTCCTTGTAGTCCGTGCAGATCTCGAATCCAAGCGCAACGTAAGGGACGTAGAAGACCGTGATCGCGGTACGCTGAAGCAGGTTGATCACGACAAGATACCAGAAGAGCATCTGGGTGTTCGCGGTGAACGCCGTGGGGACATGCCAGAGGAACACGTACGTGAGGATCGTGGCGATCCCACCCCAGAGCAAATGCGGGTGCCGCCTGCCGAACCGGCTGCGCGTATTGTCGGAGATGTGCCCCATCACCGGGTCGGTGATGGCATCCCAGAAGACGGCGACGGCCATGGCGAGTCCGGCCTGCGCATGCGGCAGTCCGAGCGCGTCGGTATAGTACATCATCGCGAACCCGAACAGTGAGTTCATGACGAGGGAATTGCCGCACTCGCCGATGGAATAGCCGACCATGGTGGTGCGTGAACAGGAAAGAGCTGGAGTGGACATGCAGGGATTCCGGAGTGATGCACAGGGGGTGAGGCGTTTGGGACGACGGCACAATATAGAGCACAATGATGAGGAATGCGAGGAGTATTCGTTCTCCCTGCTGTTTCATCGCAGGCCTTCCCCGGCGCACGCCAGAACCCGCCCCCATCGGGTGGTTTCTCGTTGTGGATGGTAGGAGGATTCGGTATGTTCATTCGCACAAACCACATCTCCGTCCAGATACCCCGGCGGCTCTCGATCTGTTCCCCGATGACATCAAGTACCACATGGCCGACGGGTGGAACGTACGGGCCGGTCGCTGAGCGACGGCCGGGCGGCGGGCGGCAACACCAGAGAGCGAAGGACTCCCACCAGTGTACAGCAATGGATCGATGACCCCCCAGGAGAGAATTCTGAACCTCCTGCAGGGCAAGCGGCCCGATCGGGTCCCGTGGTTCGGCGACCTCGACTACTGGGCCTCGGCACTCATCGCACGAGGAGAGAAACCTGACGGCTTCAAGGAGTCGGCAGCGTACATCGACTGGCACCGCTCTCTCGGTGTGGGATTCTACCTCCAGGGGTATTTTCCGTTCCGTGCGGTGTATGACCTCGAAGAACGCCTCTGGCGTGAAGGCAACCGCCGGTTCCGCGAACTCGTTACCCCCCACGGGAACCTGCGGGAGATCTGGGAGTATCTTCCCGAGTCCTTTGCGGAAGCTCCCATCGAACATCTGGTGAAATCCGAAGATGACCTGCCCGCGTTGCGCTACGTCTACACCCATACGGCATGGGAACCGGATTACGACTTCGGGAAGAGGCGCCTTGAGCATATCGGCGACCAGGGCGTTCTCCTGTGCTATCTCCCGAAGAGTCCGTTCATGCACCTGGTTGCCCTCGAAGCCGGTATCGCGGCGGTGACGTTCGCGGAGGCCGCGGATCCCGACGGTTTCGCGGAGACACTTGCGGTGATGAAGGCCTCGTTCGACAGTGCTGCGCGCATCGCCGTCGAGAGCCCGGCGGAAGTATTGATGATCCCGGAAAATCTGTCCGCAGAAATGGTCGGGCCACGGCTCTTCGAGAAGTACATGCGGGCGTATCAGGAAGAGTGGTTCGGGGAGATCGCGAAGGCAGGGAAGTCCTCATTCATACACATGGACGGTACCCTGAAGGGACTGTTGCGTGAGGAAGCGTCGACCGGTGTAAGGGTCATCGAGGCGATGACTCCCGCGCCGGTGGGCGATCTGCCCATCGGAGAGTGGGCAACGCTGGCAGCCAATGCGGGGACGGTCCTCTGGGGAGGCGTTCCCGGCATCTACTTCACCGCCAAGGTGAGCGACGAAGAATTCGACCGTCACGTGCGCGAAGTGCTGCAGGTGATGCGGTCGTCGCCCCGTTACGTGCTGGGCGTGGCCGATCAGGTCCCTCCTGATGCGCTGGAGTCCCGGGTGCGCCGTGTGGCAGAACTCGTGGGCGAAGAAGGATCGTACGATCGCCGGTGAGCTCGCGGGGTCGCGTCGTTGAAGTGCAGGTGCGGCCTCTGCGCTGCGATACTACGCATCTCTTGCATGATCGTTCACCCCGAACGCGGGATCGGAATCATGGCTATGCAACCGGGACGAACCGCTGCTCCACACACTGGGCTGGATGAATCGACCGTCCACACTGTCTCTCTCGTGATCCTCCTGTTTTCCACGCTGATCTTTCACACCGCGTTTGCCGGAACGGCGGGGATACTCGAAGGCACGGTGAAGGATCTCCGCTCCGGTGAAACCATCCCGGGGATCGTCGTAGAACTCCGCGCTCTCAGGCGTGGTACCATCACCGACGGCGACGGGAGATTCGAATTCCAGAATGTCCCGGCCGGGAACTACGAGGTGCGCTTTTCTCATGTGGGCTATCGCGCCCTCGTCGTCAAAGGAGTTGTGGTGAACGCCGATCTGCGCACCAGGCTCGCCAAAGCGCTGGAGCCGACGGAGATCCCTCTCGGAGAGGTCGAGGTGTATCAGGAAGCCCCTCTGGTTCGTCAGGATGTGACAAGTTCCTCCTATTTCATCAGCGGTGCCGACCTGAAAGACCTCCCCCTCACAACCCCAACGGAGGTCGTTGGCCTGAAGGCAGGCACAACGCTCGAAGGGAATGTCAGAGGTGGGAAGAACACAGAAGTGAGCTATTTTGTCGATGGGGTCCTTGTCCAGGACCTCATGGGCGGAGGACTCGGGCTCACATTGCCGACGAGCGCGGTCACTGGCTTGAGCTTCTATACCGGGGGGTTTGAAGCTGAGTATGGCAACTCGCTGTCAGGGGTTGTCAATATCGTCACGAAGACCGGCACGAATGCACATCAGATGCTCCTCCGGGCATCGGCGGATGATCTCCTCGGGGCACGCAGGTGAGCAAGGAGAAAGAGATAGAGCTCACAGCGTCCGGCCCGATCCTCACGGACCAGCTGTTCTACACCGTGAGCCTTGATGGCATCGTGAGCGGAACGAGGTGGTGGCAAGACTTCGAGCGATTCTACGAGGAGCCTATCGATCAGCAGATCAGCGGCTTTGGCAAGCTCGAGTATCTCTTCACGCCGACGCTCCGGCTGAATGTGCAGATGCTGTACTTCTACCATGACTGGTACGACTATGATTTCAGCTGGCGGTTGAACCTCAATGGCCTGCCGCCGGAACAGAAGACCACCTACCGGCTTGCCGCCATCCTGTCGCACTCGGTGTCCTCCAGCTTTTTCTATAACCTGATCCTCAGCCATTACTCTGCCCGGACCCGCATCGGGGACATCGCCCGCGAGGATGTGCCGGTGAACGACCCCTTCCAGTATGACTTCTTCCTGCAGTACGTGATCGGCGGGCAAGAAGCTCTCCGGGCCCGCCTGGGTCAGAATACCACGACGGTGAAATTCGACGGGACGTGGAAGCCTTCTCCGGACCATCTCTTCAAGATGGGTGGAGAAGCGAGCTTCCATCGTCTGACCTCGGACATCATCAAGTTCCAGCCGCGGAAGACCTACTTCGGACGTCCTCTCGTCGACCTGCCCCAACTGGACCTGAGTTCATCGTACGCATATGCTCCCGCCAACGGTGGTGTGTATGTCTCCGACAAGATCGACGTCATGGAGAAGGACGGTTCCTTGCTGAATCTCGGCGCCCGTTTCGACTTCCTCGATCCCCGCGCGAGTCGCCCTTCTATCAATGCGACGCTCAGCGGGGACACCCTCGGCGCGGCGACGGGCGTTGCGTTCATTCCTGCACAATGGAAATTCCGGTTCAGTCCACGCGTGGGGTTGGGGATCCAGGTGACGGAGAACAGCTACTGCTTCTTCAATCTCGGATTCTACTTCCAGAATCCGCTCTTCGACTACATGTACACGGGCATCGACAGGATCGCGCTCAACAGGGGCTTCTCTGCACTCACGGGAAATCCCGACCTCGAACCCGAGCGGTCCACACAGTGGGAACTGAGTTACCGGTATGCGCTGCCTCATGGTGTCGTCCTTTCGGCGGCGTATTTCAAAAAGGAAACATCCAACCTCATCGATACGCAGACCTTCATCACGGGCGACAGCAAGCTCGCCGGGACATTCGGCTTCGCGGAGTTCGTCAATGTACCTGAGGCAAGCGCGTCGGGACTCGAGATCGTGGTCACCCGCGAGCGGGGAACGTGGCTCACGGGGGAGATGTCGTACACCTACATGGTGACCGAAGCCAGCAGCGGAAGCGCTTTCGATGGGTTCTATCTGGCGCAGTATGGCTTCAAGCCGTATATACGGACCTATCCCCTGAGCTGGGATCAGCGCCATACGGTCAAAGCAACAATCATGTTCGCGTCGGATGATGGCTTCAAGCTCGATCTCGTGGCCCACTGGCATACCGGGCGTCCCTACACGGACTATCCCACGGCGACCGGTTTTGCACCCGTGCGAGGAGGGGATTTCGTCCCGAACAACGCGCGCATGCCGGAATTCTTCAACATCGACCTCAAGATCCAGAAACGATTCCGGCTCGCGTGGTGGCCGGACGCCGAAGTGAGCGTGTATGCGGACATGCGGAATGTGACGAACGAATACAATACGGTCTGGATGGACTCGAATGGCAGAGAAGGGGGAGAGTTGTCGGACCCTTCAGGGCATACCATAGGAAGGAGGATCAGGTATGGATTTCAGGTTTCGTTCTGAGGTCCGCGCGTCCTCGGTCCTCCGGGTCCTGCTTCTCCTCACGATTGGACTTGCCGGCATACAGTGCGACGAGTCGTTACCGCCGGTTGTGCAACCGGCAGAGGTTCTGACCGGTACCCTCGCACTCAGGGTGGGTGCGAACGGCTTTGTGCTGCTGTCGAGGGATGGCGCGCCGGTGGGAACCGATGGCGCAGTGGAGATCATGATCACGAACCAGTATGATGAGGTCCTTTCTGATTCTGAAGATGTCCAGGCTGAGGTGGTCATCTTTCAGTCAAGCCACCCCGGGCGGCGCGACACGATCCATGCGACGAAGGACGACATCCAGGACCCCTCGATGCTGATCAGGTACCTTCTGGCCATTCCGCCGACGAAACCGCTCGAGATCCTGCGTCAATGGCCCCACAGGTTCTCCGGCGACAGCACCTTCATCTCTGCAGCGGACGAAGACACGGTCTTCCAGGAGAAGGGGGTGGAAGTGACGGCATACAAAGTGCGATTCACGATCTCGGCACGAGTGAAGCTCTTCAAGAAACGACAGTCCGTGATCATCGAAGAGACTCCGTTCACGGTATTTTACCGGTGGGGCCGTACCGGTTTGCGTGGCCGTCGTGTGCACGGTCCATCGTTGCAGGGCTTGCAGGAGGATTGATGGGCACATCGATCGTGGCGGTCATCATGGTACACGCCTTCTTGTGGTGAGTCGAACAGGCACACGGAATGCTCCAAGGGTGGTTCATCATCTCCATGCGAAAGGTCGCTGCACCTCATGCACACGAAAGAGTTCATCCTCGCTGCTCTGCTGATCGTCATCGTATTCATCTTCATGACCACGCCGGCCATCTGCCAGATCCGGGTTCCTGTGATCCGCGCGAATGATCCCCTTGTGGATATCAGGGATGGGGGAGAGTTGCGCAAGGGGCAGTGGCGCATCAGTCCCCACCTCACACCGGATGTGTACAAGACACACGCGAAGAATGAGCCGGTTACGTTCATCACGGACATTGACTCGATCTCATGCGTGGTATGGACCGATACTCCTTTCACCTTTGTCATTCTTTTTCAGGGGAAGGACTCAGCGCTGACCGAGGTCCGGTATGAGCCCACCTACCTGGAGGTGTTGATCGCCGGCGGGCCGTACGCGAAAGACCCTGCGCGCACGACCATTCCTTTCCTCTACAGGTCCGCCGATACCCCCGAGCTGCGATCGCTCCGTTCACGTTTTGCTCTCGATTCTGTCGCCGGCCACGGACCCGACGATGTCCGGGTGATCAACATCCTTCATTGGGTGCATACGACCTTCCCGCACGACGGCACAAAGGATGCGCCCGCCTCTTCAGGAACCGGGGATCTCATGGGCAAATGCATCGCAGACAGCAACGCTACCGTTGATTGCGGCTCTCTTGCGACGATCCTTGCGGACTGCTACACCGCGCTGGGATTCCGGGCGCGCCGGATCGTTTGTCTGCCGAAGGACTCGACCGATTACGACTGCCATTCGATCAACGCGGTCTATCTTCCGGGTATCGGCCGGTGGGTATGGATGGATCCCACGAATGACGCGTATGTGAGGGATGAACAGGGGCAATTGCTGGGGATTGGTGACGTGCGGCAACGGTTGATCGAGAACAGGCCGCTCCGGCTGAACGAGGATGCGAATTGGAATCATCGCAGCCCGGTGACCGCGGCCCACTACCTGTACAATTATATGGCCAAGAACCTGTTCGCTCTTCTTTATTACGGCAAGACAGCAGAAGGCAGTAGACCGGTTCTGCTCACCCCCGCAAGCTACGCCGGCGCGATACCGCGGACGCGCGCAGCTGCCCCGGTGTGTACCCATGACCCTGAGGTGTTCTGGGGGAAGTGAGTGGTGGCGCGTGCTATTTCTCTTGACTTTTTGAATGTCCACTTGTATCTTGGCGGTGAAAAGTATGGGGGATGTGTGACCGTCACGGCTCTACAAGACTCGCCTCATTTGATCTGCCCGCTGTCAACCTCACCTTCGCGGGGAACCCAGGTATAGACACTTCGCTATCGATTGCTCAATAGGACCAGGTGCACCGCGTCGATATTGAGGCAATCCGTATGCTCGCACAAGCTCGTGCAGGCGTTGACGCAGTACGGCCTTTTTAAAAGGAGCGTATGATCCGGTGTGCTCATTTTTGCTCGCTCTATCACACACTCTCATCGATGCGGGCCACGCCGGCGAGAGGTCTCGGACACGTATCCAGTAAGAAGCGCAACCACCAACACTTGGGGGCAAGTATGAACCGGTTCTCGTTGCCGATCACAGTGTATCTCCTTGCAACTCTGGGGGCCGTATCGTTGGTATCAGCAGGCACTCCAGATCGTCCCACACCTTCAGCACTCTCCAGGACCGTCCTGAACCTCTCCACCACAGGCGATGTTCGCACCTCACCCGCTTTCGTGCCGCACCGAGCGAAACAACTGGCATCGTTGAAGACGGTGATCCAGAACTCCAGTCTCGGGCCCCAGCGATATCTGTTCACATACTATCCCAACGGATTGATCGAGTCGCAACGCATCCAGTGTCACAAGAGTGGAGTCTGGAACGACTCCATTCGCACGACGTGGACGTACACGGCTGTGGGGAAGACGAAGAGCGTGTACGTCGAGCAGTACCTTCAGGGGGCATTTCGCTCGCTGAGCAGATTGACGTACGAACACAACGATGCCGGAGACGTCATCAGCTATGTGTCTGAGCAGGGCGGCTGGCAGCTCGCTCCATACTCCAGAACGCTCTTCACGTACGCCTCGCCGGGAAAGCAGCTAACTGGGACGGTCCAGTCCTGGACCGGGTCGTGGACAAATTCCTGGCGGTGGAGCTATGTTTGGAATGCCGCAGGACAGCGGATCGTTTCCGTCGACGAGGAATGGGCCCACGGGCAGTGGGACACGACAGCGATGACCACGTCGACCTACACCGGAACATCGATCATCGAGGAGAATCACCGGAGCCGGTACCGGAGGGATGGGGTCTGGGGCGACTCCGCGACTATGGTTGCACGAACGGATGGTGCTTTCAAGATGTATTCGATGGAGTGGAAGGAATGGTCGAAGGGCATACTCAGCTGGGCGACCCGGACCACGAACACGTTCGACGTCAATGAATGGCTTGTGCGGAGTGAAGATGAGGAATTGTTGCAGGGGGTCATGACGCCATCGTGGCGCGTGACCTTCACCTATGATTATCAGGGCAACGAACTGAAGCGCGTACGGGAGTCCTATGGGAATGGCACCTGGCATCCGGCATGGCAGATCTCGTCAGCGTACGACGGTTCCGGCAATATGCTGACATCCAAAGCCGATGAGTGGGCGGGAGCGGCCTGGATCCCCTCCGTCGGGACCACTTTGACTGACGGGTATACAGGTGTCCGTATCATGGATGCCGCTGGCAATATCACCGATTTCCACAGATATGCCTCGCTGGCTTTTGAGTATGGTGCGGTGGCAACGGGTGTGCCAGGTGGGATCGCGGAGCAACCACGTATCTGGGAGCTCTCGCAGAACTATCCGAACCCGTTCAACCCGACCACGGTCATTCGTTATGGCCTTCCCGTTCAGGCTGATGTGCGTCTCACGGTATTCGACGCCCTCGGTCAGCGCGTGGCGATCCTTGAAGAAGGAACGCGTGGTGCAGGCTACCACGAAGTGACGTTCGATGCAACGAACCTCCCGAGCGGGGTGTACTTCTACCGCTTGAGCGCGGAGTCGTTCACCGAAACGAAGCGCTTGCTGCTTATCCGTTGAACGTCGCGTGTGGATTCAGCAAGAGACCCGGTCCGTTCGCGCAGGAGCTTGATGATGTCAGCATTGTGAAGGACGGATCGATGGCACGCGGGACCAACGCCCCGCCGTGTGGACACTACAGGAAGGAAGAGACCATGAGGATCCATCGATGGAGGGTGTGGTTGTCGGCCCTCTCCGCGCTGAGCATCGTTCTTATTGTTCCACCGCTTCACGCCGTTGATCTCCACAGCAAGGCGAACCAGGCGGACTACCTCGTTATCTCTCCTGCACCATACCTTGCCGATGCCGAACGCCTGGCGGCTTTCCGCCGCGAGCACGATGGCATCACTGCGCTGGTCGTCCATCTCGATTCCATCCTTACACAGTTCACCATACATAGTACACCGGACTCTGCGATCAAGGATTTCCTTGAGTGTGCGCTCACGGAGTGGGCTCCTCCCCGTGCAGCCTATGTGCTCCTCGTCGGCAACGTGAACTGGATGCCCACACATGTTGAGCCGGAGATCCCTGGCTTTGTCTACCTCGGATATGCGGACACCGTATGCATTGATCACTGGTTCGTCGAGGGGCCTCTGGACCAGTGGGGGACCGGTCGCATGCGTTGTGCCCTTGGCCGGCTTCCGGGGTGGAATAGCCCGGAGATCGCAGCGATGGTCGATAAGACCATCGGCTATGAGGGAGCAGCCCCGGCACCGTGGTGGAGCACGTGCCTCGGGCTGGCGGACCAGGATGAGCTCGATGGGCAGATCTTCGTGGACGACCTCCGACGCTTTCAGAACCAGGTTGCCCCGGTATGGACTGATACGATTTCGGTGGTCATGGATTCACTTTCCGCGCGCTATCGGGATTCCCTTTCGTTCCGGCACCTCTGGGATGAAGGCGCTGCGCTGGTCGTGTATTCCGGACATGCGAATGCCTACAACTGGTCTGCGCGGCATTACTTCACCGCTGTGAGTGCAGATTCGTTGCGGAATGGGCCACGTCTTCCGCTTGTACTCTCGGTCGGATGTGCAATGCGGTTCGACGCCCCGGGGCCTTCCATGGCCGTGCGACTGCTCCGTAACCCGTTGGGTGGGGCGATTGCCTGTATCGTCTCACAGGGCATCACATACTCGTCCATATCCGCCGAGATGGTCGGCGGCACATTGCAGCGGCTCCGGACAGGGCTGACGGCGTCTGCAGGCGTGGCGTTCCAGCAGACCAAAGACTCGTTGTCCTCTTCGCTCTGCAGGAGGTTCACATATCTTGGAGATCCGGCGATCCGGCTCAAGCGCCCACGTGCGATCGCATCGCATCCTCCTGAACTGGCCGCTCCGGACGGATTCCGTTTGGAACAGAACTTCCCCAATCCGTTCAATCCGAGCACGATCATCCGATATGCCCTGCCACGCCGCGCGCGAGTGACGCTCTCCGTGTTCAGCGTCCTCGGGCAACAGATTTCCCTCCTGCAGCATGGGGACCAGGATGCGGGATCTCATGAGGTACGCTTCGACGCAAGAGACCTTCCGAGCGGGGTGTACTTCTATCGCTTGAGCGCGGGGTCGTTCACCGAAACGAAGCGGTTGCTGCTGATCCGCTGAACGTGGCGTGCGGCTTCAGCAAGAGGCCCGGGCTCTTTGCCGGGCCGTTGATGTTGAATGCAATTCCGCGACATTACTTTGAGTTTGAAGAGGGGGTGTGTGTGTGCACATAGCGCTCACCATTCGCAGTGTGCGATGTGACGTGGAGGCGGGGGAGAATGTCAAGCGTTGATTCTGTCGCATGGCCGTCGTACATTAGAGGTGTCACGCGGCTGGGGGGACGCACGATGTTCTGTGAGGAAGGGCTTCTTCATCTGCTGCGATGAAGGAGCCCTTTGTCGTTTGTGAAAGCACGTGCGGTGATCTTTAAAGCGTCACCCCGGTGAAGAGACCCTTCTGTGGTCTACGGAATACGAAAGGAGCGGCACCGTATGCTCAGATCAACGTTGCTTCAAGTTGTCGCTGGATTTCTTCTCTTGACGGCGCCGGTTGCCCAGGCACAATGGGAATACGCGTGCGGCGTGCCGGCACAAAGTATAGGCGCTGTGGGCAGGTCGGGGCATTGGCTCTTTGTGAACGGTGTCTACCCGGATGAGCAGCTGGCGCTATCGACCGATGGAGGCGGAAGCTGGCGGCAGTCGACGCTCTGGAATGGTTCGCACGCGTACGCTGTGGTCGAGACAAGCCAGGATACCATTCCCGTGATCCTCTTTAACCGGAAAGTCCGCCGGTCAACGGACCTCGGGATCACCTGGGTAACGGTTCCGGGAGCGATCGAGAGTGAGACTGTCGTGGGGCTCGCGTTTTCGCGGGGCACAGGAAACCCTGCCCATGGGATCCTGATCGCTGCGACAACAACACACGGGGTCTACCGGTCCGTGGATGCCGGCGTGCAATGGGTCCCGTCGAACGCAGGGTTGCCTTCAACGTCGCTGACAACGGCGCTAGCGATCGATTCGGTCTTTCTTGTTGCGACGTCGGACAAGAAGGTATTCCGCTCCGTGGACAACGGGGTATCGTGGACGTCTTCGAGCACCGGCATCACCGACACGAATGTCACGGCTCTTGCCGCGGTAGGGAGGGATGCGTTCGCCGCGAGTGGCACGCGTGTGTACCGTTCCTCGGATGCGGGTGCGACGTGGGCGAAGTATGAGCAGGAAGTTCCGTCGGAGATCAAGTCACTGGTGCCGATAACGACATCCGCGACCGGTGCTGCACCGATCCTGTTCGCTGTCTGTTCCGGCGAGTACTATCGCCGGGCGCCGGGTGATACGGGGTGGACACCGGGCACCACGTCATGGCTGTCGTACAGTCACGTAGGAGGGATTGCGTCCGTTGACACCGTCCTGTTGCTTGCCAATGGGACGATGTTGCTCCGCTCCCTCGATGCTGGTACCACGTGGTATCCTGTGGGTCCGCTCGGCGATACTCAGGTTCTGGCCAATGGACATACCTCCAGCAAAAATGCAACGCCACGGCTGTATTCGCGCTTGTTCACATCAACGGATCGCGGTTCGAGCTGGATCGGCATGCGCCAGCATACTTCCTGGCCCAACGTCACAGCCATTGCCGTCTCTTGCGATACGAGTCTGACCGGACACGACCAAATCGTGATCGGGACCGATTCCGCTGAGGTGGACCGCAGCACCGATGGCGGGGCCTCCTGGACCCGCTTGCGGGTGTCGGATGGTCCGCTGACGCCCCATGTCGTGCTCGGGGTGGCGGAGATCGATGGCCGGGTCTTCGCTTCGATACAGAGCTCGCGATACTACCATGCGGCTGGCGATACGATCGCTGGCATCCACCGGACAACGGATGGCGGTGCTTCGTGGACCAAGATGAACACTCCCGGATTGACGGATACTCTGATCATTTCGCTTGACGCGTTCCGCGGGAAGACGGGAGGGCGTGTCCTCTTTGCTGGCGGGTGGGAGACGCTCTTCCGCTCGACGGATGACGGAGCGACATGGCAGGACATCGCCAGCGGCGTCCTGCACGCCGGCCGCAAGTTCATGCGTTCGCTGGGTCCCGACCTCTGGCTGTGCACACAGGGAACGCACTTTGTGGAATATCTCGATGACGGAACGCTTGTTGTCACGGACGACAGTGCACGTGTGTATCGGTCGACCGACGATGGTGTTACGTGGCAGGACAGGACGGGTGATCTCAACGCGGTCTTCGTGCGTGGTTTTGCCGTGACCCGGTCACGCATCGACCCCGCACATGTCTCCATGGCAGTGTGTACGGATAACGACATCCTCACTTCCACTGAAGGGGGAACCCATTGGGACCCATTCTGGGAGGGATCGTATCGATTCTCCTTCGGAGCACCTCTGACGGCAGATGAAGAGTACGTGTACGCCGGGCCCGGGTGGTTGCGCCGGCGTCCATGGTCCCAGGCGGCGGTGGCCGATGTACTTCCTTCGACCGGAATCCCATCGGCATACGGGCTCGAGCAGAATTATCCCAACCCGTTCAATCCATCGACGATGATCACGTATCAACTCCCGGCCCGCACGCATGTACACCTCGCAGTCTTCAACATCCTGGGACAGCAGGTGATGGTATTGCAGAACGGAGAGTACGCTGCCGGACCCCATGCGGTCCGGTTCGATGCGTCGGGACTTCCGAGCGGGGTGTACTTCTATCGTCTTGACGCAGGAGTCTTCAGGCAGACCAGAAAGTGCGTTCTGGTGCGTTGAGAATAATTGTCAGCGGCCGGGAGGAGGCGGGTCCGGTCTCTCCGCCCACGCGCCCGGCCGAATTGTGCATCGCAAATTGAGAAAACGAGAACATGATCTGGATACATCGCTGGTTGATGGTATGTGCAGGCACACTCGCAATTGGGGTCTCGACCACATGCTCACAGGATCTCCTTAGACTCTACGAGCCGCTTTTGCCGGCGGCGGTCCGGGACTCCGTCTCTCTGGCCAGCATGGCGCGGACGAATATTAAGATGTATGCAGCGATCCACCCTGAACTGATCTCGTACTACATCGCCATGTTGCAGCTCCGGTTCTGTGATCACGACGAAGTGTCCGCCCTCACAGCCGGCCGTCGACTCCGTGATCTGAAGTATGCATACCTTGAGCAGCGCCGCGATTGGGCGTTGCATGAACTTCACCTTCTCACACAGGACGTCAACGAATACTCCCTTGTGGAAAAAGGGCGTTCCGTCGTCGACGAGATGCTCTCCTTCCCGCCCCCGGCCTTTGTCGGACCTCTCATGGCTCAGGCCGACGACCCTGACCCCATCCGCCCGGGATTTCGCGACAGCGTCATCGCGATGTTCTATGAGAGCAGGGGGTTACACCGGACCGGTGTGCACGGTGATGCGGCGTCGCGGCGTGTACTTGCCGAAGATGCGATCCGCCAGAGATTCCTGTCACTCTCCCGTCACTTCGAGGGGAGACAGGAAGACACGGAGCGCTATCCATCATCGGTGATGACGGAGTACGCTTCACTTTGGTATGTCATCGATAGGACGACCCTCCAGGATTCCCTCCGGTTCCTTTCACGCTACCTGACCTACCGGTATGCCGGTGATCGGCCAGGCTCTTCCTTTGGTATCTCATTCGGCGGCCTCTACCTGTCGAGTCCCGTATTCTCGAGGTCCATAGGACTGTCGCCCCCCGTTTCTTACTCGATCGATGCGAAGGCGAGGTTCGATCGATGGATGTATATGATCGGCACTGCGTATGCGTTCACTCTGCGCGATGCATTGGTGCCGTTGAACCGGCTCCGGGTCTCCGCATCGTATGCATGGGCAACCGGGGACGGTCGGCAGCCGGCTGATGAGATCGTGGCCAACAGTATTCAACCCGCCGCGTCGTTTACGATGATGGAGGCCACCGTGCATTCCGTATCGACTCTTCAGATGAGCACAACGATACCCCTGTGGTATCCTATTGACGCAGTGTCGTTGTTCGCAGGTGGAAGCCTCGGCCTGGTCCGGGCAAGATTCTCTCGCGTACAACTATGTGTACGCAACGATCGCCCCGGATAGCCTCGAAGACATACCATGCCGTGTCCGGGGAGAGAAGTGATCAGAGCCAATGGGGGTTCAGACTGGAGCCTTTGATCGGTGTCGATGTCCAATGCGGAGAGCATTGTGCGGTCGTCCTCACCGCATCCCTGAGGCGGGCGTCGCTTGAACTGGCGTGGTATCCATGATAGACCGATGGATTCACACCGGATTTGACAATCCCGATTCCATTCTGCATCTTTCTCTATCAGTCTCGGGGGAGACACGATGCTGACGCCGCCCCCCGATGGCTGGGGAGGCTCTTCTTTTTTTTACTCAGCAGATGTTCTACTTGCTGATCTCCCGCCGGTGGAGTTCTCTCGATCAGGGGGTACACGTATGGAAAAAATGAAGCTCATCATCTTCATGCTGGTGATAACTTTCTGTGGCACGACGCGGACAGAGGCCCAGTGGGAATCAGCTGCGCTCGGGCAGAAAGTCACTTCGCTGGTTTCGACTGCTACTACGGCGTATGCTGGAACAATCGGCAACGGAGTCTGCCGCTCGACTGACGGGGGTGCGAGTTGGAGCCCGGCGAATACGGGGTTGACAACCCTGCGGGTTCATGCTTTGGCTGCCACCAGCTCACATATCTTCGCCGGCACTGATTCGGGGGCATTCATCTCTTCGAATGACGGTGATTTCTGGTCGGAGATCAATCAGGGCCTCTCCCGGGTCCGGGTGTACGCCCTTGCTGCACGGGATTCTCTCGTTTTTGCCGGGACCTTGAATGGAATATTCCGGTCGTCAGACAACGGCACGAATTGGACCAAAGTGACACTGCCTTCAGGGTATACCCGTCTGACATACTCATTTTTACTGGATGGAGCCACCGTTTGGGCGGGGACGGAGGGGTATCACGGCATGCTCTATCGTTCAACGGACGATGGAATTTCCTGGGGTGCAACGACGAACCTGGGGACTGTGTGGAGCCTTGCAGTAATGGGTCCGCATCTGATCGCAGGAACGTACAATGGTGTCCGCCTGACATCGGACAGCGGGACAACCTGGCAGAGGATGAATGCCGGACTCACGAATTTGGCGATACGGTCTCTGGTCGCGAAGAATGGATATCTGCTGGCCGGAACAATGGGTGGCGTGTCTGTTTCGGTCGACAGCGCGGGAAGCTGGATGTCACTCAATGCGGGATTGACCGATACTGCCATCTTTGCGATGGCCGTTCACGGGCAGACGATCCTTGCCGGCTCAGACGGAAGAATCTGGAGACGAACTGCGATGGATTTTGTACAACCGCCGGGGCCTCCTGTTCTGCGTTCACCTGCGATCAACGCAACCGCACAAGGAACCTCTCTTTTACTCAAATGGGAAAGACCTGATCTGACCAGCTTCTTCCATGTCCAGGTTGGAACAGACTCTACCTTCATGAGTGGTGTGCTTGTTGACAGCGCCGCATATTCCGATACCGTCCTTCAACTCAACAATTTGAATGTGAGTCAGAAGTACTTCTGGAGAGTGGCTGCGTGGAATACTCATGGCCCAGGTGCCTACAGCGACGTATGGTCCTTTGAGGTGACCGCAGACGCCCCTCCGGCCCCTGTTCTCATTTCGCCGGCTTTGAATGGATCTGTCTACTGGATAACTGCCGAGCTCAAATGGCACCCGGCGCCAGGTGCCTCATCGTACAGGTTCCAGGTTGCTCCCGATCCATCCTTTGCGTCCCCGTCGATCGATTCGACAGTCGCGGATACATCGGGACAGATATTCGTCGCTCTCATGACGAGATGTTATTGGCGGGTCCAGGCAAAGAACGATTTTGGATCCGGAGCATTTTCTGACATCTGGCATTTCACCTCAATGCAGTCACCCCTGTTGGATGCTCCCCGTCACGGTGCGACCGGCGTCCCCCTGAGAGCAGTTCTCAAGTGGCATCCGGTCCCGGGGGCGACAGGGTATCGTATCATGGTGTCGAGGGGTGCCACGTTTGCCGTGCCGAACGTTGTCGATGATACCGTCCTCGTGGACACGTCGCGAACCACTATCGCGCTGAATCCGAATACATGGTACATCTGGCGCGTGCAGGCGCTCTTCGATTCTTTGGAAGGGCGGGCTTCACAGGCGCGGAGCTTTGACACGCGAACGAACGGAACGGTGGAGTTCTTTCCCCTGGGAAAGGGGATACGATATCTCTATGCGTATTCCCGCTCGTACTACTATGCATATGGGGGAAAAGAATGGGATGTCGATTCGGGAACCGTATCATATGATATCATGGATGGGTCCTATTCGAACGACACGACAAGGGTCTGGACCATCAGTGAGAAGACCTCCTTGATGCACCATCATTGGAGCGAAAACGTGCTCGGAACGGTCCTGCACGACTCGACGTACTGGCAGACCTCGACGTCGCCGATAAGCCTCACAGAGTCTCTCACAGGAAACCATGAATTGCTCTGTCAATCACGAGTGTGGTTCTTTCCGCAACTGCCGGACTCTCAGCCCGTCCCCCAATGGTCGGGTCGTGAACCTGTGTATCGATTCTGGCAGGATACGTCGCGCACTCTGAAGCAGTATCAACAACCTCCTGACCCGGATAGGTATCAGAGCCTGCATTTCGTCGAGCAGAAGGGACTGGCTGACAGAACGTATTTCTTCAGAAGCAGCGGAAATCATGTGACCATCATCTCAGAAACCGCAGTCCACGTGCCCATCCTTACTGGCGCGGATCACCTGGTGCCTCCCACACACCCGGAAGCGAGCATTCTTTCGCAGAACTACCCCAACCCTTTCAACCCATCGACGACGATCCGCTATGGGCTGCCGGCACGATCACATGTGACGCTGACTGTCTTCAATACCCTTGGCCAGCAGGTTGCCGCGCTGCAGAACGGGGAACAGGACGCGGGCTACCACGAAGCGATCTTCAATGCGGATCGACTGCCGAGCGGGGTGTACTTCTACACGCTGCAGGTCCGCCCTTTGGATGCCGTCCCTGGGCGCGACTCCAACGGGGGAACGGAAGTGTTTACAGAGACGAAGCGATCGTTGTTGATCCGCTGATTCCGAAAAGAGAAGATGACCATGCCGAAGATCAATGCTGCCTAGCATCGGGCGCACCGTATGCCCGCTCGTGCCACATTAGACGAGCGTGTAGCATGGCATATTGCCCACCGCAAGGCATGTGCATGCCGGACAGACCTGCCCGCATCCATCGAAGCGGAACTCAAACGTCGCGGAATCACACCCCCGAAGCCACCGGGGCGTGAAGGTCCGTCTTAAGTGGTCCATCGATCCCCAGGCCCCGGCTGTTCGCCGGGCCTTGCTTTGAACTGCAGTTCACGTTGATACTTTGGGTTTGAAGAAGGGGGGGGATGTGTGTATCTAGGGGCACAAAGCAATTATCCATTGTCCATGGATCATGGATAATGGATAATTATGGAGAGTACCAAAGGAGGGACTCGAATCCTCACCCGGTGTGAGCCGGACTGGATTTAAGGTCCGTCTTCCAACGGAATAGCTGGTGGTTTTTGCAACTCGATCTGTGTCGGACAGCAGAACCGGTGTGCGATGTGGGCTGAAGCCGCCAGATTCACTCACAAAATTGACAACCCCGCTGCCGAGCTGTATATTCGGGTAGCACTATCGGGGGAACGATGGAAATGCATATGCCTCTTGTCCTGAGTTGAAGGATGGGAGGCATTCGTGTTTCATCCTGAATCCGATACAACCGCATGATAACCGGGGAAATTCTTATGACCTTCAATGCTTCTGGCCATTGTGTGAGAACGCTTCTCTGCATCCTTCTGCTGTTCTGTCCGGTATCAAAGAGTCCTGCCCAATGGCAGGCGACCAATGGACCATACCTGGGCATTGGCTCTGCCTACAATCTTACTGTGCTGGGAGATCGTGTCTGGCTCACGACCAGCCCGTATCCGTATACCTCCGCTGATAGCGGAAATCATTGGACCAGGCCCGATACTCTGGGGAACTACGCGCAATTCGTGGCGAGCGGGAACGATCTGTATGCCGGTGGATTCTCCGGCCTGTGGCGCTCCACTGACAATGGCCATTGGACGAACATCCATCCTGCAACATCATTCTACGGACTGAATGCGTTGGTCGCGCAGAATGGCATGATTTTCTTTACGAGCGGTGGCGGAGGATCGAATCATTTGGAGCGGCTTTCCGCCAATAACACGGTCCGGACTGATCTCTCGACGCCAGAGGGTGTGCTGGCGCATGTGACAGCACTTGCGCGGAAGGATTCATTGCTCTTTGCTGGATCGTATGGAGGACCCGCGGTGCTTGTTTCATCGGATAACGGCACTACCTGGGAAGAACGGAGTTTCGGTTTGTCGACAGCAGCGAAGGTCGCGGTTTCTAGCTTTGCCGTGAAGGGTGCCAACATCTATCTCGGCACCGCGGAGGGTGGAGTGTACAGATCCTCAAATAACGGAGTACGCTGGTACTCCGTTGACAACGGACAGGTTCCGCGGGGGGCGTTTGTGTCGCTCATGGGAGATGTCCTGTTTGTTGCCGGTGGGTCAGAGGCCCTCCGGTCAACAGATGGGGGTATCTCCTGGTCGAATGCGACAGCGGGGCTGCCTGGGGAATCCAGGAAACCCCTGGTGGTTTCAGGGACGACGCTATACACGGCAACCTCCGATGGGCTGTATTACTCTGTGGACAGCGGGTCGGTCTGGCGCAAGCCGATGAACAGCGGCACTCCCGGAGCGGATATCATGCGATTGGGGTGCGGCGCTTCCGGTGGAACCGCAGGGCGGGGAATCGTGTATGCAAGTTCAGTGGGGATCGGACTGTGGTGCACAACGAACCGCGGGAGTAGCTGGAGAGATGTCATCCCTGGACGCGAACTCCGCAGAACAGCCTTTCTCCTCGATAG
This sequence comes from Ignavibacteriota bacterium, assembly GCA_016707525.1. Lineage (NCBI taxonomy): Bacteria > Pseudomonadati > Ignavibacteriota > Ignavibacteriota bacterium. The sequence goes on from JADJHP010000015.1 coordinate 115,325, forward strand.
CACGCAATGGAGCTTGACGAGCTATGGGGATCGGTCGCTGATGATCTCCACCGATCAGGGGACATCCTGGTGTGCCACGGGTCCCCAGATCCCCAGCACCGGAACCTACACGTCCCTGACAAGAATCGATTCCACATACCTCGTGGCGGGAGAGTACACCACGAGGATCTACCGGTGGATCATGAAGGACACGGCCTGGCAAACGATCATCGCTCCCGGGATGGGTTCCCGGGTAGCGGCTTTGCTCACGCACAAGGGATTGGTGTGGTACCGCGCGGGAAATGGAGCGTTGTACGTTTCTTCTGACCGGGGAGAAACGTGGCAGCTCTCCGGAAGGGGAATCACGAGCGCGGTGATCTCGCTTGCAGCGAACGGCTCGTCGATGTACGCCGGGACAGAAGGCGCAGGGGTGTTCCTGTCCACAGACGATGGAGCCACATGGGTGAATCGCAGCGCCGGGCTCACCGATTCGAATGTTACCGCATTACATGTGGACGGCCAGACCCTGTTCGCCGGCACGTCCCACGGCGGGGTCTTTTTCTCCCGTGATGATGGAATGCGTTGGCACGCATTCGGTGATGGTCTTGGAACGGATGAAGTGCGTGCGTTGGCATCCAATGGAGAGGACCTCTACGCCGCGATCGCCTGGAACGGTGTCTGGGTCCGTCCGATTGCGGATGTGGCCCTGGCAACTGGGGATGCCGCAGGAATGCCCGGGCACATCGTGCTTGAGCAGAACTATCCCAATCCATTCAACCCATCCACGACGATTCGGTATGGACTTCAGCACCGGTCGCACGTGATGTTGACCGTGTTCAACACGCTCGGGCAACAGGTGGCGGTTCTGCAGGACGGGGAACTGGACGCCGGCTACCGTGAGGCTCGTTTCGACGCCTCGAACCTTCCGAGCGGGGTGTATTTCTACCGGCTGCAAGCGGGATCGTTCACCGATACGAAGAAGCTCCTGGTGGTTCGATAGTATCAGTTGATACCAGGGGTAGGTGGCATGAAGAAGGCCCGGGCAGATCGCCGGGCCTTTGCTTTGAACCGCAGTTCTACGTTGATACTTTGGGTTTGAAGAAGGGGGGGGATGTGTGTATCTTTGAGCAGTCCAATTATCCATTATCCATGGATCATGGATAATGGATAATTATCGAGAGTACCAAAGGAGGGACTCGAACCCTCACCCGGTGTGAGCCGGACTGGATTTTGAGTCCAGCGCGTCTACCAATTCCGCCACTTTGGCCTGTGAGCATATCAATATATTGAACCCGCGGTTCATCTGCAAGTTCCGATGCGCCCTCCCGGCGCTCCCGCTGGTTCTCCTCACCGGCCTCATCCTCGCGCCGGTACCGCAAACGCATGCCCAGCCGGCGCCCGGTCTTCCACGCGTTATCGAACGCATCGCGCTGCCAGCGTCATTCCCGGATTCCACGATCCGCCTCCGGAAGCGGTTCATCGCTGCAGGCTCGGATTCGGTCGCCACGACCACCACCACGCTCCGCCCCGGGGTCGAGTACCGTTTGGAATACGGCTCGGGCATGGTCCGCCTGAACCCGGCAGTACTGGCCCGGATGCGCGCCGAACACCCCGGCGATTCACTCGTCTTCGTTATCTCGTACCGGTACGTGCCCCTGCAGCTCCAGGATGTCTATCGCAAACGGACACTGGCGTCGCCTTCCGCTCCGGCAACAGGCAAGGACTCCCTCCGCGTCGTCCGCCCCGTGAGGGGCCTCTCGATGGATGATGTGTTCGGCTCGCAACTCCAGAAGAGCGGAAGCATCGTGCGAGGATTCACCGTCGGCTCGAACCGCGATCTCTCCCTCAATTCCGGACTCCGCCTCCAGCTTTCCGGAAAGATCATGCAGGACGTGGACGTCACCGCCGCCCTGACCGATGAGAACACGCCCATCCAGCCGGAAGGCACCACGCAAACACTCCAGGAGTTCGACAAGGTGTTCGTGGAGATCAATGCGAAGAAACTCACGGCAACACTCGGCGACTTCGTGCTCGATCTTTCCGGCTCCGAGTTCGCCCGGCTCAGCAGAAAACTCCAGGGCGCGCGGGGAACCGCACAGTACCAGTTCAGCACATCCTCGTCCGGCGCCACGACGGTCTCGGGCGCGGTCACACGCGGCCGCTTCGCCACGAAACAGTTCACCGGCATCGAAGGGGTGCAGGGCCCGTATATCCTCACCGGAGAGAACAACGAACGCGACATCATCATCATCGCGGGTACGGAACGGGTGTTCATCGACGGCGAACAGCAGACGCGCGGCGAAACGAATGACTACACGATGGACTATTCCACGGGCGAACTCACGTTCATGACCCGGCGGCTGATCACCGCCGCGTCGCGCATCACGGTGGATTTCGAATACTCCGACCGGCAGTTCTCACGCTCGCTCTTCGCCGCACAAACATCGGCGGCGCTGTTCTCCGGCCGCGCACATCTTGCGGTCACCTACGCCCGCGAAGCGGACGACCCGGATGCCCCTATCGATTTCGTGTTCAGCGATTCCGCGCGCGCGATCCTCGCCGCGGCAGGGAACGACCGTTCACAGGCAACCATGAGCGGTGTGACCAGGGTGGATTCCAACGGCGCATATGTGCAGGTGGATTCGATGCTCGCAGGCGGCACACCCGTGACCTTTTACCGCTACGCTCCCGGCGATCCCCAGGCGCTCTATCTCGTTTCGTTCACCTATGTCGGCCCGGGCAAAGGCGACTATGCCCGCCAGCGCGCAGGCGTGTTCACCTGGCGCGGCCCCGGGGCAGGCGAGTATCTTCCGATCCGCTCACTGCCTCTCCCGCAAATGCACCAGCTCGTGGATGTGACCCTTGATGTCTCTCCCGTTCAGGATCTGAAGGTGACGGGCGAATTCGGGTTCAGCAGCTTCGATGCGAACCGCCTCTCATCGATCGATGACGGGCAGAATACCGGCAAGGCCCTGAACGTTGCAGCCATGTACAACCCGCGATCGGTCACGTTCGGAGGAGTGGACCTCGGCGGAATGGACCTGCGCTACAGGGAACGCTACATCGACAGCCGGTTCGTTCCCCTGGACCGTGCAAATGATATCGAATTCAATAGAAAGTGGGGAGTGGACTCACTTGCGACGGGGGACGAACGCATACGGGAGGCCTCGCTGACTTACCTCCCCGTTCAAGGTATATCGATCGGGTCGGCGTATGGCACAATACAGCGGGGAGATCAACAGGATTCCCGGCGCCTGGAGGCAAATGTGCAGATGCGCCGGGAGAACCTTCCGCTCCTCCTCTATAATGTAGAGGACATACGTTCCACGGACCTTCTTGCCAACATCGAGAGCCGCTGGCTCCGCAACCGTGGATCCGTAGAGTACACGGTCTTCGGGCTCACTCCAGGCGTGAAGTACGAAGGCGAGAACCGCCGGCTTACCACCCCGGGTTCCGGCGCAGCCGGACAGGGGAGCTTCAGGTTCGACAATATTGCTGTTTTCACCCGCATTGCGGCCATCGGGCCGTTCTCAGCACAGGCAGAGTTCGGATGGCGTATCGACAACATCTTCCACGGGTCCGCTGTTGTCCGCGAATCGAAGGCCTTCACGCAGACCTACTCAGCCCGATTGAAAGAGGTGGAAACCATCTCCTCTTCCCTCGATATCACATTGCGCCAACGTACGTACGCGCCAGAATTCAAGCTGCAAGGGAAGCAGGACGTCCAGACGGTCCTCGTACGGAACAATACGCGGGTGGCCCCGCTGAATCATGGTATCGAAGCGGACCTCTATTATGAAGTGTCCACGGAACAGGCATCCCGGCTCGAGCGCGTGTACGTCCGCGTGACCCCGGCTCCGGCAACTACCGCTACCTCGGCGATGTGAATGGGAATGGGCTTGCCGATGATGCAGAATTCGTCGTGACGCGATTCGATGGCGAATACGTCGCTCTCACTCTCCCAACGGACGACCTGACGCCGATCATCGACCTCAAGACCAGCGCACGCATGCGCATCGTCCCCCTGCGATTCCTCAATGGCGAGGGAACTCTGGTTTCCATCCTCCGGGCGATCACGACCGAAACGTACGTCCGGGTGGAGGAAAAAAGTAGTGAGCGCGACCTTGCGCAGGTCTATATGCTCCATTTCAGCAGGTTCCGGCAGGACGCCACCACGATCGCCGGGTCGGCCCTCTTCACACAGGACCTGCACGTGTTTGAGAACCGTCCGTCATTTTCCGCGAGACTGCGGTTCTCCGAGCGTCGGGGACTCACGAATTTCAGCGGTGGCATCGAACGTGGCTTCGCCCGGGAACGATCGGTGCGCCTTCGCTGGCAATTGGTCCCGGAGATCGCCAACCAATTGGATGTCATGAACAAGTCGGACCGGGTGAGCGGCTCCCGGTCGTCACCCAGGCTCCGCGACATCATCAGCAACGGGATCGCGTTCGACATTTCCTACCGGCCGGAGCAGGCGATGGAACTTGGCGTGAAGTTCGATGTGTCGCGTGCGGTGGACAGTTACACGTTGCCGGGGTTACAGGCGGACCTGAACGCGCAAACGGTGCGGATGGTCTATGCGTTCCAGGGATCGGGCCAGGCGCGTGCGGAGTTCGCACGCGAGGAGGTGCTGCTCGGCCGTGGTGCGGAGACGTTTCCCTATGAACTGACCGGCGGACGCGTTGCAGGGAAAACATGGGTTTGGAGGGGAGCCTTCGAGTATCGCATTACACAGTTCCTTCAGGCCTCTGTGAATTACGAAGGGCGCACCGAGGGCGGCCGCGATCCGGTCCATACCGCGCGTGCGGAAGTCCGCGCATTCTTCTGATGCGCCACACCGTTGGTCAGAAGGTGGTCAGAAGGTGCACCCTGCGCTTGCGTTTTGTCTTTGCATTCTGTATGTTCATTCCACCAACGCCCGCTCCTAACGGGGATCTTTTCCACGCTGCACCACATCGGCGGGGCCTCGCTTCCATCTCATGGTCTACTGTACTTCATTCGAATCGAAGGTCGGACTGATCTACGTCGCCTCGACGGAGAAAGGCGTATGCAAGGTCAGCGTTCCCCGCCAGACCAAGCGCGACTTCTTCCGTTGGTTGCGCGAGAACTTTGATGACAACGAAGTGATGGACAACAAGTCGCGCAACAAGGAAGTGATCGATCAGCTCACGCGGTACTTCAACGGTAAGCTCGCGAAGTTCACGGTGGCAGTCGATATGCGCGGCACCCCGTTCCAGCTCCGCGTGTGGAAGGAACTCTCCCGTATTCCGTACGGCACCACGATCAGCTACAAGCAACTTGCGAAGCGGCTCGGTACCAGCCGCGGCTTCCAGGCAGTGGGGCGCGCCAATGCGGGGAACCCCGTGCCGATCATCATTCCGTGCCACCGTGTGCTGGGCGCTGATGGGTCACTCGTCGGCTACGCGAGCGGTGTGAAGACCAAGGAGTTCCTCCTGAAGCTCGAAGGGGCGTTGATGATCTAGCCGCTCTCCGTTGCTCCGTTGTTGGTTGCCTCCGATTCCCATTTTCGTTATCATCATTCCATGTCATTCCTCGAAGAACTCAATACCGTGCAACGGCACGCGGTGGAAGCCGTTGACGGTCCCGTTATGATCGTTGCCGGCGCCGGCAGCGGCAAGACCCGTGTCCTTACGTACCGCACCGCGCACCTCCTGCAGAAGGGCGTGCGCCCCGAAAGTGTGCTGGCGCTGACGTTCACCAACAAGGCCGCGGACGAGATGAAGTCGCGCATCGCCGAGCTGGTCGGCCCGGCGAGCCGCGCCCTGTGGATGGGAACATTCCATTCGCTGCTTGCCCGCATGCTGCGGTTCGAGTGCGAGGCCCTCGGGTACAGCCGGAACTTCTCCATCTATGATTCCGATGAATCCCTGAGCCTCATCAAGGGGATCATGAACGACCTCGGCGTCTCGCAGCAGCAGTTCACCCCGTCGGGCATCCGCAGCCGCATCAGTAACGCGAAGAACAGTATGGTGGCGCCCGCCGAGCTGCAACGCCGTGCCGTGGATATCCAGTCCACGCGTACCGCGGATATCTTTGTGGAATACGAAGCGCGCCTGAAGCGTGCGAACGCGATGGATTTCGATGATCTGCTGCTGAAGCCGCTGGAGCTCTTCCGCGCGCACAAGGATGTGCTCAAACGCTACCAGCAGCGGTTCCAGTACATCCAGGTGGATGAATACCAGGACACCAACCGCGTCCAGTATCTGCTGTTGCACGAACTCGCCGCCGGACACAAGAATATCTGCATCGTCGGTGATGATGCGCAGAGCATCTACTCGTTCCGCGGCGCCGATATCCGGAACATCCTGGATTTCCAGAAGGACTATCCGGAGTGCAAGGTCTTCCGTCTCGAGCAGAACTACCGGTCCACGAAGACCATCCTCGGCGCGGCAGATTCCCTGATCCGCCATAACGTGGACCAGATCAAGAAGACCCTCTGGACCAGCAACGCGGACGGCGACCAGGTGGTGGTGGACGTGTGCGATGACGACAGGGAAGAGGGGCGCCGGATCGTTGCCCATGTCGAAGAGGAAGTGCGCCACAGGAAGCGGGCCCTCAGTGACTTTGCGATCCTCTACCGTACCAATGCCCAGTCCCGCGTCCTCGAAGATGCCCTCCGCCGGAACGGCATCCCCTACGTCATCATCGGCGGCGTGGCATTCTACAAGCGCAAGGAGATCAAGGACGTCCTCGCCTATCTGAAGCTTCTCGCGAACCCGAAAGACGACGAAAGCCTTCTGCGCATCATCAACGTGCCGGCCCGGGCCATCGGCGATACCACCATCAAGCGCATACGGAGTGTTGCGGCGAGCGAACGCATCACCATGCTTGACGCCCTGGCGGCAAAAGGGCTGGAAGGGTTGCTCCAGGACCGGGCACTCCGGGCAGTGCGGCAGTTTCACGCCATGCTCGTGAAGTACATAGGCCTGAAAGGGCAGATGTCGCTGAGCGAACTCGCGCGCGCCCTGGTGGATGAGACGGGGATCCTGCGGATCCTGAAAGAAGAGAACACCCCCGATGCCACGGCGCGGCGGGACAATATCCTCGAACTCATTTCCGCCATCACGGAATATGCGGATACGCACGACGGTGCCGTCCTTGAGGACTTCCTGCAGGAAGTGTCGCTGGTGTCGGATGTGGATACCGCCGAATTCGGGCGGAATGCCGTGACGCTGATGACCCTCCACGCCGCGAAAGGCCTCGAGTTCCCGGTGGTGTTCATCTCGGGCCTCGAAGAAGGGCTTCTGCCGATCTCGCTCTCGCTGGATACGCGCGAGCAGGTGGAAGAAGAACGCCGCCTCATGTATGTGGGGATGACACGTGCGCGGCAGCAGTTGTACATCTCGCATGCGCGCTCGCGGTATCATCAGGGCGAGGTCATGTTCTCGGTGCGCTCACGGTTCGTCGAGGAGATCGACCCGTTGCATCTCACCTTCAGGGGTGGGGCTGCCGGTGCATCGGACTCCCCGCTGTCGGCACCTGCGCGGCCCCGCACGGCAGCGCGTCCCTCCGCATGGCGTGCCCCCGTCAAACCCGTAGGGAAGAGCGCAGGTTCCTCGGATCCGATGCCGCGGTACGAGGACGAGTCGCAGGAACAGATCCATCTGCATGTGGGCCTTGCCGTGACGCATGAGACGTTCGGCCAGGGGCGCATCGTGGCGCTGGATGGTTCCGGGTCGCAGGCCCGTGCCGTGGTGGACTTCAAGTCGGTCGGTCGCAAACAGCTCCTTCTCAAATTCGCCAATCTCCGCGCCGGAGCATGATATGGCCCGAACCACGATCGAGTACCTCCGCGAACTCCGGCAACGCGCCGGGTTGGGTGGTGGGGAGCAGCGCATCGAGGACCAGCACCGCAAGGGGAAGCTGACCGCGCGGGAGCGGCTCGCTCTGCTGCTGGACGAGGGAAGCTTCGAGGAACTCGACATGTTCGTCGAGCACCGCTCGTCCGACTTCGGTCTGGACAAGCAGAAGTATTTGGGCGACGGTGTCGTCACGGGCACGGGCACGATCGACGGCCGTATGGTCTGTGTCTTCAGCCAGGACTTCACCGTCTTTGGCGGGTCGCTCTCCGAAGCCCATGCAGAGAAGATCATCAAGGTCATGGACCTCGCCATGAAGATCGGCTGTCCGGTGATCGGGCTGAACGACTCCGGCGGGGCGCGGATCCAGGAAGGCGTCGTCAGCCTCGGTGGCTACGCGGATATTTTCCTCAAGAACACCCTCGCGTCCGGCGTCGTCCCTCAGATATCGGCGGTGATGGGCCCGTGTGCGGGCGGCGCGGTGTACTCGCCGGCGATCACCGACTTCGTCTTCATGGTGAAGAACACGAGCTACATGTTCGTCACCGGCCCGAATGTCGTCAAGACCGTCACCCATGAGACGGTCACCTCCGAAGAGCTGGGGGGTGCCATGACCCATGCGAGCCGGAGCGGTGTGGCCCACTTCGCCTGCGACTCCGAAGCGGCATGTCTGGGATCCGTTCGCACGCTTCTCTCCTTCATCCCTCAGAACAATGCCGAAGACCCTCCTGTGCGGAAGAGCACGGATGATCCGGGGCGGCGTGATCCGGGTCTGGACACCATCATCCCGGACAATCCGAACAAGCCGTACGACATGGGGGACGTCATCCGGCGCGTCGTCGACAACGGTGAGTTCTTCGAAGTGCATGAGGAGTATGCCCGCAATATCCTCGTCGGCTTTGCCCGCCTTGCGGGGAAACCGATCGGCATCGTCGCGAACCAGCCGTCGGTGCTGGCGGGGGTCCTGGACATCGGTGCATCGAAGAAGGGTGCACGGTTCGTCCGGTTCTGTGATGCCTTCAACATCCCGCTCGTGGTGTTTGAAGACGTGCCGGGATTCCTGCCGGGGACGGATCAGGAATGGCGGGGGATCATCACGAACGGCGCGAAGTTGCTGTATGCGTTCTGCGAGGCGACCGTGCCGCGGGTGACGGTGATCACGAGGAAGGCGTACGGCGGTGCGTACGACGTGATGAACTCGAAACACATCCGGGGCGACATGAATTTCGCATGGCCCGCGGCGGAGATCGCGGTGATGGGGCCCAAAGGCGCAGCAGAGATCATCTTCAAGAAGGAGATCGAGGCCGCGCCTGACCGTGAGAAGGCTCTGGCCGAGAAGGAACGTGAGTACCGCGAGAAGTTCGCCAATCCGTATCTCGCCGCAAGCCGCGGCTACATCGATGCCGTGATCGAGCCCTCCGAAACACGCCCGCGGCTCATCCGGGCGTTGCAGGTCCTCGCAACGAAGGTGGATACCAATCCCAGGAAGAAGCACGGGAACATACCGCTGTAGAGCTGTGCAAGGTGCTCCGTGGGCCGGCGTGGGAGTGGGAGAGTGGGATCCCGCCACGGATCGGCTGCTATTCGCTTGTCACCCTGCACGTTGCAGTCTTCCCTTGATTCCAGCCCCCCGATACGTTATCATTAAAGATGAATCGTCGTGGTAGGGTACGACCTCAACCGTTGAAGGGACGTGAGATGAGATATGTCTGTGCGATAGCGGTTGCAGCGATCATCCTGGCGGGGTGCTCCTCACAGTCCACGACCGATCAGCTCGTGCCGGTCCCCACGGCGCAGACGCTGCCCGATACGCTTCCCTCTGCCCCCCTGCTCCCCGAGAGTCTGGACGTGGCGGAGGCCATTCCCGAACAGTACGGCGTGCCGGACGATACCCTGATCGCTGCGATGCTCGAGTCCGCACGGCAACATTACGTCTCCGCAGCGGCGGCAGCGGAGAACGGCGACTCCAGCCGTTCCGTCATCCAGTTCGAAGAGGCCATCTCGATCCTGGATGAACTCAGTTACATCTCTGACATTGAATCGAACCGCGACTTTAACGACCTGAGCAGGGCGGTCGTGGAGGACTATGAACGGTATATTGTTGTTATCGATAGCCTTTCTCCCGAGTCATCCATCTTTGCCCTGCGCGAGAAGTTGAACCAGGTGGTGGACCTCCCGGACACGGCCGCCGTTGGCCCGACGCGCCCGGTGATGCAGGGAACGACCGTCCCGCTGGTGATGAATGACCTTGTCCAGCGCCACATCGATTTCTTCGTGGGGCGCGGGCGCGGACATATGGAACGATGGATCCGTAATGCGGGAACGTACTTTCCGATGGTCAAACAGATCCTTCGGGAGGAAGACGTACCGGAGGAGATCGCCTACCTGTGTATGCCGGAATCCGGTGTGAATCCGCTTGCACGCTCATGGGCGCGCGCGGTGGGTATGTGGCAGTTCATGAAAGGGACCGGGCGCATGTACGGGCTGCGCTCCACCTACTGGTACGATGAGCGCCGGGATTTCGAAAAAGCCACGCGCGCTGCGGCACGCCATCTGCGCGACCTCCACGGCGACTTCGGGGACTGGTATCTGGCACTCGCAGCATACAACTCCGGGGCGGGGCGTGTGTACTCCGGCATCCGACGCACCGGGACCACGGATTTCTGGGAGATGCGCCGCCGCCTTCCGCGGGAGACCCGCAATTACGTGCCGCAGTACATCGCGGTCACGCTCATCGCGATGAACCCTGAAGCATACGGCTTCGTGGGTCTCGATATCCCGCCACCGCTGTCGTTCGATGTGGTGACCGTGGATGATTGCGTGGATCTGGATGTGCTTGCGGACTGTGCGGGGACCAATGCCCAGACGCTCCGGGAACTCAATCCCGAATTGCTCCACTGGTGCACACCTCCGGGCATCCGCGATTATCGCTTCCGCGTGCCCGCCGGGATGGCAACACGGTTCAAGGAGAAGTACGCGGCGCTGCCGGGCGATACGAAGCGCGACTGGATCGCGCATACGGTGAAGAAAGGGGGAGACGCTCGGCGGGATCGCGGCAAAGTACGGCATGTCCGCGACCGTTCTCCAGGAGACCAACCGTCTGAAGTCCAGCAAGCGTCTCTCGGTCGGATCCACCATCGTCGTCCCCGTGCCCCGGGGTTCGTCGAAGCATGCACTGCAGTTCAGCGCGAGTTCGATGGCGGACGATGCCCGGCCGTCGCGCACACGTACCTCGAGCGGGCGGACGAAGGTGGAACGGGCGCTTGCACAGGCGCAGCGGCAGACCGCCGATGTCCCTCCGGGCAAGAAGAAGCTCATGTATACCGTGAAGAGGGGCGACACCATCGGGCACATCGCGGAATGGTTCGGCTGCCGCTCGGCAGACATCCGGAATTGGAACGACATTCCGTACGGGCGGCCGATCCGCGCCGGACAGGATCTGGATGTGTACGTGGATGACGGCCAGGCGGCACGCTACAGCAGGATCAACCAGCTTTCCTTTGATGAGAAGGAGCGGATGTTCCGCTCGCACAGCCGGACCGTCTCGGAGCAACAGGGCGAGGAGACCGGGAGGTATCTGGTGAAAGAGGGTGAGACGCTGGAAGTGATCGCACGCGAGCACGGTGTGACGATCGCGCAGATCAAACGATGGAACAACATGTCATCGTCGAAGATCCGCGCCGGCCAGCACTTGGTGATCCACGAGAGCGCCGAAAATGTGCGTATCGTGGAGCGCGAGCACCCGCAGCAGCCGGCGAAAGGCAAGGATGGGAAGGCCGTGGTCTATGTCGTGAAGAGGGGGGACACGCTGTGGGACATCGCCCGTGCGCACGAAGTGAGCCCGGAAGATATCCGGGACTGGAACTCCCTGAAGGAGAACCGCATCCATGCGGGGCAGGAGCTCGTGATCAGGAAGTAAGGAACGATCTGAGAGACAGCACAAGGGAAAGCAGGCGTACCTGCTTTCCCTTTTTTTCTGGTGCCGGGAATTTCGCGTGTGTTACCGCCTGTCCCTCTTCATCTTCATCCGCCCCTCGGGGCCATTCCCCATCCTCATGCCCATCCGCTCTTCGCCCATGGCCAGCATATGCTTCTTCCACACTTTCTGCTGGTCAGGGGTCAGGATCGCTTTCACCGCAAAGAGATGGTCGAGGCCGTTGATCTTGAGCTGATGCTGGAGATCAGAAACCTCCTTCATCTTCTTCTCGATCGCGCCGCGTTCCGGGTTCTCGGCCTGGAACAGTTCCTTGAGTTCAACGCGGAGGACGGCGATCTTGCCCTGCACGGTGACCTGCTTCTTCTCCAGATCGGTGCGCAGCTTCTCCATCTGACCCTTCTGCTGCTCGGTCAGGTTGAGCGCTTCCATCATTCTGCCGCGCATCGGCATCCGGTCTCCGTCCTCTTTGCAGACACAACCGCCGCGTCCCTGGCGATGCTCCGGACGGTCATCCGGCGGGTCGGGTTGTGCGGAAAGGGGGACAGCGACTGCTGCCGCCACCAGCAGTGCGAGAAATGTGTGTTTCACCATGGTATATCCTTTCTGTGATCGTGAGTGGTACGTTCTGCATGTTCGACACAGGCAGGAGGGCACCGGTTTAATGCAGGGTGCGCGCGTTGACTTTGCGCGCGCAAATCACTATGTTGCAACGATGTCGAACGGGGAGTACCTCTCGTGCGGATACGTGCCAACGTTGTCAAGACCTTCATGGTCTCCAGTTTGCTGCTCCTGCTTCCTTCCTGCGGCGTGTGGGATTTCTTCTCTGCGTATTTCAACACCTATTACAACGCCAAAACGCTCTATGGCCAGGCCGTGGATGAGGTCTGGGCCATGCCCGAGGTCCGTGAATCAGGCCGGAACATGCTGGCCCTGGTCCCGATCAGCGGGGGCGCGCGCACGAAGTTCACGTCCGTGATCGAGAAGTGCTCGAAGCTCCTGCAGTACCATCCTGAATCCAACCTTGTTGACGATGCCCTGCTCATGATCGGGCGATCGTATTTCTTCTCGGGCGAGTATCAGCAGGCGGACCGCAAGTGCCGCGAACTGATCGATGGCTACCCGGACAGTCCGCTCCTGGAGGAGACCAGGATCCTGCTCTCCTACGCGCTGTACAAAAACCGGGACACCGTGGCTTCCGAGGCACTGGCGACGAAACTCCTGGAAGATGCAACGGTCAATGAAGAGAGCCAGTTGATGGCCGATGCGGCCGTGCTGCTGGCCCAGCTCGCCCTGGACAGGAAGAGCAACGTCCGGGCACGGCAGATGCTGGAGGTCGTGGGCGACCACGCTTCCGATGCGGACATGCGCTCGAACGCGTTCCTGCGGGTCGCGGAACTGTACGCGGAAGAGAAGAACTTCGTCGGCGCGGAGAAGACCTATGTGCGCGCACGCGAACTCAGCCGTGGCTATGTCGGTGAGTTCCGCGGATTGTTCGGCGCCGCGAAGATGATCTCCAGGCAGGGGGAGTATGATGCTGCGCTCGACCGACTCGAAGATCTCCGTGGGAATCTCAACTACCGCGAATCGTGGGGCGACCTCGATGTCGAGATCGCCAACGTGTACCGCGACCGGGGGGATATCGCGAAGGCGGTGGAGCAGTACCGCTACGTGGATACGGCCTATGCGCGCGGGGAGTCGGCACTGAACGCGAACTATGAGCTCGGGATGCTGTACGAGCTGCGGTTCCAGCTGTACGATTCCGCGAAGGTCGCGTTCGACCGCGCGCGGAGCGGGCCACCGCTCGCCAAGAACATGCCCACGGTCGTCCGGAAGAGCGAGTACCTCGGCCGGTTCCTCCAGTACCGCAACGAAATGAACCGTCTCGACAGCATACTCCTGGCAGTGCTGCGCCCGCCGGACACGAGCATGGTGAACGATTCGGTGCTCGTCCGTGCCGATTCCCTCGGACGGGATTCAACAGCGATGGCGCGTGCGGATTCGCTCAAGCCCAAAGCCCCTCCTGCGCCGGCCATGCATCCTGACACGGTGCGAACCCGCCTTGCGGGGGCCATCGATGATCTTGCGGGTGTCTTCTATGCGAACATGGAGCTCCCCGACTCGGCGCGGACGTTGTACCGGCGCCTGGTGCGTGAGTTCCCCCAAAGCAAGGCAGCGCCGCGCGCTTTCTATGTGCTCGCACGGATCGAAAGCAGTGATTCTACGGTCGACCGTGCGGTCCCCGATTCACTGTACCGCTGCATCGTGGACAAGTACCCGCTCTCGCCGTTCGCGGATGAAGCACGCCGGTTGCTTGGCATCCCCCCGCTCGTGAGGGCGGCAGACCTCGCCGAGGAGTCGTACACACGAGGGGTGCAACTGATGCAGGCGGGTAAGGCAAAGGCGGCGATCGATACGTTCACCGTGCTGGTGAAACATTTCCCGACGTCTCCGGCCGCCGTGCGTGCGATGTACGCTGCAGGATGGCTGTACGAGAACGAGGCGAGATCGCAGGACAGCGCCGCGGCACTCTATGAACGCCTCGTCAGCCGTGCACCGTCGTCGGCATACGCACAGAAGGTCGGTCCCCGCGTCCAGGAGGTCCAGTCGGCTCGTCGTGTCGTCCAGGAAAAGGCCCGCGCAGATTCCATCGCAAAGGCTGCCGCCGCTGCCGCCGTCCAGGATTCGATCAAAGCGAAACAAGCAGCAAAGAACCCGGCTGTTCATGATTCCCTGCAGGGAAAACAGGGGGGTGCCTCCCGCTCTGCCTGATTCCCTGCGTGCAAAACAGGCGGGCGCCATTCCTGCCGTCACGGATTCAACGAAAGCGAAACCGGGTGACGATCCGACGGAAGAGGGGGCGCGCAGACGCGGCGCCAGGCCCGGGACACAACAGCCGAAGCCACGGGAAACTCCCGAAGAACAACGGGTCGACTGATGCCCCTTCATTCCTGTCCGGTCCGCTCACTTCAGGCCGTTGCCCGCAATATCTTCGTCCTCTCGCTCCATGCTCCCGGCCTCGCCCCTGCGGTCAGGCCGGGACAATTCGTGAACGTCCGCGTCAACGATACACTCGAGCCGCTGCTCCGCCGCCCGTTCAGCGTCCACCGTACCACCACGGATACCATCGAGATCCTCTTCAACATCGTGGGGAAGGGGACAGCCTTGCTTGCGGAGAAGCGCGAAGGGGATATCCTCGATCTCCTCGGCCCGCTCGGCGTCCCGTTCACGCTGGATGATGACCGTTTCACCACGGCACTGCTTGTGGCCGGCGGACTCGGTGTAGCCCCCATGCCACTTACGACCGCCGAACTCCTGCGCCGCGGAAAGGCCGTGCGCACCCTCGTCGGTGCCCGCGATGCCGCGTCGTTGGTCACACGCCATCTGCACGATGTTGTCTGTGCCACGGACGATGGCTCGTCCGGCTTCCATGGGAACGTTGTTGCGCTTCTTGAGAAGGAAGTGGCGCAGACGGACCCGAAGCATGTCAAGATCTTTGCGTGCGGGCCGCATGCGATGCTCAAGGCGACGGCGCTGGCCGCCGAACGGCTGGGGATCCCCTGCGAAGTCTCCATGGAAGGGCCCATGGGCTGCGGCATCGGCATCTGTCAGGGGTGCCCGGTCGAACTCCGCGACGCATCGCGCCGTTACGCCCTGATGTGCAAGGATGGGCCCACGTTCGATGCACAAGCGCTACGGTGGTGACATGGTTCAGAGTGCATTCCATATAGGGTCCGCAGAATTCAAGAACCGGGTGCTCGTGGCCTCCGGTACCTTTGGCTATGGTGATGAGTGTACCGATGCCGTGGACATCTCCCGCCTCGGTGGCATCATCACCAAGTCGCTCTCGATGAAGCCGCGCGATGGGAATCCGCCGCCGCGCATCGTGGAAACGACCGGCGGCATGCTGAATTCCATCGGGCTCGCGAACATCGGAGTACACCGCTTCATCGCTGAAAAGCTGCCGTTCCTCCGCACCGTGGAGGTCACACTCATCGTGAACATCGCGGCCAGCACCGTCGATGAATACTGTGCCGTGGTCGACCTGCTGGAAGGGGAGGATGGGATCGACGGCTACGAGATCAATATCTCCTGTCCGAATGTGAAAGAGGGTGGACTCAATTTCGGGACGAACTGCCAGATGACCGCCGAGATCACGCGGCGAGTCCGGGCCCGGACAAAGCGTCCGCTCTTCATCAAGCTCACGCCGAATGTGACGCACATCGCCGACTTCGCCCGCGCCGCTGCCGATGAAGGCGCCGATGCGGTATCGGTGATGAATACGCTCATCGGCATGGCGATCAATGCGCGCACGCGCCGGCCGATCCTCTCCACCGTGACGGGCGGGCTTTCCGGCCCGGCGGTAAAGCCTGTTGCACTTGCGAAGGTCTATGAGGCATCACGTGCCGTGAAGATCCCGGTGATCGGGATCGGCGGCATCACCTGCGGTGTTGACGCCATCGAGTTTCTGCTCGCCGGTGCGATCGCGGTGCAGGTGGGGACCGCGAACTTTCTCGACCCGGCCGCCGGCGTGCGGATTGCCGGAGAAATGACCGCGTTCTGCGAAGAGCAGAAGGTCGCGGATATGAGCACGCTGGTGGGGGCGCTGGACGCCCGGACGGGCGTGTCGGTGCTCGATAGCTGGCTGTGAACCGCCCGGCACATGGCGGGCATCCCGCCCGCATGTCCTCTGCGGCAACTCTCCGGTATCTCTACGCGCTGCAATACCGTGGCATCAAGGTCGGACTCCGGAATATCCGCCGGCTTGTCACCGTCGCGGGCCATCCCGAACGCTCCTTTCCCGTGTTCCATGTCGCCGGCACGAATGGCAAGGGCTCCACATCGTCCTTCCTTGCAGCGATACTCACCGCGGCAGGCTACCGAACGGGGTTGTACACCTCACCGCACCTCATACACTTCGTGGAACGGATCCGCATCGACGGCATCCCCATGCCCGAGCCGGAACTGGTGGAGTATGTCCGCCGCCTCCGGCCAACGATCGAGGAGACCGGGGCCACATTCTTCGAAGCGACCACATGCGTTGCGTTCCAGTACTTTGCGGACCAGGGCGTGGATGTGGCAGTCATCGAAACCGGGCTCGGTGGGCGCCTCGACGCGACCAACGTCGTGATCCCGCTCGTCAGCCTCATCACGAACATCGGACTCGATCATCAGGAGTACCTTGGTCACACGGTGAGCCGGATCGCCCGTGAAAAGGCCGGGATCATCAAGCGGGGGGCGCCGGTGGTGACCACCGCGGAGGGGATC
Organism: Ignavibacteriota bacterium; assembly: GCA_016707525.1. NCBI lineage: Bacteria > Pseudomonadati > Ignavibacteriota > Ignavibacteriota bacterium. Next base: position 132,326 of record JADJHP010000015.1, read on the forward strand.
GCGCTCGAGGTGATCCGAGCTCGGGGGCGCACGAAAGGGACATCGGTGTTCCTGCCCCGGGAGGTGACTTCCCTCGTTCCTTCCGGGGATCGGACGGGGCATGCTGTGGTGAATGTGCGGGGTGGCCGTTGGCGGCTCGACGGGGTGGTCCTGGGGCTGAGGGGGGGGCATCAGGTGGCAAATGCCGCTCTGGCAGTGTCCGCGCTCTCCCTGACGGTCAGAAGTGGTATCTTCCAGAAGGTAACGGCTGATGCGGTGAGGATGGGCCTGGAGAAGGTTTCCAAATTGGCCGGGCTCCGGTGCAGGTTGGAGCGCGTCAGGCACCGTCGGGCCGATATCACCATCGACGTCGCCCACAATCCGGATGGGGTCCGGGTGGCGACGGCTCCGTTCGTTGGCCGACGGGAGCCGCATTTTGACGCGGTGGTCTTCGGGTCCATGAAGGATAAGGACTACGCGGGGATGGTTGCGCTCTTGGGAGGTGTTGCAGGGACCATAGTGGCTGTCAGGCCACGGACGCCCCGGGCGGCGACGGTTCGCGACATCCTCCGGGTGGGGCGGGCATTGGGGGTCCGGGTGGTGCCAGGGGGGGGCGTGAAAGCCGGCCTCCGTCTCGCGATGAAGCGTATTGCGCCGGGAACCACGCGCCGAAAACCCCGAATTCTCGTCATCGGCTCACATTTTGTCGCAGGTGAGGCCCTGCTTGCGTTTGAGAAAACCCCTTGACATCTTTCTTGAAATAATCTATATTCCTCAAGGGTTTATGAATCGCTTCGATTTGCCTTATCCACATCCCTTATCTCAATCACACGTCCAACCGATACCCCGTTCCTGAGTTCCTTCGTCACCCGCATGTGAATGCTCTCGGTTCGGCTGGGTTGCTACAATTCCATAACTTCCATTTCGAGGTTCTCCTTCCATGGCCATGGACATCTCAGAGCTCAAGTCCAAGAAGATAGCTGAGCTCAATCAGATCGCCAAAGAGCTGAACATCAGCGGCTACAGCGACCTGCGCAAGCAGGAGCTTATCTTCAAGATCCTCGAGGCTCAGACGGAGCAGGGAGGGTTCAGCTTCAGCCGGGGTGTACTGGAAGTGTTGCCGGATGGTTACGGGTTCCTCCGGTCGGTGGACTACAACTACCTGCCGTCGCCTGACGATATCTATGTGTCGCCCTCGCAGATCAAAAAGTTCAATCTGCGCACCGGTGATACGGTCAGCGGCCAGGTGCGTCCCCCCAAGGAAGGTGAACGGTTCTTCGCGCTCCTCCGCGTGGAAGCGGTGAACGACGAGAATCCCGAGACGATCCGCGAGCGGGTCCTGTTCGACAACCTTACTCCTCTGTATCCGAATTCTCCGCTCAAGCTCGAGACCGCACCCGGCGAATATTCCATGCGTATCATGGACATGCTCACACCGGTGGGTAAGGGTCAGCGCGGTATGATCGTTTCTCCGCCGAAGGCCGGCAAGACCATCCTCCTCCAGAAGCTTGCGAACAGCATTTCCCGCAATCATCCCGAGGTGAAGCTGATCGTGCTGCTGATCGACGAACGTCCGGAAGAGGTCACGGACATGGAGCGTTCGGTGAATGCCGAAGTGGTGAGCTCCACCTTCGACGAACCGCCGGAACGGCACGTGCAGGTGGCGGACATGGTGCTGGAGAAGGCCAAGCGCCTGGTGGAAGCCCGCCGGGATGTTGTCATCCTTCTCGACAGCATCACCCGTCTGGCGAGGGCGCACAACACGGTGGTGCCGCACTCCGGCAAGATCCTCTCCGGTGGTGTGGACGCGAACGCGCTCCACAAGCCGAAGCGGTTCTTTGGCGCGGCGCGTAACATCGAGGAAGGCGGTAGCCTGACGATCGTTGCCACGGCCCTCATCGAGACCGGCAGCCGCATGGACGAGGTCATCTTCGAAGAGTTCAAGGGTACGGGTAACATGGAGATCGTGCTCGACCGGAAGCTGAGCGACCGCCGCGTATTCCCTGCGATGGACGTGAACCGCTCCGGAACCCGCAAGGAAGAGCTCCTCATCGATGCCGACGATCTGAACCGCGTCTGGATCCTCCGCAAGATCTTCGCCGAAATGAACACCGTGGAAGGCATGGATTTCCTGCTGGAGAAGATGCGCGGGACGAAGAGCAACAAGGAGTTCCTGCGGTCGATGAGCAGCTAAGAACCAGCAGTGATGTGGAACGTAGGAAGAAGGAAAAGGGATCGTATCCTTTTTCCTTCTTCTGTTTCGGGCGATTTTTTCCTTTTTTCGTCTTCCTTTTTCCTTATCTTTTCCCATTCGTCCTACTGCTCTTTTGAGGCAACAATGCGAGACGTCGTCATAGCCGGCGCATGCCGGACCCCCATCGGAAGCTTCCAGGGGACGTTGAGCTCCATCCCCGCCCCCCGCCTCGGCGCGATCGTGATCGCCGAGGCTGTCCGCCGCGCAGGCATTCCACCCGCTGAAGTCAATGAAGTGATCATGGGCAATGTGATCCAGGCGGGCGTGGGCCAGGCACCGGCGCGTCAGGCGTCGCGGTATGCCGGATTGCCGGACAGCGTGGAATGCATGACCATCAACAAGGTGTGCGGCTCGGGGCTCAAGTCCGTGATGCTCGCCGTGCAGGCGATACAGACGGGTGATGCGGACATCGTCGTGGCAGGCGGCATGGAGAGCATGTCCAATGCCCCCTACCTTCTCGATAAAGCGCGGACGGGATACAGGATGGGGAACGCGGAGATCCAGGATGCCCTGTACCGCGACGGACTCATCGACGTCTACAATGATTACCTCATGGGCAATGCAGCCGAGATCTGCGCCCGTGAATGCACCATCACGCGCGAAGCGCAGGACGCGTTCGCGATCGAGAGCTACACGCGCGCCCAGGCGGCGCAGAAGAGCGGTGCTTTTGATGCAGAGATCGTCCCCGTCGGCATTGCCGGAAAAAAGGGCGATGTGGTGATGGTGAAGGACGATGAGGATCCCACGAAGACCAACTTCGAGAAGATCCCCACGCTCCGTCCGGCATTCCAGAAGGACGGCACCATCACGGCGGCGAACGCGTCGAAGGTGAGCGATGGCGCCGCGGCCATGGTCGTGATGTCCGCGGACGCTGCCGCGCGACTCAAGGTGCGGCATCAGGTGCGGGTCCTCCGCCAGGCATCGGCAGCGAAGGCGCCTGAGTGGTTCACCACCGCTCCCGCCGATGCCATCGCAAAAGTACTCGCACGTCACGGCCTTGCCGTGGGCGATATCGACCTCTTCGAGATCAACGAAGCGTTCGCCGTGGTGGCGCTTGCGGTGAGTTCCATCGCGAAGCTCGACCCCGCGAGGGTGAACGTTCATGGCGGCGCCATCGCGCTCGGCCATCCGCTCGGCGCCAGCGGGGCCCGCATCCTTGTCACCCTCATCCATGCGATGGAGCGGATGAACAAGAAGCGCGGACTCGCAACATTGTGCATCGGCGGCGGGGAAGCAAGCGCCGTCATCGTGGAGCGGCCATCCTGATCCACCCATCATCCGATCCGGAGCATTGAAGAGCATGGAGATCAAGCACATCTGCGTGATCGGCGCCGGGACCATGGGCAACGGCATCGCCCACACGTTCGCCCAGCACGGGTTCGAGGTCACGCTTGTGGATGTCCGCCAGGACCTGGTGGACCGGGGTATCGCAATCCTCACCACCAACCTGGACCGGCAGATCAAGAAGGGGACCGTGGCCGCTGCGGACCGCGGTGCGATCCTCGGGCGGTTGCATACATCGGTGGATCTGTCTGCAGCGGCGGCGGGCGCAGACCTTGTCGTGGAGGCTGCGTCGGAGAACCCGGAGATCAAGCGGGTTCTCTTTGCGGCTCTCGATGCGGCGTGCCGGCCGGGCGTCATCCTGGCCACGAACACCTCTTCCATCTCCATCACGGTCCTCGGGGCAGCGACGAAGCGGCCCGACCGTGTGATCGGGATGCACTTCATGAACCCCGTGCCGGTGATGAAGCTCGTCGAGATCATCCGCGGACATGTCACGTCCGATGAGACCACGGCCACGGTCGTGGATCTCTGCCGGAGGCTGGAGAAAGAGCCGGTGGAGGTGCACGACTATCCCGGCTTCATCGCGAACCGTATCCTGATGCCGATGATCAATGAGGCGATCACGTGCGTGATGGAAGGCGTCGCCACGCCGGAGGCGATCGATACGATCATGAAGCTCGGTATGGCGCACCCGATGGGGCCGCTCCAGCTTGCGGACTTCATCGGGCTGGATGTCTGCCTCGCGATCATGAACGTGATGCATGACGGGTTGGGCGATCCGCGGTACCGTCCGTCGCCGCTCCTGAAGAAGATGGTGGCGGCCGGGCAACTCGGACGGAAGAGCGGCAGAGGATTCTACTCATACTCGGAGGGATGACCGTATGATGTTCGCACTGACGGAGACCCAGTCCATGATCCGCGACACGGCGCGTTCGTTCGCGGAAGAGCAACTCGCCCCCGGTGCGATCGAACGCGACGAGCACAGCATGTTCCCGGCGGAGCAGGTGCGGGCACTGGGTGAACTGGGGTTCATGGGGATGATGGTCCCGGAGGAGTGGGGCGGAGCGGGGTTGGACACGGTCAGTTATGCCCTTGCAGAGGCCGAAATATCCCGTGTCGACGCCTCCTGTGGCGTCATCATGAGCGTCAATAATTCGCTGGTCTGCTACGGGTTGAACGAATTCGGAACCTCTGAGCAAAAAGAGCGGTTTTTGAAGGACCTGGCATCCGGGAAGAAGCTCGGGGCCTTCGCCCTGTCGGAACCGGAGGCAGGAAGTGACGCTTCCAACCTTCATACGGTGGCGCAGAAGGACGGGGATCATTATATTCTTAATGGGACCAAGAACTGGACGACGAACGGTTCGACCGCAGACTACGTCCTGGTCATGGCCGCCACGGACCGGACCAAGGGTCCGAAAGGGATCAGCACATTCATCGTCCCGAAAGGGATCCCCGGGTTCGCCGTCGCTAAGAAGGAAAAGAAGCTCGGCATCCGTGCCTCGGATACCGTGTCGTTGTCGTTCACCGATTGCCGGATCCCGGCAGCGAACCGGGTGGGCGACGAGGGAATGGGGTTCCGCTTTGCGATGAAGACCCTGGATGGTGGCCGCATCGGGATCGCGGCGCAGGCCCTGGGGATCGCGCAGGGGTGCCTGGATGCATCGCTCTCCTATGCGAAGGAGCGGAAAGCGTTCGGGCGGCCGATCGCCGAGCTGCAGGCGATCCAATTCAAGATCGCGGATATGGCAACGCAGGTGGAAGCGGCGCGCCATCTGGTGCTCAAGGCCGCGTGGCTCAAGGACTGCGGTGAGTCGTACGGGACCGCAGCGGCCATGGCAAAGCTGTACGCGTCGCGTGTTGCTGTTGAAAGCGCACTCGAGGCCATCCAGATCCACGGAGGGTACGGGTACGTGCAGGAATACCGCGTGGAGCGTTATCTGCGGGATGCGAAGGTGACGGAGATCTATGAAGGGACCTCCGAGATCCAGCGCATCGTGATCGCGCGGGCGCTGCTGCGGTGACCGGAGCGGACGAAGAGATTCGATAACTCAATTGACACATTCGGAGGAAGTATGCTGAAATACGGTAGCGTGGCCTGTGCGGTTGTCGCACTACTCCTGCTCGTTGCATCTCCCCATGCGCAGGCACAGCCGGTGAAGTGGAGTGTCGGCGGCAACATGGGGCTGTCTATTGCATCGAACACGTATGCGACGAGTGCAGGGTTCCACTTCGGACCCATGGCCGAGGTGATCTTCAACCGTCAGCTCGCGGTGGGCACGGAATTCAACATCAACACCCAGGCCGGCACGCCGATCGAGTGGGCGACCTACTTCAAGTACTACATCGACGCGAAGACCGTGAAGATCAAGCCGTATGTCGATGCCGGCTTCGGCCTTCTCTTCCTGACGGGCGGGCCGTATTTCGGCATCCGCTTCGGCGGCGGTGTCGGCTTCATGGTGGGAAAGAACCTGTACGTCGGGCCGGATCTCCAGCTCGGGCCGATCTTCACCACGGGCGTGTCGACGTTCTATATCGCGATCCGCGGTGGTCTGCGCTATGAGATCCCCTGACACGGTTTGCATCGCGAACAAAGACCTTGACGTGCACCAATAATCCCTCACCCACCACACGGAGGATCTGTGATGCGTAGATCGTTCATAGTTGCTGCAACCTGCCTGTTCCTGCTGACCGGGACGGCCCCCGCCCAGATGAAATTCGCGGTCGGCCCCCATCTTGGTATCTCGTTCTCATCCTTTCCCAAGCCGTCGGATCAATACTACGGGATCGGATTCAACTTCGGGGCTCAGGCCGAGATGGAGCTCATGAAGAATGTCGGGATCCGGTTTGGCCTGGACTATGGCACCTTCTCCTCTGACAAGGCGAAGTTCGGATTCACGAATGGTGGACAGCCGGTCCCGTCAAGCGATGTCTCCGGGCTCGGTGTTGGCATCTTGGGCATTTCATTCACCGGCCTCGGCAAACTGCCCTTGAAGGGAGGGGTCACGCCGTATGGCCTCTTCGGCTTCGGTCTGAATATGATCAGCGTAAGCGACCTGGTGGTGAAGGTCAATGGGCAGGACTACACGCAGCTCAAAGGTGACACGAGTACGAAATTCGGGATCCACTTTGGCGTGGGTACGGAATATCGCGTCGCCCGGAACATTGGGGTCTTCGGCGAATTCAAGTTCAATATGATCTTCACGGAAGGAAGCTCAACATCGACATTCCCGTTGATGTTCGGCGCGAATTTCTGGCTGTGATCCGCACCTGCACCTTGTGTTACGTCTCGTGGCGAAAGGAAGCCTTCTGGGCTTCCTTTCGCTATATGAGAGGCGTGGACGAAGATGAACGCGGTACCCGGAGCCGGTGAGAAGTTCGCACCAGGCACCGGCAAGATCGTTGCGTGGGATGGAACCGGAGAGAGGAGGCGCATGAAGCGAACTGGAGAGGTGGGAAGGGTGTTGAGAAGGCATCAAAGGAGCGGCTTGAGAATATTCTGGATCTTGCTGTTTGTTGAGGTAATCGCACCCCGATGGGCGGATGTCCGGGCACAAGCGGTGCGGGATACCAGTGCCATTGTGATGAGATTTGCAGGGGATTGCCTGTTGGGCGCGCACTATGAGAAAGCGGCCGGCAATGACCCGTCGATGGCCTTTGAGGGCTTCGACCTGTTCCGGACGGCGGACATCGCGGTGGTGAATCTCGAAAATCCGATCACGACGCGCGGGACGAAGATCGTCAAGCCGTTCAATTTCCGTATGCATCCCCGCTTCGTTCCCGTGCTCACGAGGGCGGGGATCGGGGTCGTCAGTATCGCCAATAATCATGTCTTCGATTATGGCGAACAAGGACTTTTGGATACATTTTCGTATCTTGATTCAGCTGGTATCCGGTATGTCGGTGCAGGCCGGACCCGTGCAGATGCGCACCGCCCGTACTTTTTCAACCGGAATGGCAGGAATATCGCTGTGCTGGCGTACTATGGCGGCGGCGAGGCCCGGGTTGCAACAGAACGGAAGTCGGGCGTCGCCCGCCGCGAACTTGGCGCCATCGGCGCGGATGTGCGCGCGTTGCGGCTTGCCGACCGCACCATGTATATCGTCGTGATCCTCCACTGGGGGACCGAAAAGGCAGAAGCGCCGGACGCTGCACAGCAGAGTTTCGCACGTGCGTTGATCGATGCCGGTGTCGATGCGGTGATCGGGCACCACCCGCACGTGCTGCAGGGGATCGAGCGTTACCGCAAGGGCGTGATCGCGTATTCGCTCGGCAACTTCCTGTTCGGCGGCAACGGCCGCCATACGTATGATACCGGTGTCTTTGAGATCAGCCTGGGGAAGGCCGGGCCGGAGTTCCGATTCATTCCGGTCGGTGTACGGAACTGGCACCTGCGGGTGTTGAGCGGCGAAGATGCGGAACGGGTCACCAATAAGGTCCGCGGACTCTCGAGTATTTTTCCAACATCCATGTTCACACACTAAGGAGCGACAATGAAGTCTCGCGGTTGTCTTATCGCAGGTGGCATCGTCGGCGCTATCGTGCTTGTCCTCGTTATCCTCGTCGGGTGGGGCATGCAGGTGTACAACGGCCTCGTGACCAAAGACGAATCCGTGCGTTCCGCCTGGAGCCAGGTGGAGACCCAGTACCAGCGCCGCATGGACCTGATCCCGAATCTCGTTTCGACGGTCCAGGGTTTTGCCAAGCAGGAGGTTGCGGTGTTCCAGGGCGTGGCGGATGCGCGTTCCCGCGTCGGACAGATCACGGTGACCAAAGAAGTGCTCGAGGATCCGCAGGCGTTCGCCAAATTCCAGCAGGCCCAGGATCAGCTCTCCGGAGCGCTGTCGCGCCTCCTCGCCGTGTCCGAGAACTACCCGCAGTTGAAATCGAACGAGAACTTCATGGCGTTGCAGAGCCAGCTCGAAGGGACCGAGAACCGCATCACGTGGGCACGGTCGCAGTTCAACGAACAGGTGCAGGATTTCAACACCACCGTTCGCCGCTTCCCCGCCTCGATGCTCGCCGGCATGTTCGGGTTCAAGGAGAAGGCATACTTCGCAGCCAAGGCCGGTGCTGAAGACGCGCCGAAGGTGCAGTTCTAACGGATGACCGCTTTGTCCTCCCATCCTCGAGCGCATGCGCCGGCAGTACGCCGGCGCATGCACTTCATTCTGCCGTTCCTGATCGCAGCGTCTGTTGCTGCCGCAGGGAGCGGTGCGTCCGCGCAAACCCCTGAGCCGGTCGCGCTCACCAGGTACGTGACGGATGCCACCGGCACGCTCCCACCGGAAACCGTGGCTTCGCTGAACGCGCGCCTCGCCGCGTTCGACACGGAGACATCGACACAGGTCGTTGTCGCGGTCCTCTCCACGCTCGGTGGCGAGCCGCTGGAGGATGCAAGCCGGCGCATCGTGATCGAGAACCGGATGGGACGGAAAGGGAAGGACAATGGTGTGCTGTTGCTGGTGGTGCGCAACGACCGGAAGATCCGCATCGAGGTCGGGCGTGGACTCGAAGGCGTGCTCACCGACGCATTGTCCAGCCAGATCATCCGCAAGGAGATCGTCCCGCATTTCAAGCGCGGTGACTATGCCGGCGGCATCGAAGCCGGTGCCACGGCGATCATGGCCGCGACGCGCAACGAGTATACTGCCGATCCGAAAGGTAAAGGCGACGGTGGTGTCCCGATCGGGGTGATCATCGTCATCCTCATCATCGCGTTCATCATGTCGCGCTCGCGTTCCTCCGGGATCCGCCGCGGTGGCATGTTCCCGCCGATGGGCGGTGGTTTCGGGGGTGGGTCGTTCGGCGGCGGTGGTGGTGGCTTTGGCGGTGGTGGTTTCAGCGGCGGCGGTGGCTCCTTCGGTGGCGGTGGTTCCAGCGGTAGCTGGTGACGCCCGGGGACGCGATACGCCATCGCGTTGTTCTGCTGTACCCGCGCCTGCGCGGCGCGTTGACAATCTTCACTGACCGATGACAATGATCCACCCTTCTCTCGATACAGTTCCGGCAGCGGTCTTCGCTGCACGTAAACTCCTCAGTCATACCCAGGGCTTCGCCTCCCGCTTCTTTCCTGACCCCGCGGGAAAAGCACCCAACTTCACGCTGAATACCTTTCTGGGCGACCGCAACGTTGCGGTTGCACGTGAGCTGAAACAGTTGCCGTCCGGCGCAACGCGCGACTACGAGCTGCGCTTGAGCACGCCGAAAGGCGAAGCGTACTTCCATATCGCCGCCTTCGTCTCCGTGGAGAACGATGAACGCACGGTGACGCTCATCCTGCATGATATCCATGCATATGTGAGCCGGATGCGTTCGCTCGAAGAATCGGAATCGCGCGCGCGAATGCTTGTTGAGACAAGGACGGCTGCCCTTGCGATCGTGAAGAACGGGCAGTTCACCTACGTGAACAAAGGATTCCTGGAGTTGTTCGGCTATATGCTGCGCGAAGACCTCGTCGGGAAAGACGTCGCGGTCATCGTCGCAGGGCGGGAGAAGAAAGGCGTGACCGAGCATGCCGGGCGGCCGCTGGAAGAGACCACGCCACCCGAACGCTTTGAATTCACCGGCCGTCGCAAGGACGGGAGCAAGGTCCATGTGCAGGTCCTGGATGAACTGATCGACCAGGAAGGTGAACCGGCCCGCCTCTGGTACTTCGTGGATGTTTCGCATCTACGGACGGAACAGGAGGACGTGGAGAGGAACGGCCGGCAGAATGCCATCCTGCAGAACATCCTGGAAGCGCTCCACCGCTCGGTCGACCGTACCACCCTCGTGAAGGACAGCCTTCATGCGAGTCTCCGCTGGTTCGGTTACGACGCGGGCGCGGTGCTGGTGGTGAATGATGAACGGAACGTGTTCGTTCTGGAACACGGTGAGAACCTGAGTGAGAAGATCGCTGCCGCGCTTGCCGAACAGAGCATGACCGAAGGGTTCGGCGGGTTCATGGTGAAGACCATGGAACCCGTACGCTTCACCATGGAGGAGTATCCGGCCTATCTTCCGTATCGTGCGCTCCTGGAAGGTGAGGGCGTGCGGCGTATGGTGTGTTTCCCGCTCGGGGATGCCCACGGGGCGGTGGGGATCATGGTCCTGCTCTCCATGAAGGACGTTGAACAGGAACCCACCAGCATGGCCTTCCTTGGCCTGGCAGGCGGGCACCTCGGCTTCGCCCTTGCGAAGGCGGTACAGTACAACGCGACCGCGATCCGTGCTTCTGCCCTGGAGATGGGCATCGAATCCATGAGCGGCGTCGTGTACGAGGCTGCACCCACGGGCGCGTTCCGCTATCTGAGTCCGGCCGTGGAACGGCTGACCGGCTACTCCATTGCCGAAGTGACCAAGACCCCCGATGCCTGGCGGTCGATGGTGCACCCCGATGACCGCTCGATGGTCTCGGAACGGATCACCCGTCAATCGTCCGCCGAACAGGAATTCGCCCTCGAGTACCGCATCCTCCCGAAAGGGAAGGCGTCGTATCTCAAGGTGCGCGACATGATACGGTACCGGCGCGACGCCAATGGCATGGTAGAGGCCATCCATAGGGTTCACGAGTCCCCATCCGAAGCGGATCACACCGAGGATGTCACGCGCTCCCACACCGAACAGCCCGGGCAGAAGCACACCGAGGATGTCACGCGCGGCATCGTGGATGCGATGAGTGATGCCCTCATGATGACCGACCTGCAGGGGAATATCCTGGACGTCAACAGCGCGTTCTGCATTCTTACGGGATACAACCGTGCCGAGGCGATCGGACTGGGTCTGCCGTATCCGTGGCTTCAGGAAGCCCAGATGGCGGCGTACATGCAGTGGCTCGAGGCGCTGCGGGAGTCCCGGAAGGTCACCGATTTCGACATGCAGTGGGAGCGGCGCGACGGAGCGCATATCGCCATCAGCGTCAGTACCACGATCCTGCGGAATGCGGCGGGTGATCCGGTGGCGATCCTGAATATCGCGCGGGACATCAACGAGCGACAGCGCCAGGGCGAGGAGATCCGGGAAGCCAACAGGCATCTGTCGCTGCTCAATGCCATCGGTCTCGGGTTGACGGGCGCCTCGGATGCGGCCACAGTGCTCCGTGAAGTGCACGAACGGCTGAAGGATTTCATCGGGTACACCTCCTTCGAGTATCGCAGATACGATGCCGCGTCCCGTACCCTGACGAGGCTGTATTGTGAAGGTGACGCATGCGGCATCGACACGGGGTATGTTGCAGGTGACACCGCGGTGAAGCATGTGCAGCCGGTGGACAGCGATCCACGGTCAGCGGAGGTGATCACAACGGCATCGGCATGGACTGGCGAGCAGTGTGGCGAAGCCTCCATGCTTGTGCCGGTCAATACCCGCGGGGCCACGCTCGGGATCCTCCGCTTCCAGCGCGCTGCGGAGAACCCCTTCGGCGACAGTGACTTGCGGATTGCTGCGAGTATTGCTACTTTGGTCGCGATAGCACTGGAGCGGGTTGCGTTGCACGAAGCGACCGTCGCCGGGGCGCGGGAGATCGCCCGGCGCAATGAGGAACTGGACCGGTTCGCGTACGTCGTATCGCACGATCTGAAGGAGCCGCTCATCACCATCAGTGGCTACACCAGGTTCGCGATAGAGGATGGCGGCGCACGGATGAGTGAGGATGTGCGTCAGCATCTGGATTCGGTGATGCGGGCGAGTGCACGGATGAAGCAGCTCATCGACGATCTGCTCACCCTGTCGCGCGTAGGACGCCCGGCGGGTCAGCTCCAGGCGGTCCCCGTTGCGCATGTGCTGGGCGACGTGTTGCGCGATCTGGAGTATCTGCTGGTCGACCGGCATGCGAAGGTCGAGTATGGACGCGACCTGCCCGTTGTACCGTACGACCCGACCCATCTGGCGATGGTCTTCCGGAATCTCATCGTGAACGGCATCAAGTACAACCGTGAAGAGGTGCCGGTCATCACCATCACGGGCACAGAGGGGCCGGGCTTTTGCTCCTTCACCGTCGCCGATAACGGTATCGGCATCGAGCAAGCGGAATTCGAGAAGATCTTCATGGTGTTCCAGCGATTGAATCCCGCGGACGGGATCGGGGGGACAGGGGCGGGGCTCACGATCGTGAAGCAGATCGTGGAGAGCTATGGCGGCAGCATCCGGGTCGAGTCCGAACCGGACAAGGGGTCCACGTTCACGTTCACCGTACCACGACATGACTGAACCGACGCCGACACATATCCTGCTGGTCGAGGACAATCCCGACTTCGCGAACCTTGTGGAGTTGTTCCTGAAGAAGCACCACCCCGGGCTGTTCGAGGTAACGTGGTGCGGCGACGGTGCGACCGCCCTGAAGGTGCTGGCGGGAGAGCAGCAGTACGACCTGATCCTCATGGACTACTTCCTTCCGGGGAAGAACGGCCTGGAGGTCACGCGCGAGATCCACGAACGGGGGATCACGGTGCCGGTGGTTTTCCTGACCGTGAACAAGGATTTCGATCTGGCGGTGGAGGTGTTGAAGCTCGGGGTCGAAGACTATCTGGTGAAGGAGGAGATCGCGACGCCGGTCCTCCCCAAGACGATCCTCAGCGTGCTCGAGAGACGCAAGTTGAAGCATCAGCTGACCGAGTTGGAGATATCGCAGAAGCGCCTCGAGACCATCCAGGAACTCGTCGTGCAGGTGACGGGGGAGTTGCAGTCGCCGATCGAAGGGATGAGGAAGAACATCGAGTCGTTGCTCGCGACCCATCCGGAGGACAATCTCCGGGCGTACCTCGTCATCATCCGCGACAACCTCATACGCATCGACAAGAAGATGGTGCGGTTGCGGCAGCTCAAGACCGACAAGACGATCCCGTACGTGCGGGACATCCGGATGCTCGACCTTTCAGAGGAGAACCCGCCGGCATGAACGCCCTGCTCGCGCTGGCACAGATCGATCCGGTCCTCGGGGATCCGGCGAAGAACGTTACGCTGCACTGTGAGTATGCGGATTGCGCGATCGCGGCCGGTGCGCAGATGATGGTCTTTCCCGAGTTGAGTCTGACGGGCTACACTCTCCGGGACATGAACTGGGATCTTGCCGTGCGTCCGGAAGCGCCACCTTCCTATCTGCTCCCGCTCCTGGAGAAGAGCCGTTCCATTCCGGTGATCGCGGGGGGTGTGGAGGAGGGGGGATCGTTCGGCATCTACAATGCGGCCTTTCTGTTCGAGAACGGAACGATGCGGACCGTGCATCGCAAGACCTATCCGCCGACCTACGGGATGTTCGAGGAGATGCGGTACTTCAGCAGGGGCCAGGGTGTGCGGGCGTTTGACACGCCCATCGGGCGGATCGGCGTATTGGTGTGTGAGGATCTCTGGCATCTGTCGTTGCCGTATCTCCTGGCGCTGGACGGGGCAGAGGTCATCATTTCCCTTACGGCGAGCCCGACCCGTCTTGGCGGGGACCGTGGTGATACGCTTCACGCCCAGCAGGTGAACAGCGAGAACCACAAGGCCTATGCGCGGTTGCTTTCCGTGTACCTGGCATTCTGTAACAGGGTCGGATTTGAAGATGGCGTGAACTTCTGGGGTGGGTCGCAGATCGTAGGGCCGTCGGGCGACGTGCTCAGCACGGCACCGGTGATCGACAGCGGGATGGTGGTTGCGCGGCTGGATGATGGTGAGATCCGGCGTGCCCGGAGGTTCTCACGGCATTTCATTGACGAGGACCCGCATCTCGTGGCGCGCGAACTCGAGCGCATCCTTCAGAAGGGCCGCGCTTAGATCCCCAGGAAGAGTCGTTGTGCGAGGTAGTCCGGCAGGTGTGCGTGCAGGATCGCGCGTGCTGCTGCCTCGATGTCGTATTCGATGCGGACCGTGTCGTAGCTGCCGCGGTGCGTGTCAAGCAGTCCGAATGATGCCCGCGGAACCCCATCGCGTGCCTGTCCCACGCTCCCCACGTTGATCAGGAACCGTTCCCCCGCCTTGAACTGATTCACCGAGCCATTCTCCCCCACGACCACCGGAACATGCGTATGTCCGATAAAGCAGTACGGCGTGCCGAATGCCGCGAAGCATTTCTGCGCATCCGGCCAGGCGAAGATATAGCGCCAGGCGCCGGGGTGCAGGGGAGCGGCGTGCACGATCGTCACGGAATCCACCACATGCATGAGCTGGAGGGAGCGGAGCCACGCGGCATTCTCCTGCGAGAGGTGTTTCCTCGTCCACCGCATCGCGATCTCGCCGTAGGTATTGAAGTGATCGAGGGGGAGTTCTTCGATGGCGCCGGAGTCGTGGTTGCCGCGGACCACTGCGGCGCAGCGTTCGCGGACCAGGGCGACGCATTCATTGGGGAATGCGCCGTAGCCGACGATATCGCCGAGGCAGAGGATGCGGTCCACGCCGATCTGGTCGATGACGGTGAGCACCTTCTCCAGCGCGGGCAGATTCGCGTGAATATCGGATATGACGGCAACTCTCATGCGGTTCTGAGCATAGACTGTGGAATCTACGAAATTGTACCCTAGGAGCAAAGGAAAGATTCGCTTTGAATTGGGGGGGTGACTTTTGTATATTCATAAGCAAGAACCGAGGAGTACGTGGTATGCCGAAAGTCCTGGTCATCGATGACGACGAGATCACTCTCGCCCTGATGCACAACATCCTCGAGGAAGAGGGGTACAGCATCTTTTCCACCGCTGACGGTCCGCAGGGGATCCAGATCTACAAAGAGCGCGAGCCCGATGTGGTGATCCTGGACCTGGCGTTGCCGAGCATGAACGGTCTGGAAGTGTTGCGGAAGTTGAAGCGGCACGATCCGGACGCGAAGATCATCGTGGTGACCGGCCACGGTTCCGAAGAATCGGCCAAGGTTGCGCTCCGGTACGGGGCGTGGGGATATATTGAGAAACCGGTGGACTTTGCGACGTTCCTGCACCAGATCAGGACGGCGGCGGAGAGTACGTGACAGTGA
>JADJHP010000016.1 GCA_016707525.1 Ignavibacteriota bacterium
TGAGAGCCACGGGCTCCACGCGGACATGTGCCAGATGGTTCCTGGCGCGGTACCGTGTGATACGATCCTGTAGGCAGCACGCCGAACCCGACGGCCGATGTGCCGTCAGGTCTGACCGCTCGGCCTCTTGATGAATGCCGCCCGCGTAGCGGCTTCGTTGCCGCCGCGGTACCAGTGCAGTTCCACAAGCACCGTCCTGACAGCCAGTGGCATGCTCGCTACGGCACGAGACACGTGACCAGGGCGCCACGCTGTGGACTGCGGGCGAGATGCCCGCGGTGTTCAGACCCGTGAGCATTGCACCGCCGCTGTACGGCCCCTGGAGGAAAGCCTTCACATTGGCAACAACCTGAACGGACGCAGACGCTGCCGTGCCTTCGTGTGTGCAGGATGGGTTGATTGGTGTTGTTGAGATCCACATACGAGAGCGTGAGGGGGTGATGCGCTGGCACAATGCGGTGAACGAGAGCGAGAAGAGGATCCTGACCCTGTATAGGTGGCTGCCCCGAGTATGGCCTGGTCACAGAACGCTATCGGCTCCGCCTGGCAACGGCGGCCTCCACCAGAAGATGGGACTGGGTTGGACGGCAGTGTACATCCCCGTCCCCGCGTCGGCAAGGCAATGATGCTGTTGTCAAAGCACGACGATGCTCGATCGTGAGCAGGTTGCTTCGTCGATACGGACATCCACATTGAATGTCTGCTGGTCGACGGTCGACACCCGGACGGGGAGACGCTGTCAAACACCCCGCCATTAAGCATGGGCCCCTCTTGCACAGCGTCAGGGCCGCCAGCATGCATATCATATCCACTGTTTCCATTGCTTGCTCCTTTACGGAATGGACGCTCAACCCCCCATCCATTGCTGATCATTTTATTGCGGGAGATCTTCGTCGTTGCGCGGTAGTAGTTTACCCGCATGATGCAGAAATATGTGCCCGAAGAGGTCATCCGGGATGCAGGACGGGTCCCACCGCACTACGCCGTGCACCCCCCGCCTGGACCTCGCTCGAGTGACGCGGGACACGCTCGCCGGTGACGCTGATGATGTCGACGGCAACATGTCCGGACACAGGAAGCGTGTACGGTATGACGGTCGACGGATTGCACGGGTTTGGTAGTTCTGCCTGAGCTCGACCGCGAGGAATGTCTGATCACCCCGCACGTCGGACGGCGGTGATGGTCAGGATGCTCCCTGCGGTGGTGACACTGATGCCCTGGTTCGCTGCATCGCGTACATCGGCTCCCGTGAAGCTCCAGAAGTGGACCCCGGCTGGCGTCCCTGAACTCGATCGAGGGCCATGGTGCCCGATCCGGATTGCACACCGGTTCCGAGGATCGCCCATCGATACGTACGGTACGGGCGATGCTGTCGATGGTCGCAAAGAATAGGGTTTGCCGGACAGGAATGTCCGTTTCACGGCACGCACACAACGAGGCGCGCGGGTCTGCAGGAGACCGCGACACTGTAGCCATGCACGCCGGAGCTGGTCCGCCGTCACGACGACGGCGATGATGTTGTCGACCCCGTTTGGCCGGGTCTGCCGTGAGCGTTATCGTACCGCCGGTGCACTGGGCGGGAAGTATCACGAAAGCAGAAAAGCATCACAAGAACCAACCGTCCCATGGCCGTCTCCTCCTGGCGGTCGGAGGGCGGACGAAGCCGTCCGCCCTACTGGTTCCGGACTCCGTAAACAATTCCGAATCGTGGCAGAGCCACGCAGATCGCTTACTTCACGAGCATCGTCTTCTTCACTGATGAGAAGTCGCCCGCACGCATGGTGCAGAAATACAAACCGGAGGAGCGGCATGGTCACGCGCATCGCGGCCATTCCACTGTACAGTATAATACCCCGCCGCTGCATTTCGTTGACGAGGCGTCACAACCCGCTCGCCGAGCACGTTATACACCGTGACCTCCACCGCGACCGATGCCGGCACCTGGTACTTCACCGTGGTGCTCGGGTTGGAGGATTCAGGTATTCTGCGCCAGATAGAAGGTTGTGGGGAGTTCCGCACCGTCTTCGCCCTTCCACTGGCCATCGCTGTGTTGGTGGCGTTGCGTACGGTCACGTTCTCGGCTTCCAGGCATGATCGCCCCTGCTTCAGCACTTTGAGTGCACCGGTGAGACCGCCGGAATTGCCCACTTCAACGTGCCTGCCGAGCACTGCCGCATCAACGCGGACGGTGCCTTCGCCGATGGTTGGCCTGAATGCCCGGCCTTCGGTACCGAACAGATCGCCACGCGTCGCCCGTCACCTGCAGCACCGAACGGTCGTAGCTCAGATTCCCACCGACGTGCCCCCATCCCCGGACGGCCATCGTTGCTGAAATGGATCGTGACGGCATAGGTGCCGGAGGTTCCGCCCGCTGCGGCGAGGTTCATCGCGAACGTGGTCGCCTTTGTCGATCTTCGCAGGAACGGCAAGCTTCGGTGCAATGAAGCCGTAGTTCGTGAAGAAGATCATCAGGTCTTCGAACTCAACCGACGGAGGCCGTCGGGATGCCGAAGCGCCCTGCCGGTGCGGTCTTGTTGTTCAACGTCGGACCGAAATCCGCTTCCTGTGCTGCCGGATACGGCCAGCCTGCTCCATTGGCTTCCGGTTCAAAATACAGGAACGAGAAGAGGCTCAGGTCCTGGAAATTCACCATGCCATCGTAGGCGCTGCTGCCGATGTTCCCCGGGCCGGAACCGGGGATCTGCCCAGGATGCCGTTCGTGGAACGATCGCATCGTTGCGCGGGCCGTCGATGTCCGCGTAGTTGCCTGCCATGTCCACCCCCGCGATGCCACGGTAGTGAGAGATACCGCGGGTCATCCGTGGCGAACCGTGCGTGCCGCCTGTCGTTGCTGCACCGTGACCAGCGTCGCGCCGATCCCATCCGCCTCTGAGGTCGGATATGCCGGAGCGGGCGCCACATACACCGGATACCCTGCCCACTTCGTGTACTGCACCTGCACGCCACGGAGGTTGGCATCCAGACCGGTGGTGTTGTCCCAGGTCAGGTTCACCTTCTTGTGTCCCGGGTTGCGGAAGTTCGCCACATGCACCGGCTTCGTATTCCGCAGATCGTCTTCGTGCCGATACCAACGTTCCGAGGATGTCCGTCGCCGTCCCATGACGGTGATCGTGCCAACACCAGGCGGATTACACACCGCGCTTCGCGACGGTCGGCCGCGTTGCCGTGCGGGAAGCGAACGTCGTCGGATTGTCGGCGGTGTGGCCTGCTGGCGTAGAACCCGCTCACGTTGGCCGTGATGTCGCCCGTGGTCAACGGATTGGTTTCCACGATGCCCGCGGTGATGCCGATGGCGTCGCCGTTCTTCAGATAGGCGTCGGTCCACGCGATCGTCTGATTGTCCAGCGTTACGGTCACTGCTCAGCGCCGTACCATCCACGATCAGGTCGCCTGCGGCGTCGGATCGGGATCGAGGTTGATCGTGATCGGCGCATTGGATGCATCGCGCATCTGCACGGAGGTCAGCAGGATGTGCTGCGCCGTCCGCTGCACCCGACGTGAATGCCTGGTTGAACAGGACGTTCACATACGGAATCAGGCTGCCGGACACGCCGCCGGGTACAGCAGCGACTGATTGACGCGCATGCTGGAGCCGTCCGGTTTGATGAATTCGAAGAAGCTGCTTCACGCTGGAGAAGAACGGCCCTTCCACCGGATCGCCATCGTCGCGGATCACCCCATCGTTGTCCCCGCCATGTTCACATCGACGCCTTCACCGTGGTGCCGTTCCGGGATGAGTGCCATCACCGAAACGTTCACGGTGGAGTTCTGCGGCATGTGGTGGGTCACCGGGGAAGATCGACACCGTCGGGAGCGTGGCATAGAAGTTCGCCGTATTGATGTTCCCGCTGAAATCGGAACCCTGGGGCGGGTTCTCGCCGCCGAACCAGTTGTACCGCGCATTCAACAGGGCCGGATCGGTGTTCTGGATGTACTTGTCGGAGGTCGTGGCGGTGTTGAAGACGTTGAAGTTCACCGACGTCGTGAGTGCCTGATTCGCCACGCTCACGCTCCACTGCCCCGGATCCAGGAGGGTGTTGCCCTGGATGATGTTGCCCGATGCCTGGCGTGCCGCGTTGATCTCCACCAGCACGTTGACCCGGTTGCCCTGCACCGTATTGCCGGAGATGGTGTTCTGCCGTGCGCCGCTGAGGCGGATACCTGCGCCTGCCGCCTGTCCGGAGACGGTCAGGGCCTGCAGGAAGTTGTTGTCCGCATCAACCAGCTGGATACCGTTGGCCGCGTTGCCGTTCACCGTCAGCGAGGTCAGCTTGGAATTCGCCGTGGTGCCGTACACGCCATTCCGCCCGCCCGTCAGCGTGAGTCCGCTGATGGTGAGCTGATTGCCGGCGAGGGTCAGGACGTCCACCGAGGAGTTCCGGGGCCGTCACCGCTGCCACACCCGCGCCGAGCTTCTTGATCACGAGCTGGCTTTTTCCCGACCGTCACTGCTTCGGCATAGGCGCTAGGCAGCGACATTGATCGTGCCCGGGACAACGACCGCATTGACAGCTTCCTGGATCGTAGCGAACGCGTTCGCGCCGAACCAGTGTCCGCTCACCAGCGCACCGGGGAGGGTGCCCGCCCAGCTATCGTCCACCCAGATCTCACTATATGATCCCGCCATCTGGCCGTAATTCACGACGCCGAGGGCGGCGTCATCGAGTCCGTGCATGATCTTGGATTCGATCTGCGACATCGTCGTGGAGCCGGTGAATGTGTTGGCTTCGTTGGCCGTGATGTTCGCAGAGGTCCGGTTGACGATATGATACGGGCCGCTGCCGTTGAGGGTGGAGTTCTTGATCACCACGCCCGTCGGGCCTGCATTGACCTTTCCCGACTCGCCGAAGCGAAGGGCATTCTGCGGGCCGGCAATGGTGGAATTCTGGATCGCACATCGCTCAGGATGGCGGGGTTTGCGCATAGCTGCCATCGTTCCGCGCCTTTATCGTGGCGGCAGCAGCGTCGGTGGGATCCGTCGCTGTCCCGTTGCCCCCGATCCGGTGATCGTGGAATTGATGATCTGGATGTTCTGATACGTCCCGTACTTCAGGTTGATGTCAATCCCGCATTGTTGTGATTGTAGCCGGATCGGTGCCGCTGTTGTCACCGTGATGCCATCGAACAGCGCATCTTCCAGCTTCTCGGCATAGATCCCTTCTGGAGGTTGTTGCTGAACGTAGAATTGGTGACAGTCACATTGGAGAATGTCGAGCCGTTCAGAGGTTTCGTCGCCGCGATGTACCACCCCTGCGTGTTCCCGTCGAAGGAAGAGTTGCTGATCGGTTACATGGGTCACACCCGCCGTCGTGGCGATCTTGAGACCGACGATGTTGCCATCAAACTTGCAGTTAGTGAGAATGAGGTCATCGAGCGGATTGAGGTCGAGGCCATAATTGAGTTGCCGACCGACGCCACATTTTCCAGCGTGTTGAAACTCGAGCAACAACGCCGGACTCGAAGCTCGTCACGCGCACATCTTTCGACCAGGGCGTGATGCCGCGGACGCTCCAGCCACGGTCGCTGATGCCATGCCGTGCCGGTACCGGTGATCACGGTATTCGCCAGCGGATCGGTGCCCCTGCCGGCGCCATCGAGGGTGAGGCGCTTGGTGATGGCGACAGACTCATTGTAGGTGCCTGCTGCCACATAGATCTTTCCACCGGTCACGACCCGTGCGATCGCCGGGGTGATCGTGGTATAGGGATGATACTTGCCGCCGAGGTCGCTTAGCGAATGCCACTGCCGCATCGACGACAGTACAGAAAGGACCGCTGGAGACACCCGCTGGTCTTCGATCACCGCTTCGTTGTTGGCGTTGCTCGCGGCAGCGATATCGGCATACGCGGGAGCGGGTGCCGAGCCCAGGATGGCGATGTCGTACATTGACGCCCGCCCCTGAACCCCAGGTGTTACCCGTGAAGGTGACGTCGCCACCCTCGAGGACCCATCCCTTGGTGCCGTAGGTGTAGTTGTTCTTGATAAGACCCGTGGTCGGACCGGTGAGATACATCGGCTGGCGGAGGGAATGGAACGTGTTCCCTTCGATCAGCATGCCGCTGTGGCCCCCCGACACCACGATAGCCCGGCTGACCTCACCGTCGCCGATGACGAACTGCCCGGAGACCACCGTGTTCTTCAGCGTGAAGTTGTCGGCATTCATCCAGATGATATTCTGTTCGCCGGTCTTGTCCGTCTTCTGGATCGCAAGGTCCTTGATCGTAACACCGGAGGCGGATACGCTGAACCTGTAGCCGGTCCCGGAAACGGTGACCGTGGTTGTTGGCGCGCACCCTTGCAATGTTGTCTAGCCTTGTTCATCTGGATATCATTGGCAACAGGATACGTGCCAGCTGCAACATCGATGAGGCCGTTTGCCATTACTGCACCATGGCCATCCTCGACCGATGCGAACGCGTTGAAACCGAACACCTTCCCGGCAGCAACGACCTGTCCGCCGGTGGATCCGACCCAGTTGTCATCGACGAACACATCCGCCGGGCGGGCGGCGACGAGTGCGGTCGTGGCTTCGGCGTGGGTTTCGACCCCACCCATTGCCGTTGGCGCTGCACCCGGATAGATGAGGATCTGTCCGTCGGGCTGCTGCATCGAAAGGAGGAATCCGGCCCCCGCGGTGATCTGCGCGAGGTACTGTGCCCGGTTGGCGGCATTGAGGGCCAGGACGGCGAACGCCGTGACCTGTGTATCGAAGTTCGTGGGATCCGTTGCCACGCAGGCAGGATTCGTGGCGCTCCACATCCATGCGCCGTTCGACTGCTGCAGGGCTGCCAGACGTGCGGCAAGGTCGGCCGTGGAATTGTCCGCGGCGTACATCCCCGCCGTTGGATCGAGATCGATGCCCGTGACTGCGGAGGCCCACACCGCGCCCGCCAGACCGATCATGTCATAGGAATTCGATGCTGTCGTCGTGGCATTGAGCGCCTCGAGCACCTTGGCCATGATCGCGGCCTTCACACCGTTCTCGCCCGCGGCCTGCGCACCGATAGCAACGCCACCCAGGTCCCAGGGGAGGAGCTCGACGATCCCCGCACGGCCCGCAATGACGGCGCTCCCGTACTCGGCAGCATCCATATCATTGGTTTCGCCGTACGTCCCGCTGTTCAGCTTGTCCCAGTAGTTGGTCTGCACGAACGCCGCATAGGAGGCATTGCCGGTGGCCGCGCCTAGCATTTCGAGGTAGTAGGCATCGAACGTGGCAAAGCGGGGATCGTTGTCCGAGAACAGCCGCGGATAGTTCGGGACAAGGAAGTTGCCGTTGGCGATGGCCGAGGTCAGGAACTCCGGGGTCCCGGTGTACTGATACGCACTCAGGATGCCGTACCCTGCCGGCCCCTGGACGTTGCCCTGGGGGACATCGCCGATGGACCACGGGAAGCCGCCTGAGGCCACCTGCTGCGACCGGAGCCATGAACCGCCGGATGAGAGAGGGATCGTGGCTGTGGATGTCGTGACCGGGGCTTGCGCCAACCGGGTGGTGCCAGCGGAGAACACGGGGCGGTCGGCCTTACCGTCGGTAAAGGGCTGGGCCGGCTGCCGCGAGTTCCCTGCGAAGAGCATGACCGGCACAAGAAGTACCGATAGCATCAACGCGAAGAGTCTCTTCATGATGGTTCCTGTTGGGATGTGAACACGAATGAGGGAAAAGGGGGTGCCGCGCCCGTGAAGGCGCGGCACCGGTACATCAACATCATTACTTCACGAGCATCATCTTCTTCATTGCTGTGAACTCGCCTGCATGCATCGTCAGGAAGTACACGCCCGACGTCACCTGCTGGCCGCGGTTGTCGGTGCCGTTCCACTGCACCGTGTAATATCCCGCTTCCTGTGCACCGTTGACGAGCGAGGCGACCTGCTCGCCCAGGACGTTGAACACCGCGATGCGAACTTCACCCGGCGCAGGCAGGGCGCAGCTCACGGTCGTGGTCGGATTGAACGGGTTCGGGTAGTTCTGCTGCAGCGCGAACTCGGTCGGCACATCGCTGACTGCCGGGGTGCGCATCTTCGTTGCAAGCACTGCGTTGGTGCTGGTTCGCGCATCCGTCGCCGTGAGGCCCATCGATGCCTTGCCTTCGAAGCGCAGCACCACGAGCTCACCCGCCGATTTCAGCGCCTCCACATCCGCACCCGCGATGGCGAGGTCCACATACACCTTGCCGTCACGTTCGCTGTACATCACCGGCACCGGGGTCTCGTAGCCGCTCAGGAGGGCGCCCTTCTCGACGCCCAGCAACCGGCCATGCGAACCGCTGAATGCCATCGAGAGGCCGCGGAGGTCGTTCACCGTGCCTTCGAGCATCACCGGCACACGGGTCTCGCCGCCGCCCGCCTTCACATCACCGATCGCTACCGTCACCGGTTCCGCCTGCTCCACCGCCTGCTTCGGCAACTGATGGTTGGCGCTGAGGCCGTAGCCGATCGAGAAGATGATGAGGTCCTCGAAATCGATCTTGCCGTCCACCTGCGGAGCGGAGAACACGTAGTGGTCAGCGGTCGGACCGATATCGAACTTCACCTTGTAGTACGACATGCCACCCACATAGCCCGGGACGCCGGACCAGTAGGCGGTTGCCCACGGGTTCAAGTCGGAGAAGTCGATCTTGCCATCTGCCGCTGCATCGTTCGCGATATTGGCCACATCGCCGAGATACGCACGCACATCGGCCTGATGCGGTGTCACATACACGCCAAGCGGTGCACCCGCACCTTCATACTTCCGGAGGTCGGATGCGATCACCGTGATGGCGCTGTGTCCGGGCTTCACCGTACGGAGCGTCAGCTTCGCAATGTAGTTGCCTGCCACTGCCGTCACGTTGTTCGGGCTCTGGAGGCTTGCGTTGATGCGAACGCGGTTGTTCGTACCGAGGTGGTCAGCGCTCGCATGGAGCGTGTTCCCACCAGATTCAAACAGCGAACCATCGAACGATACCGCGGAGTAGGCAAGATGTGCCGCATCCCACTCCAGGGTCAGGTCTGCCGCACCGAACTCCGTGCCTGCTTCAGGCACGATGTAGACATCGAACGTCTGCGTGGAGGTGTATCCCCAATCGTTCGGCAATGCCGGATACCCTGCCGGCAGTGGTGCCGGCGGAAGTGCCCACGCGTCGTTCGGGTAGATGCCGCTGTTCACGGCCGCTGCTGTGCTGCTGAGATAGAGCTGGAATGCCGTTGCCGGCGTGTTCACGAACGCGAACGGGGTGAAGTGGGTGGTGGTGAAGGTGAAGGTCTTCGCCATCGCATTGTACGTGCCGCCCACCGGGACCCAGGAGTTCGTGATGCTGTTGAGGTACATGATCTGGCTTCCCGCACCGAATCCGGCGATGTCACTCACATCCACCGTGACGGTTGCACTGAAGCTGTAGTTCGGCATCGAGGAGCTGATCATCAACCAGAGCGGGATGTACGTTGCGCCTGCCGGCGGGGCCGGGTACGGCGGGTTCGGCGGCATGCCGAGGAGGCGCTGCACGGTCACGCTTCCGCCACCCGAAGGCACGGTACCGAAGGTGATCGATACGCCGCTTTCCGGCCAGGAGTAGTTGCCTGCCGCCGGGACGTTCACGATCTCGGACTTGCCGTTCCATGGATCGAAGCGGACATGTTCGCTGACCTGCACGCCGGTACCATTGGCCACAACAGCCGTCGTCGGATCTGCAACACCGCCCGACGGGCCGCTACCGCTCCCCCACCAGTTGCGGCGGGCATCAGCGACCGGTCCGGTCGAAGTGACGCCATAGTCGCAACCCGTGAAGTCGTTGCCGGTGATCGTTGCAACGGTCACATCCGTTGCCGCATACCCGATCGCCAGGCCACTGGTGTTGTTGGTAAAGTTGTTGTCCGTCGCGGTGACCTGCGTTCCGGCGGCCCAGTAGGTCGTCGCAAGCACGCCGGCCGAGGTCGAACCGTCGACCGAGGCAATACCCCTTACATTCCGTGACCGTATTGCCGGTCAGGTCGCCGTGTGCGCCACCTTCCACCTCGATACCGTAGTCGAGCCAGTTGCCCGCGCCCTTGCCGGTGAAAGTGTTCTTGGTGACGAGGCCGTTCGTGACACCGGCACCATACATATAGATGCCGATGCGGCCGATGTTGCTCAGCGTGTTGCCGCTGATGGTCATATTTGCTTCATAGAACGCGATGCCGCGTCCGGCATAATCCGGTCCGCTCGGGTTGTAGCCGATGTTCTTGAGGATGTTGCCGGAGATGGTGCCGGGGCCCTTGGAGAGGATACCGATGTTCACGAGCTTCCCTGCGCCGTCCAGCGTGACGCCGGAGAGATTGAACGTCTTGCCGGGGTTCACGAGGAACCATCCGCGGCCGTCACCGGAGCCGCCGGTATTGGCAGACGGGGTGATGATGACCGTGTTCTTGTCGGCGCCCACGACCGAGACGTTCGTGTTCACGACGACCTGCGGGCCTTCGACGTACGTTCCGGGGTCCACGTTGATGATGTCGCCGTTCTTCGCTGCGGCGATCGCCGCCTTGATGCTCATGAGATCGCCGGCATAATCATAGACCCGGAACGTGCGGACCGAGGCGTTGTCCGTGACGTTGTGTAGATAGCGGTCCACGGGCAACATGTGCGCTGCGATCCCCGGGAACCCTGCGAACGCCTTTGCCTGGTCCAGCGTCTGGTAGAACCGCGTACGGGTGAAGGAGTACGGGATGCTGTTGTAGGCTTCCGTCTCCTGCGGCCCGCTTACGGCAAAGCCGAAGTCCATGGCGGACAGCGTGACCTGTGCATGGTCGCCCGCGTTCGTGCTGAAGGTGATCACACCCGGCACGGTCGGATTTGCCCAATCGGCGCTCTCAAGATAGAGCGCGCCCTGGCCTGTGGCCGATTCGCCAAAGGAGTTCGTACCCTGAATAACGATGCCGTTCGTGCCTCGCGGATAGTACCGGCCCCACGTGAACACGCCGATGCCGCCCCAGGAGTTCCCCGAGGTCGTGATGCCGGTCATCGTGATGTTCTCGGCATCGCCCATCTGGATGCCATTCCCACCGTTGTTCAATGCGGCGACATTCGTCAGGGTGATATTCTTCGCACCGTTCATGTTGA
Organism: Ignavibacteriota bacterium; assembly: GCA_016707525.1. Lineage (NCBI taxonomy): Bacteria > Pseudomonadati > Ignavibacteriota > Ignavibacteriota bacterium. The sequence goes on from JADJHP010000016.1 coordinate 11,096, forward strand.
TGCCGGTGCGATAGCAGTTCTGGACCTTCACGTTCTCGAGGGCACCGCTCAGCACCGCAGCGTTGCTGAACTGAATGCCGTAGCGGGCTGCTGTGGATGAGCCCTGGACGGTCAGGTTTTTGATCGTGACATTGTTCGCGACAGCATCGACACCTGCACCGTTGTTGGAGCTCGCAAAGTGGCGATATTGATGATAGTAGTCTCCATGCCTGCGCCGATCAACTGGAGGTTCGGCTTATTGAGGTTCACGCCTTCCGTGTAGGTTCCGGCGAGGAGCCGAACGGTGCTGCCGGTGACCATGTCCACGCCTTCCTGGATGCGGGCAACTGCGCCGCTGACCGGGCTCGTGGGGCTGACGCGCACCGCGGAGAGATCGCCCTGGAAGCCGATCTGTGCCGGGGCCATATCCGTACCTGCTTCAAGCCACGGCGAGTAGTCGATCAGCGCCACGAGGTCGCCGGAGATGCGGGAAGCGCCGGTGCCGGGGTTCGTTGCCGTTCCGCCGTATGCGACCGGAATCTGCGCAGCATAGCCCGGTTCGCCACCCGGGGTAGAGGTGATGTTCAGCATATTGGAACCGAGCCAATTGCCGGAGAAGTTGTATGCCGTCGTAGAGTTCGCTTCCACTGTCTTGCAATCGATCTGGCTGTACCAGTTGTCGGAGATGTTGTTCCCGGTCACGTTCAAGTTCGTGGTGGCCGTCATTCCTACCGAACCATAATAAATGACGAAGCCGACGGTCCAATTGTCCGTGATCTCGTTGTTCTGGATCACCGTATTCGACACATTGTTCACAAGCTGGATACCGGTCCGGTTGAAGGTGATGATGTTCTCGCGGACGATGTTCCCCTGTGAGTTATTGAAGTATACGCCGGTCCGGTTGCCCGTGAGCTTGCACTTCTAAAGGATGTTGCCGGAGGTGAGCTGTCCGACGTTCACGCCTGTGGTCTTCGGATGGGCTGCCCAATCCGTGGTGTTGTTGCCGTCGCGGGTGATCGTGAAGCCTTCCACGAGGATATTGTTCGCGCCCAGGTTCAGCGTCGGGGTCCCTGCGGCCTTGAGACCCAGGATGATGCTCTGATCGATCCCCGCGCCGCGCAGGGTGAGCTGCTTGGTGACATTCACGTCTTCAGCGAAGGTTCCGGCCGCAACCGTAACGGTCGCTCCGGGGGTCGCAGCGTCAATGGCCGCCTGAATGGTGGCGAACGTCCCTGCAGGTGCGCTCACCGTGACGATGCCGGCATAGCCCACGGTAACGCCGGGGATCGCCGACGGTATGGCACACCGAGGCCGTCTAGCATCACATCCACGGCATTGCCCGTGAAGACTGTTCCGGCGAGGATGTTGCCGCTCACGGTGGCATTGTTCGTATTGAGCTTGTTATCCTTGATCTGGATGCCTGCGATCGTGCAGTTCGAGATCGTGACGCCGCTGATGTTGCCGGTGGTGGACTCGCCATTGCTCGGGCCGTAGCCATCGTAGTTATCGATGCGGATACCGATGCCGCATGCGTTGATCGTTCCGCCGGTGATCGTGACGGTGCTGGTGGTGGCATCGTTCCACAGGTTGATGCCGATCCCCAACCCGGTGATCGTATTGTTCAGCACGTTGACGCCGGTGGTCCCCTGGATAGAGGAAATCAGGATGCCACGGGTCGGGCTATAGCCCGGGACCGCCGTGATGGTATTGTTCGCAACGGTGAACGTCGAACAGTCGGCATACATCAAATTGAAGAAGATGCCCAGCCGGTTCGTCTGGATCGCGTTGTTCGAGATGCTGTGCGCCGCGCCCGGTATTGGCCTGATAATAATTCCCCGTCTGGATGCCCGTGCGGGTACGGGTCAAAACGTTACCGGTTACTTCAGCGTAGAAATTGTTGTAGAGCAGGATGCCGATGCCCCACGACGGCGGCATCATGTTGTCCAGCTTGTTATTCCGGATGGCGTTGCCGGAGGATGCCGCCCCGCCATTGTCCCAGTTGTAGAACTGGAGGGCCGCATACGAGAACGACGTGATGATGTTGTTCTCGACGACGATGTTGGATCCACCCACGTAGCTCCAGATCGCGGACGAAGCGTCCACATCGATCCCGTTGCTGAGCACTCCGCCGGTGAGGGCTGGATTGTTGCCATCGAAGGTCAACCCCTTCACGGTCACATTTCCCGAATGGATGTCCATGATCGTCTGGTCACCGTCAGATCCGGATTGATACGCACCGGCGACGGCGGTCATGAGCACTGCTTCAGCCACGCGCGATCCTGTGTTCGGATCGATGAGTGCGTTCGGTCCCAGAAGGGTGACCGCCTTCGTGACGATGACATTCTCCACATAGGTTCCGGCCGCAACATGGATCGTTCCGCCAGCATCGACTCCAGCCAGGGCAGAATTGATCGTTGCAAATGGGTCGTCCCCCAACCGGGATCCGCTGCCGTGAAATTGTCGTCGACCCAAACCTCGGCCGCTGCTGTCCCCGACAACCGGGGGGCAGAGGATATCCGCGCCTGTTTGGCAGCGGCGACTTTTGACTCGGGAGAGACCGGTGTCATATCGCGTGTGTCATCGGTAACGCCGATGACCTGGGCCCCGGTGCGAACATTCTTCGCATCCGCACCCCACGCCGACCCGGTACACATCGTCGCTACAAGAGCGAAGACAAGGATCGTGGTGAAGACGTGTTTCATGGTTTCACCTATCGCAGATGATGGAACAAGTGGATTGTATATGTTCAGGAACAAAGGATGGTGGACAGTCAGATTGCTCTGCGTTGCCGCACAAAAAGCGGAGGTGTCTTCCCCGATGAATGCATCCCCAGATAAAAGACACCGGCGCGATCGTTCACGTGGCTACGCAAAAGGACCGCTGTTCCCCAGGATACCCCCCGGCGTCTTGCCGTGCACATGCAATGGACAAATAACCTGCCGGGACCGGACGCCCGTACGCCGAGCGAACCGGCGATACCCGGCCGAGAAATGATCGTTGCTAGTGACTGTGAAGCCGCAGCGTCTTGTGCGGTTCGATGATCAAGAGGTGTTGGAGTTATATGCTAGAAGCGTGCCACGGCGGGCACTTCAAAACCAGTTAAAAAAGGGGATTTCTAAGGCGGTTGGTATCGGGGAAAGAGCCCGGGTTTGCATGGACAAAACCGAAGTTGCCTTCAGGGGGACTACACAGCAAGGTATGGGATGTTACTCCTCGTCGCGCTGCAGCACCACCTTGTTCGTCTTGAGCGCCTTCCTCAAGCCCGGACCGGTGATGCCGGCCATCGCGGCTGCCTTCGCGACATTGAAATTCGCCCGCCGCATCAATTCCGAAAAATACCCGCGCTTGAACACCTCCTCGGCACTGCGATAATTGGGCAATTCGTCGTACCGCGTCGCCAGACACTCCCTGCACCGGTCCCCTTCCCCGTCACGCTTCACGATCCCCAGCATCGGAAAATCCACCGGTTGCAATTCGCCCGTCTGCGAATACGCAAGTGCCCCTTTGATCGAGTTCTCCAGCTCCCGCACGTTCCCCGGCCACCGGTGCCCCTCCAGCGCCCTGATCGCTTCGGGCGACATGGAGTACTGCCGGCCATCCGATTGCCCCCCGAACTTCTGCAGGAAATACCCCGCAAGCGGGGCGATGTCCTCCCGGCGTTCACGCAGGGCCGGGATGTTCAGCTTCACGCCGGAGATGCGGTGATAGAAGTCCTCGCGCATCCTCCCCTTCGATACGACGTCCTCAAGCTTCTCGTTGGTGGCCATGATCACCCGCACATCCAGCCGGGTATCCGGCCGCCGCGGGTCCTGCCCCACACGCGCGATGCTCTTGTACTGCATGAACTGCAGCAGCTTGAGCTGCACGGTCTCGGTGAGGCACGATACCTCGGGGATGTACAACGTCCCCCCGTTCGCCGCCTCGAGCTTCCCGATCTTGGCCTTGTCCGCCCCCGAGAATGCCCCCTTTTCGTGCCCGAAGAGCTCGCTCTCGATGATGGATTCGCTCAGCACGCGCATGGCCAGCGGGATGAAGGGCTTGTCCCTCCGCGCACTCCGCTGATGGATCTCGAACGCACACAGGTCCTTCCCTACGCCGGTCTCGCCATGGATGAGTACATCGAACGAAAGCCCGGCAAGCCGGGTGATCTCGTAGTGCACTTTCTTCATCCCCTCGCTGGCGAAGACGAGACGGTCGTGGAACTCGGCAAAACTGTTCTGGAGCGCGCGCACACTGATCTCGAGCGTGCGGCGCTCGAGAGCCTTGGTGAGTTTTGCGGCAAGGATGTCGCGGTTGAAGCTCTTGGACACGAAATCGTACGCGCCGAGGCGCATGAGCTCGACAGCGGTTTCGGTGTCGGCATGGTCGGTGACGATCACGACGGGCAGGAACGGATCCACATCGCGGTGCAGCGCCAGCAACACTTCGCTGCCGTCCTGGTCGGGGAGACGGAGATCCAGCAGTACGGCCGCCGGCCCTTCGAGCCGCGCCATCTCCAGTCCCTTCTTGGCCGTGGTTGCGGTCCGGATGTGATAGCGGTCGCGCAGCAACGATTCTACATCGTTGAGGAATGCGACGCTGTCGTCGATGATCAGTACTCGGTCCATTGGACTTTTCTATAGATAAAATCGATGAGTTTCAGTGGGTCCCGGTGGTATGCTCCTCCATCGGAAACTCGGATCTTGGGGAAGCTGCACCAGTGATACCACACATCCAGCCGCTCCCGACGCGAGTTTCCGCTGGAGGAGCATACCACCGGTCCCCCGACCGGGCATGATCTCCCCCCGGAAAGCACGCTTCCGGACCACGAGCGACCGCGTTCTGAGTCTTCCTACAGGCGAGCCAGCTCGACGATGAAACGTGAGCCGGTCGGTGATGTACTGTCCAGACGCAGCGTACCGCCGCACCCCTCCAGGCACCGGAGTGCATGCCCGAGCCCGAATCCACGCCCGCTCCCCTTCGTCGAGAAATGGTCCTCGAAGATGTGGGTGCGGATCTCTTCGGAGATCCCCGGGCCATTGTCTTCTACTTCGATCAACACACGCTGTCCGGCACCCTGCACTACACGCAATGCGATGGTGGGCATGTCGCTCCGGTCGCTGCCCGCACTGGCCTCCAGAGCGTTCGTCACAAGCGTGGAAAGCACTTCGTTCAATTCGGAGGTACGCATGACCACCGGCAGCGGCGCGGGGTCTTCGTTACAATTGATCACCGCCTGCGTCCCGGTGCACCGGAATTTCGCTACGGCGGAACGGACGATGGCGTTCACGTCGCAGGTGAATTCCACACGCAGCAGCGCGTGCAGGTCGGACGTGAGGACCTTGATCTCCGCAACGGCACGGACCACCTCGCGTGCCAGCGATGCGAGCCGGTCCTGCAGCTTCACGTCCCCCAGCAACGCAAGGATCTCGGGCAATGCAGCGCGCATGCTGTTCGTGGCGTGGCGCAGCTTGAGGGCGTCCGAGGCTATCGGACGGACCGCATCCCGGAATGCCGTGTCGGTGGCAAGAATATGCATCAACGAACTGATGAGCAGGAGCTGGTGCGTGGTGGTCTCGTCGAATTCCTGCGCGGCGATGCGGAAACGCTGCACGGGCGAGGGCCCGCCCACACCGCCGCCGGAGAGCGGGATGCACAACGAGTCGAGATTCTCAAGGAACAGCGCGATGCGGTTCAGATTCATCGCCGCACTTTCGCCATGCCGCAACGCATGAAGCTTCGTGAGGAGCTTGTCCACCGCTTCGCTCCGCACCGCATGCCGGAACTCCGCCTCGGCAACCTTCCGCTGGGTGATGTCGTGCAGGATCACCTGGATCCGGCCGTCCGACATCCCCCGCGCACTGATCTCCACGTCCACCCGCCGGCCATCGGCACAGACCAGGCTCCGTTCCGAGGTGACCCTTCCACCATTCTGCAACTCCCGGATCCGCATGGGCTCGGCGGCAAGATGGTCCGCCTCGATCAGGTCGGAGAACCGCATCGCCAGGAGCTCTTCGCGCGGAAATCCGAGCAGCTCGCACGCACGGGAGTTCACCGCCACTATCCGCTGCTCCCCGTTGCCGATGATGATCGGTTCCGCCGCCTGCTCCATGAGCATGCGGTATTCCCGCTCGCGCTGTTCGAGCGCCCGGCGCGAGGCTTCGCGCTCCGAGACATCGGTGAACGTATGCACGAACCCGGACCACGTCCCCGCGTCATCCACCATCATGTTGGAACGGTAGTCCACTTCGTAATGCCTGCCGTCGCGCGACAGGAGCGTGGACGGCGGCAGCACGGTGTACACGTCATGCAACGGATGCCCGATGGCCTCGTCCACGGTCCACCCGGTGAGCGCTTCGGCGACGGGGTTCATATACCGTACCGCACCGTCCGTGCCGGCAACGATCACCCCGTCATCGATATTGTCGAGGGTGGCGGCCAGGAGCTGCTTCTGCTCGCGGATGGTGGTCTCGAGCCGGTTGCGCAGAAGCGCGATCTCGACGGCGGCATGTAACTCCGCTTCTTCGAACGGCTTAAGGACGTACGCGAACGGCTCGGTGAGCCGGATGCGGGCGATCAGCTCGGCATCGGAAAAGGCGGTGATGTACACGACCGGGATGTTGTAATGCTCTTTGATCCGCGCGGCGGTCTCGATGCCATCGATGCCCGTCCCGAGGTTGACATCCATCAATACCACATCGGGATGCGAAGCCCCCACAGCGGACATAGCGTCCTCCCCTGACGACGCCATGCCCGCTATGTCGTAACCGAGTTGCTGGAGGCGATGCCGGATATCCAGGGCAACCACGGCTTCATCTTCGACGACAAATATGCGGGGTTTCATGATTGGACTAACCAACACGTGCTGGTCTCGAGCGTTGCTGCTTCTGCGTCCGATCTTTCGAGAAAATTCGGGATACAATAATGTCAATTCTAGTTCACCAGTCAATTCCCGAAAATCTGATTCTCGTGTCAGAATTTGCGGAAGTTTTCGTGTAGTCCGTGGACTACACGAAATTTCACGCACATTCGAACTTTTTGCTGAAACTACAGTTTACTGGTGCATGAATGGCTTTCGCTTCATGCTCTATCTTTCGTCGCATTTGCATACTGTTGCAGAAGCCTGGGAGATTAAAGTTGTTTTTCGTACCTTCTCTCTATGAAAGAAGTCGCCGTCGGCATCATCTTCCGCAATGGTACCGTTCTCACCGGTCAACGAAAGCATACCGCCCGCTACCCGCTGAAGTGGGAATTCCCCGGGGGGAAACTGGAGCCGGGTGAGACTCCAACCGCAGCACTTGTGCGCGAACTGGACGAGGAACTGGGGATCCATGCAGTGCCCGGACCCGAATACCACCGCCAGGAGTGGGACTACGGCGACCGCGCCTGGCGGGTCTACTATTTCCCCGTCCATGCGTTCACCGGCGAGCCGGAGAACCGCACGTTCGCTCAGATCCGGTGGGTTCCACTGGACGAACTGCTGACGATGGATATCCTCGATGGGAACCGGGAAGTGGTGGAACGCATGGCCAACGACATGAAGAGCCACGGGTGAAACGGAGAGCGATCGATCTTCGCCTCCTCCACCGGGCCATACGCACCTGGTACCGCCGTCACGGTCGGACCCTCCCCTGGCGCGGGATCAGGGACCCGTACCGCATCCTGCTCTCCGAGATCATGCTCCAGCAAACACAGGTGAGCAGGGTGCTCGTGAAGTATCCGCTCTTTCTCAAACGCTTCCCCACCATCGCCGCCCTCGCACGCGCACGCCGCGCGGATGTCGTCCGCACATGGCAGGGCATGGGATACAACAACCGCGCGGTGCGCCTTCACGCCCTCGCGCAGGCCGTGATCGCACAGCACAACGGACGCATCCCGGCCACCGAAGAGACACTCACCGCACTCCCGGGGATCGGCACCTATACCGCCCGCGCTGTGCTCTGCTCGGCGTTCGGCATGCCGGTGTCGTTCGTGGATGTGAACATCCGCCGCCTCTTCTCACGCGTCTTCTGGAAGATGCCCGACACGGGCCACATGGTGCCCGAACCCGCGGCCCGCGAAGTGGCGGAGCTGGCCCTCCACCGCACACACGCGTACGATTGGAACCAGGCACTGATGGACATCGGGGCAACGATCTGCACCGCCCGCGCACCGCTCTGCACGGCATGCCCCCTCGCTTCACTCTGCGCCTCGGCCGGATCCATGGCGGCACCGCCGCCGGCGAAGAAGAAACCCGAACGCTCGCTCGAGGGCATCCCGCACCGCATCTACCGCGGACGCATCATCGAGCAGCTCCGGCACAGCGGCGCCCGGCGTGCCGTCCCCCTCTCCACCATCGGACCGAAGATCCTCCCGCAGTTCGGTGCGCGGCATACGGCATGGCTGGAAGGGCTGATGAAGGATCTCGAACGCGATGGCCTCGTGCGCATCTCGTCCGCCGGCGGGAAGATGACGGTCCGCCTTGCATGAAGCCGAAGCGCTACAAGGACATCGAGCAGGTCCACCGCGACCATGCGGAACGCGGTGAGCGGGCGCGGGAACGGCTGCGCGAGTTTGCCAGGGTGCCGCCCACGGAGTACTTTTACGAACTGGCGTACTGCCTGCTCACACCGCAATCCAGTGCGGTGAATGCGGACACGGCGGTCGCCCGGCTGAAAGAGCTCTCGTTCTTCGAACGGGGTGGAGACCCCACACCGGTGCTCCGCCAGCGCGATGCGTACATCCGCTTTCACAACACGAAGGCGCGGCGACTCCTGACGGTGCGTGAACAGTTTCCGGTGATCGCGGCCCGGCTTGCGGCAACCCCACACGGGACACCGACGGGGGCACCAACGGAGGAGGTCCTTGCCCTCCGCGATTGGATGATCGCCCACGTAAATGGTCTCGGACGCAAGGAAGCTGCACATTTTCTTCGTAATATAGGGTACCGCGGTCTGGCGATCCTGGACCGTCACATCCTGCGGAACCTGACGTATCATGGGGTGCTTCGTACGATGCCAACGTCTCTCACCCCGGCGCGCTACTCTATTATAGAGGGGCTTGTCCGGCAGTTCGCCGCGGACACCGGCATCGATATGGATGAACTCGACCTGTTGTTCTGGAGCCGGGAGACCGGCGAGATCAGAAAATAATACTGGAGCACGTCTATGCGCTTTCTCGTACTTGGTGCCGGCATGATGGGCAGCGCCGTTGCTTACGACCTCGCAATGGCTTCCCCCGACAACACGGTGCTCCTCGCCGACATCAATGAGGAGGCTGCGCGCACCACGGCACGCGCCATCGGTCCGAATGTGCTGCCGCAGAAGCTGGATGTGAACGACTCCGCCGCCCTGGCCGCCCTCCTGAAGGGCTGCAACGTGGTGGTGAGCGCGGTCTCCTATTCCGTGAACGAGCGCATCACGCGCGCAGCGATCGAGGCCGGCGTGCATATGTGCGACCTCGGCGGGAACAATGACGTGGTCGACCGCCAGATGGTGATGGATGCGAAGGCAAAAGACCGCAACGTGACGGTCCTGCCGAACTGCGGGCTCGCACCCGGACTCATCAACATCCTCGCCGCCGCGGGGATGGAGTCGTTCGATACGGTGGATGCGATCGCCCTGCGCGTGGGCGGACTCCCCCGGAACCCGCGCCCGCCGCTCAACTACCAGATCGTGTTCTCCGCGGAAGGGCTGCTGAACGAATACATCGAACCCGCCGAGATCCTGGATGGCGGCGAACTGCAGTCGGTGCCGTCGATGACCGGATTGGAAGAGCTGGATTTTCCGGCGCCCTACGGCCGGCTCGAGGCGTTCTATACGTCGGGCGGCCTCTCCACGCTGACCCGCACGATGCACAGGAAAGTGCGGCGGCTGGACTACAAGACCATCCGCTACCCCGGACACTGCGAGCGGTTCAGGATGCTCCTGGACCTCGGTTTTGCCACCTCCGAGCCGATCCTGAATGCCGGTGGGTCGGTGCGCACCTCGCGCGAACTCTTCACCGAACTGCTGAAACGGCGGCTCAACGACGATGGCCCCGATGTGGTGCTTGCCCGCGCAACGCTGAAGGGCATGAAGAATGCCCGGAAACAGACACTTGTGTATGAATGTGTGGATGTGTATGATGAAGAGACGCGCATGACCGCGATGATGCGGACCACCGCATTCCCGACATCCATCGCCGCCATTCTCCTCGCAGAAGGGCGGATCACGCGGCGGGGCGTCTTCCCGCCCGAGGAGTGCGTCCCCGGCACCATCATGATCGCCGAACTCCGCAAGCGCGGCATCATCATCAGCACGCAGATCTCTCAGGAAAACACTCCATGAGCATGGTTCCGTTGTCGGTCATGATCAGCACCCGCGATGCCCGCGAGGGGCGCGACATCCAGCACCACTATGTCGTCAGTACAGCGAGTCCGCGGTGGGAACTGGTGAAGATCCTCGTGCGTGCCCTCTTCGAGATCAAGTTCCGGTGATGAGTCCGCGTTCCGTACATAGCGAAGAGAAGACGCGGTCGAACTGGTTGTGCGCCGGAACAGCACGGCCATCCAGGTCTGGAAGCGGTACGATGCGGCCGGATCGGTCGCGCTTCGTGGCTCTGGCACTGCTTGTTGCTTTCTCCTGTATCGCTGCCCTGGCGCGCCACCGGGAGTTCGCACGTTCCGTACACGGAGGGTATCGCCCCATCCTGCGTTCCTGTCTGGCGGTCCTGGTGCTCGTGCCGGCACTTGCCTGTGCCCAGGAGAATACCGTCCGTATCGTGGTGGACGGCGACCCGCAGGCCGGCGGCGTGATCGGCGTGTTCCAGTCGAAGGGCATCCTGTACGCCTCGCTCACCGACCTCGCGGCCACGTTCCGCGTGACGCCGTTCGAGAACCATCAGATGGCGAAGATGGAAGTGAAGCAGGGACTGTACCGCATCAAGGTCACCGGCGGAAGCCCCTTCATCGTCGTCACGGACCAGAGCGGGAACCAGACGGTCTACCAGCTCCCCGCCAATGTGCTCTATGCCGCGCGCTCGTTCTTCGTGCCGCTGCAGTCGTTCATCCCGTTCTTCGGACTGGTCTTCAACAAGACCGGCTCGTTCGAGATCACCAGCAACACCCTGCGCGTCACGCCGGCACCGCCGTCGTCCGTGTACCAGATCCCCACGGTGGACCTCGAACCGAAGGCGAACGGGATGCTGATCCGCATCCGCTCCACGAAACGCGTGAAGGATGTGGAGAGCTGGCTGCGGCAGGACGGTTGGCTGTACGTGACCCTGATGGATGTGAAGGCGAACGTCCCCGTGATCAATGCCATCAAAGCGAGCGGGGTCGTCAAGGATATCATCGCCATCCAGTCGCCCACCTCGGTGCAGCTCACGTTCAAGCTCACCGGCACGATCGCGGCAAGCGAGATCCTGCGCGAGGACGATTCCAACGACATCCTCATCGCCATCCGCACGCAGGGCGCGCAGGAGGCACCGGCACAGACATCTCCCGCACAGACCGCGCCGGTACAGGTCCCCCCGGTGAAACCGCCGGCGGTGCAGCTTCCGCAGGAGAAGGACGGCCGCAGGTAGGACGAGACGCAGGGGAGACAGGCCCCAGGTTCAAGACGAGAACCCGCAGGGCAAGAAGGACGATCCGCCGGTTCAGAACGAAGAGCCACGGGTGAAGGATGAGCCCACGGGCGCCGCACCGGCCATGCCGGACCTTGAAGAACGTAAACGCCGATGGGACCTGGATGTGATCGTGATCGATCCCGGCCACGGCGGGAAGGATCCCGGTACGATCGGGGTGACGGGACTGCGGGAGAAGGATGTTGCCCTCAGCGTCGGGCTCAAGCTTGGCGAGCTGATCAGGAAGAATTTCCCCGGCGTGAAGGTGGTGTACACCCGATCCACCGACGTGTTCATCCCTCTGTACCGCCGCGGACAGATCGCCAACGAAGCGGGCGGAAAGCTGTTCATCAGTATCCATTGCAATGCCACGCCGCGTAAGCCGAGTCCGACCCGCGGCACCGAGGTGTATCTGCTGCGCCCCAACCGTTCGGAAGAGGCGATCGCCATCGCCGAACAGGAGAATGCCGTTATCACGCTCGAGGAAGGATACGAGGACCGGTATCAGGAGCTGACCGACGAGAATTTCATCCTCGTCACCATGGCGCAGACCGCGTACATGCGCTCCAGCGAGGTCCTTGCCGAGCAGGTGCATCGGGAAATGTCGAAGGTTCCCGGACTCCGCGGCCGGGGCGTCCGCCAGGCAGGCTTCTACGTCCTCGTGGGTGCCGCCATGCCGAACATCCTGGTGGAGACCGCATTCGTCTCGAACCGCGAGGACGAGAAACTGCTGCGCAGCAAGACGAGTCAGGCCCGCATGGCCGAGGCACTGTATCAGGGCATCGTCCGCTACAAGAAAGAATATGAGAAACTTCTCAGGCATGAGTAACAGCGCCAGGGCATGGATGGCGTATGCGGCCGTTGTGGCCGGGTCAGCGCTCTGGTTCGCCCTGATCGTGGCCGCGCCGTTGCTCACGCATGCGGGCGGGGCGTCGGCCGCCTGGGGCGGACATCTGTACACGTTCTTCCACCCGATCTGTCATCAGCTGGAAGGGCGGTCGCTGCTGCTGTTCGGTGAACCGCTGGCGGTCTGCTCCCGCTGCTCGGCGATCTATGCCGGCTTCTTCGTCGGAGCGCTGATCTATCCGTTCTTCCGGCGCGTGGGCACACCGCACGCGCCGTCGCGCACCATGCTCATCGTTGCACTGGCACCGATGGTCCTGGATGTGGCGCTGGGCGTTGCCGGCCTGCACGATGCCACCATCGGCACGCGGCTCATCACCGGTGCGCTCTTTGGCCTGCTCGTTCCATATGTTGTCATGCCTGTTGTTCTGGGGGCCGTTCATGAATTCAACGCACACCAACCACCCATCTCCCAACTGCAGAAAGGATCCACCGATGCCTGAAAAGCCGAGTAAACTCATGCCGGCCCTGTACGGCGGCATCATCATCGGCCTGCTGTCCGGTATCCCGTTCATCAGCCTCATCAATTGCATCTGCTGCGCCGGCGTGATCATCGGCGGCTTCCTCGCGGTGTTCTTCTACAAGAAGGACCTTCCGCCGGACGCCCCGCCGCTCACGAACAACGACGCGCTCGCACTCGGTGCACTGGCCGGACTCTTCGGTGCGCTGTTCTCCAACATCATCTCGGCCGGGTTCATGCTCACTATCGGCAACGTTGCCGCGAGCATGGTGTACGATGTGGTCGTCTGGGGCTACGACAAGGCCGGGATCCTGGACAAGATGCCGCCCGAGGCGCTGGACGATATGAAGAGCCAGATGCATCAGGATACGATCTCGCCGATGAACGTGCTGGGCTCGTTCATCACGCTGCCGCTGTTCGGCCTGATCGGCGGACTCATCGGCTACGCCGTGTACAAGCCGAAGAAAGAAGAGAAGACGCCGGAAGGGCCGACTCTTCCGCCTATGGAAATTAAGAACTAAGAATTCGTAATTCTTAATTGAATGCTCAATCGCCGGAGGAGACCTCGCATGCGCGGGGAATCCTCCGGTTTGTTTGATCGTGTGTAACTGCTGCGAAGACGATGAACTCCCGTCACGACCAACTGCTGGCCATAACATCCGCACTCCTCGGGGCCTATGATCCCCAACGGCTCTTCACCGCCGTTGCCGGACACCTCCGCGAGATCTTCCCCGTCGATGCCTTCGGCATCTCGTACTACGATCACCGCACGGATACGTTCGTACGGGGCATGGCCATGGTCGCAGGCGGCGATATCCTCAGCCTCGAACCGATCCCCCGCACCGGTGCCGCCCTCGAAGAGATCTGCAACGCCGGCGTGGCGGTGCAGCTCGATGAAACCCGCGTACGCCAGGCACTCGCACGCCTCGTGGGCCTGCATACCCCACCCGCCGGACAGTCGACGCATATCGTCGTCCTCCCGGTGTTCGGCCGCGATCATACCCTGCTGGGCGTGGCCGCCGGACTCAACTCGGCCGGCTATGCGTACACCGCGGACGATATCGCATTCCTCGATCAGCTCGGGATCCAGATCGGGCTCGCCATCGAGAACATGCAACTGCATCAGGAGAACGCACGCCTCCGGATGCGCCTCGAAGCAGAAGGACAGTACCTCAAGGAAGAGATCGACCGTGCGGCGGATGTGGGCGGACTGATCTACGCGAGCCGGCTCATGGACGAGGCAATGCAGCAGATCGCCCGCACAGCCCCCACGGACGCATCGGTGCTGCTCGTGGGCGAGACCGGCACGGGGAAGGAACTGTTCGCGCGCACCCTCCACGCCCGCAGCGCATCGGCACACCGTCCGCTCGTACGCGTCAACTGCGGCGCCATCCCGTCCGGACTCATCGAAAGCACGCTCTTCGGACACGAGAAGGGCGCATTCACCGGCGCCGTGCACCGCCACGTCGGGTTGTTCGAAGTGGCCGACGGCGGCACGCTCTTCCTCGACGAGATCGGCGAGCTGCCGCTCGATATGCAGGTGAAGCTGCTGCGCGTGCTGCAGGAAGGCGAGTTCACCCGCGTGGGCGGACACGAACCGCTGCACGTGAGCGTGCGCATCGTGGCGGCGACCAACAGGCCGATCGAGGAGATGGTGGCGGCGGGGACGTTCCGCGCCGACCTGTACTACCGCCTCGCCGTCGTGCCGATCGCCATCCCGCCCCTCCGTGCGCGGCGCGAAGACATCCCGCTCCTTGCCACGGCCTTCGTGCAGAAGTATTCGCGCCGGTTCCACAAACCGGTGCGGCAGATCTCGCGCGAGGCACTGCAACGGCTCGAATGCTATCCGTTCCCCGGCAACGTCCGCGAACTCGAGAACCTCATCGAACGGGCGGTCGTCCTCTGCGACGACACCACCCTGGGGCCGGAACATTTTCCGCTTTCCACCGTGAAAGCACATGGTATCGCGCCGGTACCGGAGCCCGGATCGGCCGGGCAACAGGACGATGAGCGCGAGCGTATCCTAACGGCGCTGCGCCAGGCCAACTGGATCATCGAAGGGGCCCGGGGAGCGGCAAAGCGCCTCGGGATCAAACCCAGCACCCTGCGCGGGCGGATCATCCGGCTTGGCATCGAACGGCCTCTCTAGTGGCCCGTCTCGCAAGCACATCCTTGCTTTACACTTTCCCCGCAATGCCCTATCTTGTCTCACTGTTCACATGAGGATCTCCTCCAATGGTACGATCGTCACCCATCTGCATCTTCGCGGTATCGGTATTGCTTGTCGCACTGCCGATGCGCGCCCAACATTCTGCCGACACGTTCCCGACGGAGGCACGGAAGGCTGCACTGCGGCTCAGCATGGAACTGAAGGGAGCACTCGCGCGCCACATGGCCGCAGGCGGCCCCTCTGCGGCCGTCACCGTCTGCGCCGACAGCGCGCAGATCCTGACCGCCGCGGTCTGCTCCGCCACCGGGCTGACCGTGCAGCGCGTCAGCACACGGGCGCGGAACCCGAAGAATGCGCCCGATTCCACAGACCTGCGCGCCCTCGCGGAGTTCGAGCGGCTGAAGACCTCCGGCGTTCTCGCTGACAGCACCACCCTCTCCATTGGAGATCCGGACGGTGCCCGGCGTCTTTATGTCCCCATCCTTACCGGCCCCTTCTGCCTCACCTGCCACGGAAAGCAGGAGTCATTTACGCCGGAGCTCCGGAGGATCCTCAAACAACGTTATCCGGACGACAGGGCAAGCGGCTATGCCCCTGGTGATCTCCGCGGGGCCATCCGGGTGGCCGAAAAGGTGCGATAAGCTTTCCTCCTTCGGAAATTCTCACAATTAGGAAACCACCTCCCCGCATCTGCCTGATTCGCAGGTTTTTCTCCATCATTTGGCTTGGCACATTATCTGTTAATTTCAGATGGAGATTTCATACCACGCTAGCTCTCGTTTGTTCCTCAACAGGGCGATATCAGAATGGAAACCCTTTACAGCATCGGGGAAGCCGCTGACCTCCTGGGGGTATCGGTACCAACGCTTCGCCTCTACGAGCGCGAAGGACTCATCATTCCCATCCGGAAAAAATCCCGGCACCGCCTGTACGCTCCCTCCGATCTCGAGCGCATTCGCTGCCTGCGGAAGAGCATCAACCAGGACAAAGTGGGCATCGCCGGTATGCGGCGCATGCTCGCCCTGATCCCCTGCTGGAAGGTGCACGAGTGCAAAGCACCCGACCGCGAGACGTGTCCCGCATTCAGCGACGACCAGACGCCGTGCTGGAAGGTCTCACCGAGGCCGGTCGCCTGCAGCGATGCCGATTGCAGGAACTGTACGGTGTACAATCATGTCACCGATTGCACCGCATTGAAACGCACGATCGCACAGTTCACCATCGACAAGGGGTGATCGCATGAACGCATTCTCCCGCCGGAAGTGCCTCACGATCCGCGGATGCGCCGCGGGAGTACGAGGATGACGACCGGTGCGGAGACCGCGGTACTTTCGCTGCGGTGGCAACGTGCCGCACTTCTCGGCAGCCTGTGGGCCGCCAACGAGATCATCCTCGGCAGTTTTCTCCACAACCTCCAGCTTCCGTTCGCGGGCACCGTCCTCGCCACCATGGCCGCGGCGCTGCTCGTTGCGGGCGCACGCCTCTGGCGCGATGCCGGCGTGATCTGGCGCGCGGGCGTCGTGTGCGCGCTGATGAAATCGATCTCGCCCAGTGCCGTCATCCTCGGCCCGATGATCGGGATCATGCTGGAAGCGTTCATCATCGCCGCGGCGGCCGGATCGTTCCGCTTCACTATCGCCGGTTGCATCATCGGCGGCATGCTCGCTACCGTGGCACCGATCATTCAGAAGCTCGTCGCCATCCTCCTCACGTACGGGATGGATGCCGCACGGATGTACGGATCGCTGTTCACCTTCCTTGCGAACACGTTCGGCGTTGCCGGTGCCGATCCCGCACATATCCTCTTCTGGTTCGTTGCCGTGCAGGCGCTTCCGGGTGCCGTGGCCGCCGCCGTGGGGATCGCGATCGCACGGAGTGTGCCCGCGGATGCGCCGGCGGCCGATGCGTGGGCCGGCGCGGATGAGGCCGCTCCCGACCTGCTGCACAGCACCACGACACGCTTCTCCATGGGATGGCTCGTCGCCCATGCCGTGCTCATGATCGCAGGGCTCATCCTGCTGCCGTTGCTCCCGCCGCTCGCCGCCCCCGTGCCTGCCGCACTCTATCTCGCGGCCGTGCTCGTCCGTTATCCCGCGCTCCGCCCCAAGTTCCGCCGCGTGCGCCTCTGGCTTGAGCTCGCCGCGGTCGCCCTCCTTGCCGGCATCCTGCTCGGCGTGATCGCACCGGAAGGCAAAGGGACCTGGTGGACGGGACTCCAGAGCGGCGTGGTGATGACCGCCCGCGCCATCATCGTGATCGGTGCGTTCGGCGCGATAGGCATCGAGCTCCGCAACCCCGTCATCATGGCGTGGTTCTTCAAACGCGGACTCGGCACGCTCTCCCTCGCGATGCGCGTGGCGTTCCAGGCGCTCCCTTCGATGCTCCAGGGAGTATCACAGGAAGGCTCCGGCTTCCGTCACCCCTTCCGCTCCATGCGCCGCATGCTGGGGATCATCATCCACAGGCTCGACGCGATGCGCGCCCTTCGCGGTGCCACCGTGTTCATCGTGAGCGGATCGCAGGGCGCAGGAAAGACCACACGTGTGTCGGAAGTGATCGCCAGCATCGGGAAGCGCGGCGGCATTGCACGGGGCTTTCTCTCGCATGTTGTGTATGAGGGCGATTTGCGGGTGGGATATGACATCGGGATCATTCATACCAAACAACGCCTGCCGTTGTGCAGGATCCACGGGGTGTCTCCCGGGGAGTTCGTCGGCCGGTTCACGTTCAACGGCGATGGCATCGCGGCGGGACTCGCGGCGCTTACCCCCGGGGGAGAGAGAAAGGGCGTGGTCCATTTCGTGGATGAGGTCGGCCCCCTGGAGATGAAAGGGATGGGTTGGGCACCGGCCCTCCGTGCCCTTCTGCGGGATCCTTCGGCAACGGTACTCCTCACGGTGCGCCCCGACCTGGTCGGGCCTGTCCAGGAGAAGTTTGGATTCACAGCGGCGAAGATTTGGAACGTGTCTGGAGGGGCGGCCGACGCCCATGGAGCCGCCCGCACACGGGCCACACGCACGCCCACGCTCGCCCATGGACCCGGCGCCTCAAACCGCCGACGCCCATCGGACCACCGGGGCGCCTCAAACCGCCGACGCCCATCGAACCACCGGTGCGCATAAGATCGTCATGGCGGATCAGATCGCCGACGCGCTCATGGACGCCGTCCGGTCGGTCCCGGAACACCCTTGATCCGGCTTGTTTTGGGCATTTTTTAGCCCTTGCAGGCCATTCGACAAAAGTGCCCCCTTTCGCCCGATCACTGCATCTTATTGAAAAGACTGAACTTCAGCGACTCAGAAAGGCTCCAATGGCGACCAAACAGGCGGTTGTGAAGCAAGTGAACAATGGTGTCACCTTCATGGCGAAGGGCGATTCCGGACACTGGGTGAACATGGATGGGCCGGCGGATTTCGGCGGAAGCAATGCCGCATCACGCCCCAAGGAGCTCATCCTCTTCGCGCTCGGCGGGTGCACGGGGAGCGATGTGGTGGCGATCCTCAGGAAGAAGCGCGTACCGGTGCAGGACTTCGAAATGAACCTCACCGCAACGCAGGCCGAGGAACATCCGCAGGTCTATACGAGCATCCACGTCGAGTACGTCTTCTACGGCACCGGCATCAACCCGGCGGATGTTGAACGCGCCATCGAACTGTCGACGACCAAGTATTGCGCCGTCTCTGCAATGTTGAAGGCGAGTGTCGCCCTCACCCATTCATTCAAGATCGAACCACCGAAGGTCGCGGCCTGAAGGCCACCGGACACACCATGGCCATGACGCCCCGTTTCTCGATCCTCCTTGTGGACGATGAGCCCGGACAACGTACCGTGCTTGCCGGATTCCTGAGGAAGAAGGCGCATACCGTGCGTGAAGCGGGAAGCGTTGGCGAAGCACTCACGCTCGTTGCGCAGGAAGTCCCGAACATCGTTCTGACGGATATGCGGATGACCGACAGGACGGGGCTCGATCTGCTGCGGGAGGTCCGGAAGATCAGCCCGGATACCACCGTGATCATCATGACGGCGTTCGGCACGATCGAACAGGCCGTGCAGGCGATGCAGGACGGCGCCTACAGCTACCTGACGAAGCCCATCGATCTGGGCGAACTCGACGTGCTCATGCAGCGCATCGGCGAACGCGAACAGCTCATCTCCGAGAACCGGCTGCTGAAAGAGCAGCTGGTGAACCGCTATGCGCTGACCGGCATCATCGCGGGCTCGCCGGCGATGGAGACCGTACTGAATACCGCGGGGCGCGTTGCCCAGAGCCGGGCATCCGTGCTGGTGCGCGGCGAGAGCGGCACGGGCAAGGAACTCATCGCGCGCGCGATCCATTATAACAGTCCGCGCGCGGCGGAGCCGTTCATCGCTGTGAACTGCGCCGCGTTGAACGAACATCTGCTCGAGAGCGAACTCTTCGGACATGAAAAAGGCGCCTTCACCGGGGCCGACCGTCAGCGCCGCGGGAGGTTCGAAGCGGCCGACGGCGGGACGTTGTTCCTTGACGAGGTGGGCGACATCCCGCTCTCCATGCAGGTGAAGCTGCTGCGGGTGCTGCAGGAACGGTCGTTCGAGCGTGTCGGCGGCACGGCCCCGATCGAAGTGGATGTGCGGCTCATCGCGGCCACGAACCGCGACCTGGAATCCATGATCAAGGCCGGCACGTTCCGTGAGGACCTGTTGTACCGGCTGAACGTCGTCACCCTGGACATCCCGCCGTTGCGCGAACGGCGCGAGGACATCGCACCGCTCGCACAACATTTCACCGTGCGCTTCTCGCAGGAGAATCAGCGGAGCGCGATGTCGTGGTCGCGCGAGGCATGGGAACTGGTGCAACGCCATGCGTATCCGGGCAACGTGCGCGAGCTGGAGAATATCATCCAGCGTGCGGTGATCCTGGCACGCGGCGATGTGATCACGATGGAGGATCTGCCGCCGGTCATGAAGAACCTGCAGCCGGAGCCGCCCGCATCCGCCGGTCGCGAGGTGGCGGACCTGCCCGGGCAGGTGGACCGCCTGGAGAAGGAACTTGTGCTGGAGGCATTGCGGTTACACAAAGGGAACCAGTCCCGCGCGGCAGGCCAACTGGGAATATCGGAGCGCAACCTCCGGTATCGCCTCAAGAAGTGGGGCATCAAGTAGGATCGGCATCATTCACCTTCACGACATCGTTCACAGGGACCGGATATCGCATGAGCGTCAAGAACATCACGCCGCAGCAACTGAAAGACCTTCTCACGCAGGCTCCCGCGCCATTCCTTCTGGATGTGCGCGAGCCGTTCGAACTGCAGGCGTTCGGAGCGGTTCCCGGGGTGGTGAACATCCCCATGGATGAAGTGACGGGCCGTATGCAGGACCTCCCGGACGACCGGTCGATCCCGCTCGTGGTGATCTGCCAGAGCGGGGCACGTTCGGCGGAGGTCGCCTCCTATCTGGACAGGAAAGGGTTCACCGCGGTACACAATCTGCAGGGCGGTACGTATGGCTGGCTGAGGTCCGCGCATGCATAAGTTCGAACCAGGCAACGCCGCGCGGCTCGAGCGTGCAGAGCGGTACCAGCTCATCCCCCCGGTGGAGACGCTGCAGAAGCTCGGGTTGAAACCCGGCATGACGTTCGTGGATATCGGTGCCGGGACGGGGTTCTTTGCCCGTGCCGCATCAGAGATCGTTGGCCCGGAAGGGCGTGTGTTCGCGGCCGATATCGCCCAGGGGATGCTCACGTTCATGGAAGGCCAGGGTGTGCCTGCGAACATGACCCTGATCCTCTCGGACGAGTACACGGTGCCGGTCTCCGACGGGATCGCAGACATGGCATTCATGGCGTTCGTGGCGCATGAGACCCCCGACCTTCTCCGGTTCATCGGCGAAGCGGCGCGGCTGACCGGCCCTGCCGGAAGGATCGCCATCGTGGAATGGAAGCGGCAGGTCGAAGAACAAGGCCCGCCGGAATCCGAACGCCTCGCGGAGAGCAGCCTTCTTGCTCAGGTAGCAGGGCACTATACCGTGCTCGAGCATGGGGCGCTGAATGCTTCCCACTATTATATTGTTCTCCAGCAGGGGAAACGCCCATGACAAGGAACACACTGCTTCTCCTCATCGCAGGCATCCTCCTGACCAGCCTCGCGGCATGCCAGGGCCCGGATATCCCGGTGATCACCCCTGCCGAAACACATGCGCAGCTCGGGAACGATTCGCTCTATCTCTTCCTTGATGTCCGGACGCAGCAGGAGTTCGATGGCCCTTCAGGCCACGTCCCCGGATCGATCCTGATCCCGGTGCAGGAACTCGAGGCGCGGGTGGGAGAACTTGCCCCGTACAGGGGGCGGACCATCATCGCCATCTGCCGTTCCGGGAACCGCAGCGGCATGGCAACGAGCTTCCTGCGCGAACAGAAATTTGAAGCACGCAATATGACGGGCGGCATGAACCGCTGGAATTCGGAAGGATTGCCCGTCCAACACACGGAGAACAAATGACGACATCACAGATCGTACTCTATGGCATCCTTGCGTTCCTGATCTTCATCTACGCGCGGAAGTTCCTGCTCACCCGGTCCGTCGCACGGTATACACCGTCGCAACTGGCGGACCGCCTCAAGGAAGGCGGCGTGGTGCTGCTGGATGTGCGCACGGCCGGCGAATACAACGGCGGACATATGAAGGGCGCGATCCATATCCCCGTGCAGGAGCTTGCCACACGGACGGATGAATTGAAGAAGCATATCGATCGCGAGATCGTGTGCTATTGCCAGTCGGGCAGCCGGAGCCTCATGGGCGCGGCGCGGCTGAAGAAGCTCGGGTACCGCACGGCGAGCCTCGATGGCGGCATTGCGGAATGGAATTTCCTTTACCGATAACACAGGGAGGCGACAATGCGCTACGGCACATCCAAAGAGGTTGCCCTGCCATTCGAGCAGGCGGTCGAGAAGGTGACGGAAGAGCTGAAGAAGGAAGGGTTCGGGGTCCTGACGACCATCGATGTAAAGGAGACGCTGAAGAAGAAGCTCAACGTGGACGTTCCGCGCTACGTCATCCTTGGCGCGTGCAATCCCCCCTTCGCGCACAAGGCGCTCCAGGTCGAGGAGGAGATCGGCCTGTTGTTGCCGTGCAACGTGATCGTGTACGAGAAGGACGGCCGCACGCGTGTGTCGGTGTTCGACCCGATGATCATGAGCGTCATCATCGAGAACAACGACATGGTGCCCGTGGCACTGGAAGTGAAGGCGCGGCTCGACCGCGTGATCGCGGCCATGTAGCACCACGCTTCGCGGGAGTAGCGGCAAAGGGAAAAAGGCAGACCATCGTCCTTTTTCCTTTGTGTTGTAAGGAGCCCCTCGGCCTGTGAGTTCCCAACGATCGCACGACGCCTGGCCCCCAGCGCCGGGCCGCCGGGCCTCCGGGCCGATCTCCGATGACTCCGTGGGCCATCACTTCGACCCCGAGAGTCTGCAGCTATTGCACGAGAACTCCCCGGCTTACCACCACTGCTCCGGACGTTTCCAGCCTGAAGATCACCACTCCTGAACTCTTCATACCGCTCCGGTCTGCATCGAAGACGATCTGGTGCATCCCCGCTGGCTGCCATGCATCCACAAGTGTCGCAAACTCCTGCCCGAGCACGCTGTACGCCTTCAGCACGACATGCGCGCCCGCCGGAATGCTGTACCGCAACGTCGTGGAAGGGTTGAACGGATTGGGATAGTTCGGGTGCAGCACGGCCACAGAGGGGACCGTGCCGGCCGCCTCCTGGCGGACGTTCACAGGCACGGAGAGCGTCGGGGTACCCATACAGAGTATCGATCCATTGTCGCCGCTGACCCATGCGACCGTATCGGAAAGCACATGGAGCCCGAACAGGTCATTGCTGGTTTTGGCATACCCCGGTGTCCATACCGATCCGCCGTTCACCGTCGACAGCACGAGGCCGGTATCCCCGATGGCGAATGCCGTGGCCGCCGAGACGCCTGAAGCAACGTAGATGTTCCGGACCGTGCCCGTCGTGCCTTTGAGCCATGTCCCTCCCCCGTCGGCCGTGTACAGGATCACACCGCTCCCGCCGGCGGCATAGCCGTGCACATCATCGGCGAAGGAGGTGCTCCAGAGAACGGTGGAGACCGGTGCGGATCCGGATGCCCACGTGGTACCGTCGGCGCTGTGCCGGATGGCACCCGACTCTCCCACGGCGCATCCTCTGGGTCCCGGCCGCATGGCGATCCCGTACAGCGTGTTCGTCGTGCCGCTGACGCCCGCGATCCAATGTGCACCGCCGTCGGTCGTGCGGAGCAGGACACCGCCATCGCCAACGGCCCAGCCGTGCGATTCATCGGTGAACGAGACGCCAAGAAGTGTCATCGTCGTGCCGGTGGTCTGTTGAGCCCAATGCTCGCCCCGGTCGGTGGAGTGGAGCAGGACGCCCAGATCGCCGACGGCCCAGACCTTCGATCCGATGCAGGCCACGCCGTAGAATGAGTCTCCGGTGAGTCCGTTCATCACCGGTGTCCACACCTTCCCCCCATCGGTCGTCCGTATCATGAAGCCCCACTGTCCGACCCCGATGCCGTTCATCGCATCGGAAAATGCCAGCCAGTTCACCGCCGGCGTCGTGCCGCTGTTCAGCATCGTCCAGCTTCCGCCCGATGGCTTCCGCGCGACGAATCCGTACTCGCCCACCGCCACGACCGATGTGCCCGCAACGGCCACACCGTTGATCGTTGCGTAGGTGCCGTGAAGGGCCTCGGTGCTCCATGAGGCCCCGCCGTTCGTGGAGTGCAGCAGGACGGAATCATCCGCTGCGATCCAGCACTCCTGCCCGTTCCCCGGAAAGATGTCGTTCAGTCCGCGTGTCGTACCGGAAGCAGCCGGTGTCCACGTTGCACCGCCGGTGGTTGTCGTCATGATGAGCCCGCCGGAACCCACGATGAATCCCGTCTGGCCCCCTTCCACGAACGCGATGTCCTGCCCCGACGCGGTCAACATTTGCGCGAGGGTCCACGACGCACCGCCATCGGTACTTTTATACAGCGATCCGGCCCCTGCACTTCCGGAGCCCGTCGCCCAGCCCGCCGTTGCCGAGGTGAACGTCACGCTATTGATGGATGCATTTCCCTGTCCCGTCGGCATCGTTGCCGTGGACCATGTCGTACCTCCGTTGGTCGTCCTGATGATCGTGCGGACATCGCCGGCCGCCCAACCGCGTGCCGTATCGAGGAAGAAGACGCCATTCAGGCCGTTCACCGTTCCGCTGGACTGTTCGGACCAGAGGGCACCGCCGTTCGTCGTATGGAGGATCGTCCCGTTGTCGCCCACGATCCAGACGGTGTTCACGTCAACGACGCACAGGGACCGGAGATGGTCCGTGACGCCGATGTACTGCACGTCCCAGTGGAGGCCGGCATCATGTGTGACCATGATCGTGCCATCGTTGCCCACGGCGTACCCTGTGGATGCGTCGGCGAACGCGATCTTCGCAAGCGTATTCCCCTGCGGAAGCGGATACTGCCATTGCCAATCACCCGCAACGCCGGTGGCATTGGTTGCCAGCATGATCACCACGAACAGAATACTCTTTGCTCCCCAAACCCTCATTGTCGATCCTCAATTGCTGATTCTTGCACTTCGATCATCGACCTTCGATCTTCCATCTGGAATTCTCGCTCTTCAACCTTCCATCTTCAATTCTCGCTCTTCGACCTTCCATCTTCAGATGTTCTCTTCACTTGTTCTCATCACCGGGTATCTTCGCTTCCCATCGACAATCGACAACTGGCAACGGACGATCCTCAATTGCGTCTCCTCTAGAATCCGAGTCCTATACTCACCCCCACCTGATACAGCCCGAAGTCATTGTAGGCATCATTCGACTGGTTCCGCACGACCGCGCCGCTCAGCGCGACATCGAGCCCGAGCCCGTCGCTGAGCGTGATATAGCGTGAAAGCCAGATCTCGGCATAGCTGTGCACATCCCGGCGCGACACACCGGCGTCGGTCCCGTTGAGGTCGAGTGCAGGCGCTTCGAACTGCTTGCGGGCGATGCCGCAGGTAATGATCGACTGCAGGCCCAGGGGCAGGCCCTGCTTCCAGATGATCCTGCCTTCCGGGCCATCATACGAGAAGAAATCCGTGTAGATGTCCTCGCTCAGCATCGACGAGTTCGCATACTGTGCCAGGTAGCGTGTGCCGTTCCCGGGATTGATGCGGTACCAGCCATCAGCAAGCACCGAACCGCCATCCCATGTGAATCCACCGAAGATGCCCGCAGCGACCTGCCATGAGATCGTCGTCGTTGCGTTCGTCAGGATCTTCTTGTCGGAAGGCACGACCAGCTTCGCACCGCCCTTCCCTTTGCCGTTCTCCTTTTCGACGTACGTCCGCACCGACTCGAACTGCGTGGTATCGACAAGGTCCGTCGTGTAATATTTCATGCCGCCCGACGCGGCGAACCCGACGCTGAGGCCATTCCTGAACACGCGGCCGGTCTGGAGGGTGAGATGTTCCGTGAGATTGGAGAGCTCGGGAAGATCGGTGTAGGAGCGGATCCCGACATCATTCAGGACCCGGATATACCAGCGGCGCACGGGCATGCGCAGGACGGCGGTGAGCGCAATGCCGGTATTGTCGAATTCGCGGTACGCCTGCTTGTCGTGCCGTGCCGAGCCCCGCAGCTGAAGGTCCAGGAATGTCCGCACGGAATCCGGATCCACAGGCCGGTCGTCCTCTTCTTCTTCCTCTTCCCCGTTCTCTTCATCGCCTTCTTCCTTCGTCGCCGCCGGAGGAATGCCGGGGCGCCGGGGGAGGGGCGGCGGGATCCCGAACGCATTCCGGTAACCGAGACGTACGGAATGTTCGAGATAGTTGCGGTCGGTGAATGTGTTGAACACCATCAACCCGCCGACGTAGGCGGCCGACAGCGTTCCCTTTCCCACCGGCTGAAGGTATTGCAGTTCGAGGTACCCCTGCCGGAGCTGGTCGGGGATGGTCTCATAATTGTAAAGGGGATCGCTGTGATAGCCGTACGACGCCGAAGCGAACCCATTGAACTGCGCCTGAGCCCCACCGCGGGCCCCCGCTACGAGCAACACAGGCAGCAACCACCACATTCTCTTGTTCATTTGATTCCCATCCTGAAACACTTCACGTGTTCACCATCTCTTCCGGGTGTCCTTCGTTCTCTCATTCAAGAGCGCACTGCGAGTGCTACGCTTCAACCTTCACGCCCCTATCTTCACACGTCGATCTCCGGTCTTTGGACTTCAACCTTCGATCGTACATCTTCAACCTTCACACGTCGAGTTTCACTCTTCGGTCTTCACTTGTTCCGCCGCTCCCACCGCGAACCGTTCGGTCTTCGCCCACACCCGTTTCTCCTTCCGCACATAATCCGACCACCACGCCTTGATGACGATATACATCCAGAGCTGGCAGTACGTGAAGTACATGAGGAACGCGAGACCGAGGTTGCTGAGCGTATCCTCGCGGTCGTAGGAGAGCGTGACCAGCATCTCCCCCAGGAACAGGAAGAACGCCAGGATCCACACCGCGGTGTACGGCCCCGGGAGCGCGATGCTCACCAGGCTCAAGGCACTGACAACGAACAGGATGTCCGAAATGACGATCGCGATGAAGAAGACATAGTACAATGCGAGCGTATAGAGCAGATCGAAGGCAAGGCGCCGGTTCTTGAAATGGGGGATGTGGCGGAAGAACTTCCCGATCACATAGTTGTTCCCCCGGACCCACCGCATGCGCTGCCGGATCCACACCGCCCATTCCTGCGGCTCCTGTTCGTACGTGACGGCATACGGGATGTACTTGATCCGGTAGCCGTGTTCGTAGATGCGGATGCTCAGCTCGGAATCCTCCGTGAGCGCTTCCTCATCCCACCCGCCAAGCTCCGCGATGAGCGCGGCGCGCATGACGAAGTTCGTCCCCGGCAGGGTCGCGATGTGATGCATCTGCCACCGGCCGGCCTGCAGCATCGATTGGAACCCGAGGGTCTCGATGTTGATGAAGCGCGTCAGCAACGTGGCGTTCTTGTTCACCGTCCGGAACTTCCCGAGCACCGCACCCAGTTCGGGGTGGAGGATGAGCTGGGCCACGAGATACCGGAGCGCGTCCGGATCGGGCGTGTTGTCGGCATCATAGATCGCGATGATCTCCGCATCCACCTGGCGGATGCCCAGGTTCAGCGCACGCGATTTCCCCTTCCCGCCCTGCCCCTGCGGCACATCGAAGAGCACGACGCGGTCGTCCTGCGCCGCCAGCTCGAGCACGATCTCCCGTGTCCGGTCCTTCGATCCGTCATTGATCACCATGATCTTCAGGCGGT
Organism: Ignavibacteriota bacterium; assembly: GCA_016707525.1. NCBI lineage: Bacteria > Pseudomonadati > Ignavibacteriota > Ignavibacteriota bacterium. Next base: position 38,494 of record JADJHP010000016.1, read on the forward strand.
CGCGCGGATACACAAGCCGGCACATGGACTCCACCGTGCGGCGGATGACCATCTCCTCATTGTGTGCGGGGATGAGGATCGTGCAGGTCGGATACGTAAAGGAGATGCCATCGACGTCCTTTCGTTCCCGTGCCGAGCGGAGAAAATTGATGTAGCCGAACACGGTGAGCAGGAACTGATACCCGATCATGAACCATATCAGGATGACCGCAACGACGAACAGAGCGCTCAGGTCAACTTCAAGAAGCGTCATGCCGGGGTACTCCTCTCAGGGGCAACCGCGGACCTGCGGCGCACAACGACCACGGCGTACATGCCGAGCAGCAGAACCACCGATGCGATGCCGAACCAGGCGATGGCGGTGGAAGACCAGAAACTTGTCAGGTTGACGCCATACGAGAACATGTCCCCCGCAACGATCTCGGCCCGGTGCGCGCCGGCGGGAAGGAAGAGCGTGAACCCATCGTTGCCCTTCATCACCGCGAACGGATGCTCCACGCCATCGATCAGGAGGCCATGCGGCTCGCGGTTCACCATCACCAGGCAGCGTCCGTCCGAGGTATACTGGAACCTGAGCGTCCGCATGTCATAGTCGATCGCATGGAGCGTGCCGGTGATGGAAAGGATGTGCGGAAAGAACTGGTGGGGCGACATCGAGGCCGGTCACATCGCTCACCGGCGCCACGATGTGGTTGCCGGAGGGGATCATGTACAGATTGTCGCGCACCGGCGCAAGCGGTATCCCATCCAGATACACTTCCTTGACCGCCGGAGGCAGCTTGAGCATCAGGTGGTGCGGGGTTTCGATGTGATAGCCCCCGCCCTCATGGTGCATGGACGCTGCCCCCGCATAGGCCGCGGAGAGAAGCAGCATGTCCTGCGGGTTCACACTCGACTCCGCATAGATCGTTGACCGCGGAGCGCCCAGCGCCGCAGCACGGACCAACTGGAAGCACTCCGTGCCTGTCTGGATCATCGTCGGGAACGGGGTGATCACATCCTTGCTGCGGAAGGACAGGATGTTCAGGTCCAGCAGCAGCTTCTCCGCGGAGCCGAGGCGCCCGGCATAGTCGGCACCGATCGACTCATAGCGCATCGGGTCCGTGGACCAGCGCCGTTCGGGGTCCTCCACCTGCAGGGCGAACCCGAACTCCTTCTGCAGGCGGATGATGCCGTCCATGTCCACGCCGATCTGCTCCCGGAGTTCCGGCGATCCGTAGCTGTCCATCGCCGTCACGATCACCTCGAATCCTTCCCGCTCCTTCCCGATCGCCTGTGCAACGCCCAGGATCTCGCGATAGACGCGGTCGAGGGTCCGGACGCGGTACGCGCTGACGAGGTTCCGCACAGCGGGGTGTTCCTTCCAGTGGATCGACGAACGCGGGTCGAAGAGTCCGGCCGGATCCTGACCGAGCAACGCAAGGAGGTCCCGCCGCGCCGACGGATGCATGGGCGTGTAGAGCGCGGGTTCCGACAGGCCCAACCCCGCCTCGAAGTACAGCTCGGCGATGTTCACGCCATCGAAATCGAATTTGTGGAGGAAGGCGTTGTACTCGGCAAGCATCGCCTGCCGCGCCCGCGAATCGGTCATGGCCACGGGGTAGCGCCACGAGGGGCGCACATCCTGGCCGAGATAGTTCTTCTCGCGCCATTCCGGATGCTCCAGCCAGAACTTCTGGCTCACCTGCGGCGGTTCCAACCACGCATACACGAGGATGCCGTTCGCGTGGGCGAGAGTGATCAGCCGTTCATAATCGTAGGTGTATTTCGGATACATGTGCCAGCCGGCCACGTGGATGCGCCGGATGCCCTGCTGGACCCAGAGCTTGATGAGTTGTTCGATGCTCTGCGAGTGCCGGAAGCCGGGATCGAAGTACATCTCGAGCGCCTCCCGGCGCAACACCGGCGCAACGCTGAAGAAGGTGCGGATGTATTCCATCATGAACGGATAGTGGCTGTACCCCAGTTGCGAGTGGGGGTCGAACCGCGTACCGATGAAGATGACCTTCCCCTTGCCGAACTCCCTGCCGGCAACGAGCGGCGCCTCCGTCTCGTTGTCCATGCAGAAGACCTCATCCCCATCCCCCACCTCGAACTTCGGAAGGGGTTCCGCCATGCGCCAGGAGATGCGCTCCTCGGGGAACATCCGGTCCTGCACGCGGTTCACCCGGATCAACGTCCCGGTGAAGTGGAACCCCATCTCCTCGATCAGATAGTTGTGCGTATCGGTGATCAGGCATCCGCCGGCCTTCACCCACCGCACGAGAGCATCATACTCCTCCAGCCGGAGGGAGTCCACGAATCCGTAGGGGACGACCATGACATTGTACTGGCCCGGATCCACCGGTTCGCCGACGAAGATCGTATCCACCGGGATGCTGACGCTCGCGAACAACGCCGCGAACGAGGCCTGGTCATTGTACGCCGCACCGCGGGCATACTGGTTCCAGAGCACGGCCGGCCTGGCTTCACGCCAGCCCCCTCCCGGAGCGAGGATGGCTGCCGTTGCCTGGCGGACCTTCAACCATGCGCGGTCCATCGTGGACAACTGGCGCTCCCGGAATTCTGTCGGCTCGGCCTTGTACCACTCCCCCGGGTTCAAGGTCACGGAATGCGTGCTCGTGCCGGTCAGCCGCTCTTCGGACGTCACGCGCGCGATCGGTTCTCCGTTGCGGTCAAAGGTGGTCTCGGCAAGATACTGGTCGGTGAGCGCGACACTGTAGTCCTGCGATCCCGTGAGGATCACGCGGTCGCGCATGGCGACGCGGTGGCGATCCTCGCGCACATCGAGGAACGTATAGCCCATCGCGCGGAGCGAATCCACGAGTTCCTCGAGCAGCGCATGGTCCACGAACGAATGGAAGAACCCCGCGGCGAACCCATCACGCACCGCGAGATTGGTGCGTGCATCGCGCGCCATCTCCCGGATCCGCGCACGGCCGACGGCCGGGTCGGTGCTCAGCGGAACGTATCCCAGGTTCTCGGGATAGATCATCTGGCCGAAGAGATCCCGGCGGATGATGTACGGGAAGAACTGGCTGTAGTCGGCATTCTCGATGGTCAGCCGCTGCTCCATCGCGGTCGTGAAATAGTCGCCGATCACGTTATACAGCGTGAACGACCCGGTGTAGTGCGGGGTCTCCCAGACCAGTGGATACAATCCGTTGCGCATGAACTCCTGGATGCCCAGCTCGACCTTCCGGCGGACCCCTTCTTCGGTCTCACCGGCGATCGGACGGTTCGTACTCTCATCCCAGAACTCGTAGTCCGCCCCGGTGGTGCCCCGGTACTGGTGGGTGATCCCGTGCATCACGATCGTGCCGCCGTTGTTGACCATATACTTCAGGGCATCGACAAGATCGGGCTTGTCGGAGAGGCTGACGCGGACGCCTTCGGCGGGGATCACATAGAACGGCGACACCCCCACCAGGAACGGGATACCCCGGGAGGAAAGCACATCGGCGACGTCACGCAGCCGGTCCGGCTGCTCCATCGGATTCACATCCTCGATGCGGATGAGTGCGGAGTGGGAATGATCATGGTCCTCGCCGAGGATGTCGTGCAGCATGTCCGCGAACATGATGTACCGGTCGGATGGCCCGGTCATCGAGAACGGCGAGTCGGCACAGTACAGGAACGTTCCGGAGCCTATGATATACGGAAGGCGGCGGCCGGACTTCGGCGCGTAGACGGTCGCGAACACCCGCACACGGGCGTGATCGGTGATCGTGACCACATTCAACATCGGCTCGGTCTTGGTGAAGCGGTCGGTGCCGCGCTCGACGACCGTGTAGACGCCTGTGGAATCCATGCCGCCGACGGTGAACCCGAACCGTTTCTTCAGGTCGTGCGATGCCGAGAACTCCCGGAAGCCGGTATGGATCCACATCACGGGTGTCGACCCGGCGAGCACATCGTCGAGGAATGGGCGGGGGACCGCATTCTTTGCATGGAATCCGATATAGAAGACCTGCGCGAATGCCTGCATGCGGCCGGACGCGTAGTCGTCCACGCCGATCACGGTGGATGTCACATTGAAATGACCGAGCAGTGCGGCAAGATGGCGTCCATCACCAATGGCAAAGCTGGTGGGGTCGGTCCTCCCCTCAACGACAATGAGGACCTTCTTCGGCGGCTCCGCCGATGCGGGAGCAGCGACAGCAAAAAGCAGCAGAAGCGCGAGAAGTGAAAGGTACAACCACGCCCCGGAAGATCTCCGCCGTCCCACGTTCCCCCTCGTCTTCAACTCTTCCATATCGCGTCACTTCTTTCTTTTCCCCATTCACGATCGGCAAGTGGCGATCGACGACCGGCAAGTGCGGTCTTTCTCGATCCTCGATCTTCAATCCTCCATCTTCCATTATCGCTTCTTCTTCGCGACGAATTCCTTCCCCATCGTCCTTCGCAAACCGAAGAAGTGCTTGATCGCATCCACCGTACGTTCCGAGGCTTTGCCGTCGCCGTACGGATTCACCGCACCGGCCATCTTCCTGTACGCCGCCGCGTTACCCAGGAGCCTCTTCGCGCCGGCATAGATCTTCTCCGGATCGGTCCCGACAAGCTTCACCGTGCCGTACTTCACCGCCTCGGGGCGTTCGGTCACCTCGCGGAGCACGAGCACGGGCTTGCCCAGCGCCGGCCCTTCCTCCTGCACCCCGCCCGAATCCGTGATGAGCAGGTGCGACCGCGCCATGATGTGGACGAAGTCCATGTAATCCAGCGGCTCCATCAGCATCACATTCTCCATCCCGCTGAGCACGGGCATCACGGCATCGCGGACGATCGGGTTCTTATGGATCGGGAAGACGACGAGCGCATCGGGCGACGATTCCGCGATGCGGCGCAGCGCGAGTGCGGCGCCACGCATAGGTTCGCCCCAGTTCTCCCTGCGGTGCATGGTCACGAGGATCAACTTCCGCTTGTCCGCCGCCGCTCTCTGGAGCTCAGGTGTCGAGAACGTGTGTTTCTGCCCGACCGCGATGTGGAGCGCATCGATCACGGAGTTGCCGGTCACGTGAATGGTCCGTGGATCGACGCGTTCACGCAGCAAGGCCTTCCGCGCGGTGTCGGTCGGTGCAAAGTGGAGATCGCCGATCACCGTCGTCAGCCGCCTGTTGATCTCTTCCGGGAACGGTTGGGTCTTATCGTTCGTGCGCAGTCCGGCCTCCACATGGCCGACAGGCACATGACGGAAGAACGCCGCGAGGCTTCCCACGAAGGTGGTCAGCGTGTCGCCCTGCACCAGCACCATGTCCGGCGATTCCTGCACGAGGACATTGTCCAATGCCTCGATGGCGTTGTGCGTGATCGTTGCCAGGCTCTGCTTCGGCTGCATGATATTGAGATCATGGTCGGCCGTGATGTGAAAGACATCCAGCACCTGGTCCAGCATCTGGCGGTGCTGTGCAGTGGCAATGGTGACCACCCGGCACCACTCCTGCTCCTCCTGGAGCTTCAGGATGATGGGTGCCATCTTGATGGTATCGGGACGGGTCCCGAAGATCACGGCAACGGTCTTCTTCTTCATTCTTCCTTGCGTGTAGGTTGTCCTTGAATGATAGCGACGACATCTGCCGGCGACATCCCGGCTGCCCCGGCGACCGTACGGATCGTTGTCCCGGGTTCTGCGCTGAGCCCTGCCGCACCGAGGCGGGCGATACCTTCGTCGATGGAGATCCCTGCTTCCTCACACAACGCTGCAACGCTCTTGCGCCCGTAGCCAGGTCCGCCCCCGGCCGGCATGGCCGGTGGAGGCTGGATGCCTGCGCGGTCGTACACTTGCTTCGGCGTCAGGGAGTACCGCGATGCGAGGTCCTTGATGGACATCCCCGCACTGTCGGGAACGATGCCCGCGGCGGAGAGGCGCTGCATGAGTTCGTTCACGGGGAGCTTCATCTCGCCGGCGAGCCGTGCGACGCTCAGCAGTTCCGCATGCGGGACCGGAGGTTCCGTCGCGGGTGTCGACCAGCTGTTCTTGATCTCTTCCCCATGCCATCACCGTCCCGAACGGCACCATCCCATCGGCCGCCATCACGAACACGATGATGCCGACGGTGACCGCGCCGGCCAGTTCACGACGCTTGTTGATGCCTTCATGGATCCTCTTCGCCATGTAGCCCAGAATGACCCGCCAGTTGAAGAAGAGGTGGAAGGATGCCGCGACGACGAAGATGAAGGAAAAGATGGTATGGACGGTCTGCCACTGCGATTTCGAGAACCCCAGGAGGCGCCAGTCGGACCAATTGGCGATGCGTCCGGGCGGGGTGATGAACAGGACGATCCCGGTGACAGCGATAACGAGGAACGAGAGCACGACGTAGAAGGTAACGAAGGCTCTCCAGGAGAATGGTTTCGCATCAGGTTTGGCAATGGTCATGGTCTGCTCGGGATCCGTTCAATGGTTCCCTGACCAAATTGCACGTACCGTGCCATGGAAAGCGCTCGATCCACGCGAAAATCGCGGCTCCTGCAGATCACGCTCGGCGAATTTGCCCCTTGTTCGACGAATTTGTCGGATTCACAATGGATAGAAGATACGGAAGCGGGAGGAGAAATGCTGTGGATGAGCGACGGTGTCGCGAGGAACGGGCGGAGCCGGGACATCCATCTCCAGGGGGGCAAAAAATTGCCGGGAGTGACGCGCTGCTCCCGGCTTGTGTTAAGCAGGATGTGAACAACAGTCTTTGTGGAAAGCAACGCTGCACTTTACACAAAGACGGTCGCTCCGGAATGGAATCCAGCCCGCTGATCTCACGCAACCGAACAGTGTTCTTAGAACGCGCTCACAAAACCCACGGACAGCTTCGTGGTCTTGGCGATCGTGTCGTGCGTGACCTCACCGACGACGCGGAAATTGCGTGCGAGCATGTACCCCACGTGCCCCGTGATCGTCTGGTAATCGAGCGAGTTCTGTTCGGAATCCACCCAGTTATACAGCGCCGCACCGTACCACTTCCCTGCGTCGCCGCCCGGCGTGAAGATCACTTCACCGAAGGCGCCGTTGGTCTTCACCTTCGATGGGCCTGTCCCCGCGATCCAGCCCGGCGTGTACAAGAACGGATTCTCATCGCTCCGCGCCACGTACTGCGCATTCACCTGTACGTTCCCGAATTCGACGCTGACGTCAGGCCCTGCTATCCACATCTCGTTCGTGGCAACCCCTCTCCAGCTCGGGGCCAGGTCAAGGTTTTCCCCCTGCTCGCGCCCGAAATAGGCGAACCCGCCCACGCGGAAATGCTCGCCGAGCTCCTGCGACAGCCGGAACATGGTGTTCTTGTACTTGTCGGAGTCGAAGCTGCGCGATGCATCCGCGGCGCCGATCCCGGAGCCATTCAGAAGCTCCACGGTGATGTCCGTGCCCGTCTCGAACCCGTACGTCAGCATCACACCGCGGTCGTACGTGAGGTTCGCGGACGAGAGCCCGGGCTTCACACGGTACACCTGATAGTCCTCCAGTGTCATCCGCAGCTCGCGTTTGAAGAGCGGGTCCGACACCTGGAACTGTCCGAGATAGATATCGAGTTCGCTGTTGAAGACTCTGTTGAACATCACGAATGCATCCTCGAGCCCCGCCACTTCTCCCCTCTCGCCGAAGAAGAAGTAGAAGTAGTACGACACGTCCTTGGCGATCTGTCCGCCGGAGAGGAGTTTCACGAGGTACGGCCACTGCATATCGGCCTTGCCGGCATCCCCGGACTTCCAGCTCCCGTACCCTTCCAGCCGGAGCGCGAGCGGGACCTCCCGGAGCAACATCAGTTCATCGTCGCCGGTGTCACGGTAGGCACGCGGCGCTTCTTTGTCTGCGAGCACGAACCCGTTCCCCGCGAATTCTTCGCCATAGGCCTTCAGGCGCGGGGCGGGACGGTGGCAGGTATTGCAGGACATATCGTACTTGCGCGCGAACGCAGGGATCGCGGATGCTTCCACGGCCAGAACGGACAGGAGCATCAGCGTACACAGAGTGAAAAAGAGAGTGCGTTTCATGGGTATGCTCATGGGAGTATGGTGACGGATGTCGCGTGTGTATTGACCTCGATGATCTCGGCTTCTTCCATCGGTACGCCGAGGAATTCCGTGACCGGCGTGGGAAGCTTCTGGTAATTCAGCGTTGCCTTCACCGTCAACGGCCCCGGCGCGCACGTACCCGGCACCACCCAGGTGAAGTTCTCCATCTTTGTCTCCCGCGGTCCGATGCGGTAATCCACCGCCTGCGATGCGGTGTTCCACTGCATGATCGTCATGCGCCCCTGCGGATCGAGATACGGCAGGCGGAAGATCCTGTCGCCGAGAGGCACACCGTCGCGCTGGATACCCTTGAAGTCCGGCAGGTTCAACGGAATGCCCATATCCTGATACGCCAGCGTGTTCGCTGCGATGGTGTATTCCTCTCCCACGAATCCCTTCTTGTCCACGGGGAGGTGATAGACATTCCCCTTCGCATCGGTGGCTTCCACATGCAGCCACACCATTCGCTCTTCCGCGGAGCCGGTCGGGAATTTGTGTCCGGTCTTCTGGTTGAACAGGGCAACGGTGAAGCGTACCTTCTCGCCCGGTTCCACCTCCCGGCCATCGGGGTGGATGCGCACTTCGATCGTACCGCGCACCTTGCCGGGGTCATGTGCACCGTGGAACAGATGCTGCATGGCATCGGGGACCTTCGGCTTCAGCGAGACGATCTGGCCTTCGGCCTTCGTCATGTGGCAATCGTGGCAGCGCACGCCTTCCTTTGCGTACGGCCCTTCCTTCCACTCGAGGTGGGTGGATTTCACCCAGACGCCATAGGGGCTCTTCTCGTTGTGACAGGTTCCGCAGAAGTCGGGGTTGGAGATGAACTCGAGTTTGCGCGTCTCGTGTACCGGCGACACCACACCCTCGCGGCGGCCGTATTTGATCTTGCCCGGCTCGCTGATGTAGTTGAAATTGAACGGCGTGTCGCCCGCAAAGCCGGTGATGGTATGGCAGACGTCGCAGGAGACCGATTCATTCGCGCGGCTGTTGGCTTCCGGCTTCGGCGGCGGCACATCTCCCGCCATGAAAGCGATCGGCGAATGGCAACCGTTGCACCCGGCCTTCACGCCCGCGACCTTCGGGTCCTTCTCCGCATGCGGCACGGCCAGCTTGAAGTACTCGATCTCATCCCAGTGATGCGTGTATGCCTGCGACATCATCGACTGCTGCCATTGCTGGAAGAAGTCCTTGTGGCAGGCCGTGCCGCAGCTCTTCGGCTTCTCGAACGCATCATAGGGATGCGTCCCCAGAGCGTCATCGCCGGATTTTTTCTGCTGGCCTGGAAGTGCAGGGGTAAGTGCTATGGTAAGGAGGAGAACGAACAAGGTTTTCATGGTGCGGTCCCTTGTGATGGTCGTACTGGATCAGAGCGTACAGAGGATAGGGAATTCTGTTCAAACGTAGTGCCAGAGATGGGTATCAAATAGTCGTTGATTACGCGTGGTTCCGGGGGTGTTTTCGCGACTGTTCGCAAAGATGGGAAAGGTCGGCACTCCTGACGAGGAATCTCGACAATAGTGTCGAGAAGACACGCGGGAGACCATCGTTTCGTGGAGGCCAACGGCGGCACCGCGGCCCCACATTGCATTCAACTTCATACACGACATGGTGTTACCGGTATGCACGGAATTGTGGCACGGACATTGAATGACAAGGGGCAAGCTCATGAGCATTCTCACAAACAACAAATTTTCAAGAACAGGGTATCACACAAGGAGTATCATCATGAAACGCATCACGGCATTGTTCCTCACACTCGCGCTGGTCGTGTTCCTCGGCGCACTGCACACGGATGCAGCGGCACAGACCCTCGGCAAGACGGGCAAGACCTCCATGGGCCAGCACGGTCCGGTCGATACCGATGGCGACGGGATCCCCAACGGACAGGATGCGGACTACACGAAGCCGGCGAACGGCTCGGGCAACAAGTTCGGCAAGATGAACGGCACGCAGAGCGGGCTCGGCAAGGGACAGGGTAAGGGCATGGGCCTTCGCGACGGCAGCTGCGGCACGGGCACCGGAACCGGCACGGGCGTGTGCGACGGTACGGGTCCCAAGGGACGCGGACGGGGCAAGTAAGTTCATGGTGACGCAGGTCGGCACCGGATCCTCCGATGCCGCCCTGCGTCACCCGGTTGTTCTTTCGTCGGGCTTGAGACAAAGGTAGACACATGAACTCCAGAACGTTAGTGTTGATCGCCACGCTGGCTCTCCTGCCGGCTTCCGCCGCGAGTCAATCGCGCGACACCACCGCCGCCAACCGCACAGCAGAGCAGAAGCGCGAACGTGTCAGGGCGGGACAGGAAGGCTTCCGCGACGAGAACGGCAACGGCATTGACGACCGGATCGAGCACCAGGGGAACGGCAAGGCAGGACGCAAGGACCGGTTCGTGGACGCCGATGGCGATGGGATCTGCGATGGCCGTGCGGGCGGACTCGGGTTCAAGCGGGGAGCAATGAATGGCCAGCCGGGTGCAGGCCAGGGCAAAGGCAATGGCACGGGAAACCGGTACGGACAGGGAGGGAAGAAGTGAAACACACGAACGTTCTTGCCGGGGTCATCCTCGGCTCTCTTCTTTCCGTCATTCCGGCAACTGCTCAGTTCTCGGTGGAAGCCGAGGTCGGCACCATGGTGGACGACAACGTGAACAACAACAGCCTGCGCCTGTCGGACCGCATCATATCGGCGGGTCTGCAGGCGGGGTATGACTGGACCACCGACCGCACGAACACGACGCTGCAGTACAACGGCGGCTACAATTACTTCACCATGGTCCCGGGACGCAGCAATCAGGTGCATGCCGGCGGCATCACCTTCGCGGAGCTCTTTGGCGATGACGAGGAGACCCTGTGGAACGCCGCTGCGAGTTACAGCGTGCGGACCGACCGGGAGGAGTTCGCGTACTACGACAACAGTGCTGCCATGCTGTCGAGTTCGCTCAAGCATCAGTTCTCGGACATGTTCGTCGGCCGCACCGGCTATACGATGAGGCTCATGCGGTTCCCGAACCTCTCGTCGTTCGATCATGCCGAACATCAGTTCTTCATCCAGGGCTCGGCCTTTCTGCCGTCGCGCACGACCATCATCGGCCAGGTGGACCTCGGCATGAAATTGTACAGTACGCCGAATGAGGACACCACGGTAGTGGCCACGGGACGTGGCCGCCGCTCGAGTGCCCTCTCCAGCCCCGGCGTCACGCAGCTGGCCGGCAGCGTCCGCATCGGGCAGTCACTGTTCGAGCAGACCGGACTCAGCGTTGCCGGCGGCTATCAGCTCAACCTGCGCAAAGACACGCGCTACCTCGGATCGACGTCGGGCCTCATCGCCGACGATGAGATCTTCGACGACCACTACGGGTACGAAGGCCCGCAGACCACGCTCATGCTCACACAGATCCTTCCGTGGGACATCAAGGCGCGGTTGACGGGGACCTGGCAATGGCGGACGTATTCGACACAGCCGGCATTTGACGAAGCGGGTACGCAGATCGCGTCGCAGCGTCTGGACACCCGCTCCGCGGTCAATGTCACCTTCACCGTGCCGCTCCCGGCACTCCGGTGCACGCTCGGGCTCGCCTACGACCACATCTGGAATGCGTCCAACGATCCCTTCTACGCATACACCAACAACGCATTCACCGTCCAGCTCTCCTTCCCTGAAAAGTGACCGAACGGCCGCGGCCTGACAGAGGACGCCTGAACGGCAGCGTGAACGGCCGCGGCCTGACGCCACGTGACAGTGCGTGACCTGAACGGTGCCGCGACCTGAAAGTGCGCCGGAATTTTGCTACATTGGCAGCACGATCCCCATGCCCTTCGCTGTCAACATACGCCCCCGGGTCCTGATCGCCGTCACGGCAACGGTCGGGACCCTTCTCGTCTTCTCCGCGTTCTGGGAACTCGACCGGAGCAAGAAGGAACTCTCCCATGTCGTCCACGAAGAGGCCCTCGGGCTCGTCGAAGTGGTCCATCAGAGTTCCGTGAACACCATCCTTTCCACCGAACAGAACGAAGCCCTGCTGACCGAGCGGTTGCTGAACAACGCATGGTTCATCGCCGAGCTTGACCGCACCGGGCCCCTGACGGAACAGCGCCTCGCGGCGATAGCAGAGGCCAACCATATCTTCCGCATCAACATCTTCGATCCTGCCGGCAACAAGGTGCTCTCCAACCATCGTGCAGAGGAAGGGCACGGCATTGGTGCAGGACGGCACCGGCCCGCGGATGTGATCGCACCCATTCTCCGCGGCGATACCACGGTGATGGTCATCGGATTGAAGGATGCCCGGATGGAGCAGGGGCAACGCTACGCCGTCGCCGTCCGCCGCCACCGCCCGGAAGGCGGCGCGATCGTCCTGAACCTGGACGCCGCCGAGCTGCTCGAGTTCCGCAAGCGCATCGGCATCGGAAAGCTGATCCGGGACCTGGGGGACAATAGCGGGATCGTGTTCGCGGCATTGCAGGATCAGCAGGGCATCATCGCGGCGAGCGGCGAGGTGAAGGAACTCTCGTCGTTCGATGCGGACCCGTTCCTGGACCTGGCGATGTCCTCGGACACGACGCTGACCCGCGAGACGGACTTCGGCGAGACCACGGTCTTTGAGGTGGTGCACCCGCTGGCCATCGAAGGGTCGATGCTGGGCGTGCTGCGCCTCGGCCTCTCCATGGAAGAGGTCCGCGCCGCCGAGGACCGGATGCAACGGAGGATGATCATCGTCCTGTTCGTCCTCCTGCTCCTCGCCTCCCTGGCCACGGTGGCGATCATTGCCAACCGCAACTATCAGCGCGTGCAGCGCGAACTGCAGCGCGCCGAGAAGCTCTCTGCCCTCGGTGAACTTGCCTCGGGGGTGGCGCATGAGATCCGGAATCCCCTGAATGCGATCGCCATGATCGCGCAACGGTTCGCGCACGAGTTCACACCGGCGCAGGATGCCGAAGAATACAGGACGCTCACCGGCGTCCTGCGGAGCGAGGCGGACCGCGTCAACGGGATCATCGGCACGTTCCTCCGGTTCGCGCGCCCGCCGCGCCTCCAGCTCGAACCGGTGGTCCCCGGCGAACTCATCACCCACTGCGCCACGCTCGTCGAGAGCCAGATGAAGGCGAAGGGGGTGCGCTTCAGTGCCACATCGGCGGGCGACACGGCCGTGCCTCTTGACCGGGGCCAGATGACGCAGGCGTTGCTGAATCTCCTGCTCAACGCACTGGAGGCAACGCCTGCCGGCGGCACGGTGACGCTGGCATCGCGCGTCGATGCCGACGGATTGTCGATCACCGTGGCAGACTCAGGCCACGGGATACCACCCGATGCGATGGAGAAGATCTTCAACCTCTATTATACGACGAAGCCGGACGGCACGGGGATGGGGCTCCCGATGGCGCACCAGATCATTGCACAGCACAAGGGGACGTTGGATGTGGAGAGTGTGAAGGGGGAAGGGACGGTGTGCAGGGTGACGATACCCATACAATAGAGGAAGAAGGCAAAAGGAGGAAGGGCGAAGGAAGCCTCACCGGCTGCCGTACGCGGTCCCTTCATCCCTCTACCTTCTTCCTTGTACCTGACGCTTTCTACTTTATGCCTTCTTCCTTCTTCCCGGCGCTTCAGGCCCTGATGCTCAGGCGGACTAGGCCTCCCCGGCTTCCGTCTCTCTTTTCCTCGCGCGAAGCGCTCTTACTTTGTATCCAGGATGATCGGCAGCCCATCCCGCCCGGCACCGACGATCACGACTTTCGTATTGGGCGACTGCGCGATCTTCTCCGTCGCTTCAATGCCCTTCCACCGCAGCAGCTGTTCGCTGATGCCGGCCGCCACGATCGTCTGGAAATCGGCGATACCCTTCGCTTCGATCCGCTTACGGTCCGCTTCCTGACGTTCCTTCAGCAGGATGAACTCCATCCGCTGGGCTTCCTGATCCGCACGCTGCTTCTGCTCGATCGCTTCCGTCAACTGCGTGGGCAGCGCAACGTTCCGCAGCGGGGTGGTCTCCACGATCACGCCGCGGGGGGCGATCGTGCGTGCGAGCTCTTCCTGCACGGCCATGCCCAGCCTCTCACGCTCGGTCGAATAGAGCGCACTGGCCTGGAAACTGGCGGTCACGGAACGGCTGATGGACCGGAACTGCGGGATCAGGACGATCGTTTCGAAGTCGCCGCCGGCAATGGTCTGATACACGCGCGCCGCGGAATCCGGATTCAGGCGGTACAGCACGCTGATCTCCAGCCCGATGGTGAGGCCTTCCCGCGACAGGACCTCCATGGCTTCTTTGTGTTCGCGGGTCTGTACGGAGAACTCATGCACACGCGCGAGCGGATTGACCACATTGATCCCGGGCGGCAGTGTCCTGTCCGAGACGATACCGAAGAGGTCCACGACGCCCACATGTCCCGCCGGTATCTGGGTGAAAAATTGCGTCAGCGCAACGACGGTGAAGAACGTGCACACGAGAACGGTGATCGTGGCGAGGGAACGGAACGTCGGGTTGCCCTCCTTGACCTTCTTTGCGGCGGCGCGCCAGGAAATGAAGGCGATCACCGCGACGACGATACTCAGGATGAACAGCATGGTATGCTCCTCTGAATGATGGCTATGGCGTGCGCCGGCCGGCGCCGCCGGTGATGGATACGACGTTATGCGGGGAGGCGGCGGATCACCAGGACGGTCATATCGTCCGCCGCGAGTTCACCCGCCTGATGCTTCATGACCGCATCCAGGATGGTGTCGCGTACCGCGGAGGCCGGCATGGCCTGCTGACCGATGCAGATCTCCTGCAGCCGTTCGTCGCCGAGCAGCTCCTTCCGCACATTCATCGCCTCGGAGATCCCGTCCGTGTACAGCACAAGCATGTCGCCCGGCGCAAAGACCATGGACTGCTCCGTGTACTCCATGCCGTCGACGATGCCAAGGATCGTTCCCCCGGCCTCGAGCTGGCGGAGTTCCCCGCCCGCCGAGACGAGATACGGAGGATTGTGTCCGGCGTTGCAGTACCGGAACGTATGGTCCCGCGAATCCAGGATACCATACACCAGGGTCACGAACTTCTCCGGTGCGGTGCTGACCACGAGGCGCTGGTTCAGCATGGTGAGACAGGACCCGGCATCCGAAGCTTCATGTGCGACATCCCGGACGGAGGCCTGGATGTGCGCCATCAGGAGTGCCGCGGGAAGTCCTTTGCCCGAGACATCGCCGATGCTGATGCCGATGTGCGCGGGGTCGAGCCGGATGAAATCATAGAGGTCACCCGCGACCTCACGCGCCGGCATCGCGGTCGCGGCGAATTCGTATCCGGGGATCGCCGGCATGTGTGCCGGCAGCAGGCCCATCTGCACTTCGCGTGCGGCGAGCAGATCGCGTTCGATGCGGATCTTCTCGCGCTCCTGTTCGTACAACCGCGCGTTCTCCAGCGCGATCGCGGCATGGACGGAGAATGCGCTCATGATGCGCGCATCATCCTCCGTGAAGACGCCGGTGTGCTTGTTGAGAAGCTGAAAGACGCCGATGATCTTGCCGCTCTTCACGCGGATCGGCAGGCAGAGGATCGATGCCGTGCGGTACCCGGTCTGCCGGTCGTAATCCGGATTGAAGCGCGGATCGAAATAGGCGTCCGGGATGTTGATCGTATCGCCCGTCGCCGCAACGTACCCCGCGATCCCTTTGCCGATGGGCATGCGGATCGTGACGCGGCTCAGGCCATCGAGCCCTTTCGCCACCCGCGTCCACATTTCCTGCGTCGCTTCATCGATGATGTACACGGTGCCACGGTCGCCGTCGGTGATCCGGAGCGCGAAGTCCACGAGCATGTCGAGCAGCTCGTTGAGGTCGAGCGTCGAGTTCAGGCTCTTTGCGGCCTCGATGAGCTGCTCGAGTTTGTGCACCTCGAGGCGGTTCTGTTCCGCGCGGCGGGCGGATTCATGGACGAAGCGGTTGTTCGTCGCACGCAGCCGGATGCTCAGCACCTGGAGCAGGCGCACCGCGAGCTCGCGCGAACGATACAGCAACTGCTCGAAGTCCGCCTTGCGCAACACGTACGTGATGCAGCGCTCCAGCGCAACGACCCGTGCCGACCGTGGCCGGCCGGCGATCAGCTCCAGTTCGCCGAACGTGTCGCCGGGATGCAGGAGGGCGAGCAATTGGTCATCGCCGCCGGCCATGCGTTTGGAGATGCGCACGCGCCCTTCCACCAGGAAGTGCACCTCATCGCCGTAGCCTTCATCCTCGATGATCACCTCATCCGGGGCGTAGGTCCGTTCGATGAACTTCTCGCGGACATCCTGGAACTCCTCATCGGTGAGGGTCTCGAGGAGAACATTGTAACGTAGCCGCTTGGGGGCGGTGCTATTCTTCGGTGGAGGCATGGTGAATGCCAACATAAAGGCAACGGCCTGCAAAGTCAAGGGGAAAGCGGACGGCCCTTTGCATTTGCCGCGAATGCTGAGTATTTTGTGCTCATTCCCTACCAAACGGAGAACCCGTGGAACCCCTCAAGGCACCCAGATTGAAGGCCGGTGACCTCATCGGCATCATTTCCCCCGCAAGCCGTATCGCCAATCCTGCACGCATCGAGCAGGGCATCGCCTATCTGGAGCGTCTCGGCTACCGCACCACCACGGGCAAGAACATCCTGAACAGCTACGGGTACCTTGCCGGAACGGACGAGGAACGGGTGGCCGACCTGCACGGGATGTTCGCCAACCCGGAGGTCAAGGCCATCATGTGCATCCGCGGCGGCTACGGTACCCCCCGACTGCTCTCGCTGCTGGACTACCGGCTGATCGCCCGGAACCCGAAGGTCTTCGTGGGCTACAGCGACATCACCTCGTTGCAGCTTGCCCTGTGGAAGAAGTGCGGGCTGGTCACGTTCCAGGGACCGATGGTGGGGGTCGATATGCCGGACGGGCTCGACGCCTCCACCGAAGAGCTGTTCTGGCGCCTCCTCACGTCGCCGAAGAAGGCAGGGTCGGTCATCCCCGCCGGCAACCCGTCCGTGACGCTCCGGAAAGGCAAAGGTTCGGGGCGCCTCCTTGGCGGTAACCTGGCCCATCTGGCCGGGGCGGTGGGGACGGCATACATGCCCTCCTTCAAGGACGCCCTCCTGTTCATCGAGGACATCGGGGAAGAGCCGTACCGGATCGACCGGATGCTGACCCAGTTGCGGCACGCGAAGATCCTGGACCAGGTGAAGGGGGTCCTTGGCGGGCAGTTCACCGATTGTGAGATCAAAGACGCCTCCAAGCCGACCCTGACCGTGGACGAGGTCCTCCGGGAGTTCGGCGGGATGTGCCCGCCCCCCTTCCTTGCGCACCTCCCCTTCGGCCATGAGGCGCACAAGATGACCATTCCGATGGGTGTCCGGGCGAAGCTCGATGCAGGCGAAGGAACCCTCGAATTCCTCGAAGGCGCGGTAAAATAGCCAGGTTGAATCTCTGTCAAAATAGTGCTACAATGCAAGCATGCTGAATATCGCCGTGTTTGGATCGGGACGTGGGTCCAACTTCAAATCCTTACTGGATGCCATTGATGCCGGTCGCCTGCGGGATGTCCGGTGTGTTCTCGTTGTCAGCAACAACGCCGATGCCGGTATCTTCGAGCATGCACGCCGGCATGGAATAGCAGTGCTCCAGTGGAGCCGGAAGACGTACGCATCGGACGAAGCGTACTGCGCAGCGATGCTTGCTGCGTTGCGGGAGGCGCGTGCAGATCTGATCGTCCTGGCGGGGTACATGAAGTTCCTTCCCGCTCCCATCATTGCCGCCTTTCGAAACCGCATTCTGAATATTCATCCGGCGCTGTTGCCGTCGTTCGGCGGCACCGGGATGTACGGGCTGCACGTTCACCGTGCGGTCCTTGCCGCGCACGAGCCGCTCACCGGTGCGACGGTCCACATGGTGGATGAAGAGTACGACCACGGTGCGATCGTGATCCAGCGGACCGTGCCGGTGCTGGCATCCGATTCCCCCGAATCGCTCGCGGCACGCGTTCTGGAGATGGAGCATCACATCCTTCCCGAAGCCGTACGCTTGGTTGCAGAGGGCCGGATCACGGTAGAACCGGGCCGGACCCACGTTCATATACGTTCATCCCAGGAGTAGCTGTGCCTCTCATTCGCCGGGCTCTCATCAGCGTTTCTGACAAGCGCGGGCTCATCGCCTTTGCCTCTGCATTGCAGGCACGCGGCGTCGAGATCATCTCCACGGGCGGTACCCTCTCGTTCCTCCAGAAGAACAACATCTCCGCGCGCCAGGTCTCGGACGTCACCGGTTTCCCCGAGATCCTCGACGGCCGCGTGAAGACCCTGCATCCGGTGATCCACGCCGGACTGCTCGCCGTGCTCGACAACCCCGAGCATGTGCGCCAGCTTGAAGAACACAAGATCACGCCCATCGACATGGTGGTCGTGAACCTCTATCCGTTCGCGGAGACGATCGCGAAGCCGGGCATCGGACTCGAGGACGCCATCGAACAGATCGACATCGGCGGGCCGTCGATGCTCCGTTCGGCAGCGAAGAATTTCCGCCATACCGCCGTGATCACCAACCCGGACCGGTATGAAGCGGTGATGCAGGAGTTGCAGGCACGCGATGGCAGCATCAGCGAAGAGACCTGCTTCGCGCTCGCGCGCGAGGTGTTCCGGCACACGGCAGCCTACGATGCGGTGATCTCCGGGTATCTCGACCGTCAGGCGGAACCGGACGCGGTGTTCCCGACGTCGTTCCAGGTCGCCGCGCCGCGCGAGCTCCCCCTGCGCTACGGCGAGAACCCGCACCAGCAGGCAGCACTGTACGGCACATGGACATCGCTCTTCGAGAAGCTCCACGGCAAGGAGCTCTCCTTCAATAATATCATCGACGTCTCGGCGGCGGCGGCACTGGCCGCGGAGTTCGACGAGCCGGCGGCGATCATCGTGAAGCACACGAACCCCTGCGGTGCGGGCACCGGTGCAACGCTGGACGAAGCCTACGAACGCGCCTTCGCCACCGACACGGCATCGCCGTTCGGCGGCATCGTGGCCGTCAACCGCCCCCTGAACCTCTCGGCCGCGGAGCTCATCAACAAGATCTTCACCGAGGTCATCATCGCCCCGGCGTTCCCGGACGATGTCCTCGCACTGCTCAAGAAGAAGAAGGACCGCCGGCTGATCACGCTGCGCGGCGACCTCCGGCAGCGCCGCGATCCCGATGTGCGCAGCGTTCCCGGTGGCTTCCTGGTGCAGGAACCGGATGTGCGTCCGCCGGTGGAAGAAGGATTCCGGGTGGTCACGAAACGTGCACCCACCGACGACGAGGCGCGTGCGCTGCGCTTCGCGTGGAAGATCGCCAAGCATGTGAAATCCAACGCCATCGTCTACGCCGGCCCCGACCGTACGCTGGGTGTGGGCGCGGGACAGATGTCGCGCGTGGATGCATCCCGCGTCGCCGTCCGGAAGGCGACCGACTACGGCCTGTCGCTGCAGGGTTCCGTGGTAGGCTCCGATGCGTTCTTCCCCTTCGCCGACGGGCTTCTGGAAGCCGTGCGCGCAGGTGCCACAGCCGTCATTCAGCCCGGGGGATCCGTACGCGACGATGAGGTGATAGCCGCGGCGGATGAACACAACATCGCCATGATATTCACCGGTACCAGACACTTCAGACACTAACGCCCATGGGCCTGTTCTCATTCTTCTCCGCCGACCTCGCCATCGATCTCGGCACCGCCAATACCCTGATCCATATGAAGGGCAAGGGGATCGTCCTCAACGAGCCGTCGATCGTGGCCTTCGACCGCAACACGAAGAAGATCGTCGCGATCGGGCATGAGGCGCAGCAGATGCTCGGGAGAACGCACCGGGATATCCGGACGATCCGGCCCATGCGCGACGGCGTGATCGCCGATTTCGAGATCGCCGAAGGCATGCTGCGCGAGTTCATCCGCAAGATCCATGCGAACTGGATGCCCAGCCGCCGCATCGTGATCAGCGTGCCGAGCGGTGTGACCGAGGTGGAGAAGCGTGCGGTGCGCGACGCCGCGGAGCACTCCGGCGCCAAAGAGGTGCATCTCGTGGCCGAACCCATGGCGGCAGCGGTGGGCGTGGGCCTCGATGTGGAGGCGGCGGTCGGCAACATGATCGTGGACATCGGCGGCGGAACGACCGAGATCGCGGTCATCGCGCTCTCCGGCATCGTGAATGAAGAATCCATCCGCATCGCGGGCGACGAGCTGAACAACGCCATCATCCAGTTCTTCAAGAAGAATCACAACATCCTGATCGGCGAACGTACCGCGGAAGCGATCAAGTGCGAGGTGGGTTCCGCCATGCCGCTGAAGGAAGAGGTCTCGATCCGCGTCAAGGGCCGCGACCTCGTGAACGGCATCCCCAAGACCACCGAAGCGAGCTCGGTCGAGATCCGTGAATCGCTCAGCGAACCCGTGTCCCAGATCATCGAAGCCGTCAAGCTTTCCCTTGAACGCACCCCGCCGGAGTTGTCGGCGGATATCCTCGACCGCGGCATCATGCTCAGCGGCGGCGGGGCCCTGTTGCGCGGGCTGGACGAACGCCTGCGCCTCGAGACCCAGCTTCCCGTCCACGTGTCCGAAGATCCGCTCTCTGCCGTGGTCCGCGGCACCGGGCGCATTCTCGAGAACCTGAACAAATACTCGAAGGTGCTTCTCAAGAGCAAACGCTATTGAGGCACATGCCGGAGCAATGACGGCGCCATGCTGAAACGTGCCTACGATCTTCTTGTCGAATTCAAAGAGTACGCCCTTCTCGCGCTCTATCTCCTGATCGCACTCGTCCTGTTCGCGCAGAACACGAGCCATCAGGTGAAGGGTATCCGCAGCAATCTGCTCGCTGCGGCCGGCCTCCTCCAGAACACCTTCGATTTCATCCCGAACTACTTCGCCCTCGCCGGCCAGAACCGGTCCCTGCGCGAGCAGAACATCCTCCTCGCGGACGAAGTGAACATGCTCCGTGAGTCGGCGATCGAGAACATCCGGCTCCGCGCCATGGTCGGACTGAAAGAACGCCCGGCATTCGCGTACGTCAGCGCGCTCGTGGTCGGGACCCAGATGCAGGCCCTCACGAATACCGTCACCATCAACGCCGGAACCGAGAACGGGATCAAAGCCGGCATGCCGGTGGTGACCGACCACGGGCTCGCCGGGCGCGTGACCTCCACCAGCGGGCACTATGCCATCGTGCAGCTCGTCCTCCATCAGGACCTCCGCGTGAGCGCACGCATCCAGCGGAGCAGGGTGAACGGCATCATCCGGTGGACGGGCGGCCGGGAACTGCGCATGATCAACGTCCCGAAGACGTCCGATGTGACCACCGGCGACGTGGTCATCACGTCCGAATTCAGCAGCCTCTTCCCCGGCGGTATCCGCATCGGCGTGGTCTCCTCCACACGCGATGTGCCCGGCGACCTCTTCCAGGAGATCATGGTGAAACCCTCCGTGGATTTCGACCGCATGGAGGAAGTGTTCGTGGCGACCGTCCTGCCGGATTCCAACCGCATCGTGCTCGAGGGAAAGGCCCGGTAATGACCTCCGCTCCCGTGATACGGCCCGCCCTCCTGGTCCTCATCTCGCTGGCGGCATTGTTGCTCCAGACCATGATCCTCCCCTATGTGGCCGTCGGCACCATCGTCCCCGATGCCGTGCTCATCTGGATCGTGTATCTTGCCATCACGCGCGGACACATCGCCGGGTCGACCGCCGGATTCTTCCTCGGGCTCATCCTGGATGTCCTCATGGGCGGCGACAGCATGCTCGGACTTTCGGCATTCACCAAGACCCTTGCCGGGTTCCTCGCCGGGTACGCGTTCAGCGAGAACAAGACACTGCAGACCCTTTCGACATCGCGCTTCCCGATCATCGTTGCGATCACGGCCCTGGTGCACAACCAGTTCTACTTCCTGGTCTCCCTCCAGGGGTCCGACATCCCCCTCGAATCCGTCGTGCTCCGCTACGGCATCCCCGCCACGATCTACACGGGGCTTCTCGCGCTGCTGCCCATGTTCATCTTCTCACGGCGGGTGCATTCCTGACCATGGCCCTGCAGGATGACATACAGATCTATGAGAAGCGCCGGGCGCTCTACGTGGTCATCGGCTTCGTCTTCATCATCTTCCTCGGCCGCCTCTTCCAACTGCAGATGTTCTACAGCGATGAGTACGGCAAGAAGTCGGAAGAGAACAGCATCCGCGTCATCCCCCGCGAGCCGATCCGCGGCTACATCTACGACCGGAACGGCGCCCGTGTGGTGGATAACCGCCCGTCGTTCACGGTGACCATCATGCCCTACGAGTTCGACCGGCGCAAGCTCGGCTTCATCGCGCGGGTCCTCTCGCTCGATACCACGTTCATCCGCACCCGCATCAAGCAGGGCGAGGAATACTCCCGCTTCGCGCCGGTGAAGATCAAGCGCGACATCGACTTCCGCGAATTGTCCGTGCTCGAAGAGAACCGCGACCGCCTCCCCGGCGTGGATTACCAGGTGGAATCGAAACGCTGGTATGTCACACCCGCCCATGCATCGCACATCCTCGGCTACACGAAGGAGATCTCGGAGAACCAGATCCGCGCACTGGGCGGCGAATACACGCAGGGCGACGTCGTCGGTTCCTCGGGGCTCGAGGGCGGCTATGAGGGAAGCCTCCGCGGCAAGAAGGGCGCGGAGTTCAGTACGGTGAACGTGCGCGGACAGGTGGTGGGCGGATTCGAGAGCGGCAAGCTCGATGTCCAGGCGGTGGACGGCAAGGACCTTGCGCTCACCATGGATTTTGGCCTGCAGGCATTCGCGGAGTCGCTGATGGCCGGCAGGCGCGGCGCGGTGGTCGCCCTCGACCCGCGCGACGGCGGTGTGCTCGCCATGGTCAGCTCGCCGGATTATGATCTGTCCGTTTTCAGCGGCGTTACTCCCCCGCAGATCTGGCGCACGATGAACAGCGACACCGAGCGGCCGCTCTTCAACCGTGCGACCCTCACCCGCTATCCTCCGGGGTCGACGTTCAAGATGGTGCTTGCGATCGCCGCGCTCGAGACCGGGAAGGTCACCCCGCAGTGGCGCGTCCATTGCACCGGCGGATTCCGCCTCGGCAACAAGGTCTTCAAAGACCTGCACGTCCACGGTTCCGTGGATATGATCAGCGCGATCCAGCAATCGTGCAACGTGTACTTCTATCAGCTCATGCTGAAAACGGGACTCGATGAGTGGGCGTACTACGGCCGTGAGCTCGGGTTCGGGATGCTGACCGGCATCGACATCGCGGAAGAGAACCCCGGCCTGTTGCCGTCCACGGCATACATGAACAGGCGCTACGGGCCCAGCGGTTGGACGCGCGGGTTCCTCCCCAGCCTCGGCATCGGCCAGGGGGAACTCGGCGTGACGCCGCTCCAGATGGCCGCGTATGCGATGGTGCTTGCGAACTGGGGCGACTATCATCAGCCGCACGCCGTGCAGGGCTTCCGCCGCAGGAGCACCGGCACCGTGGACACGCTTGCATTCCAGAGCCGCCGGCTCAGCGTCGCCATCCCCACGTGGGCCATCGTCCGTGAAGGGATGCGGCGTGCCGTTGAACTCCCCGGCGGCACGGGCGGCATGTCCAGGATCAAAGGCATCGAGGTTGCAGGCAAGACCGGCACGGCGCAGAATCCGCACGGCCCGGACCACGCCTGGTTCGTGGGATTTGCACCGTTCGACGATCCGCGCATCGCCATCTGTGTCCTTGTCGAGAATGCAGGGTTCGGTGGTTCGCACGCCGCTCCCGTCGCCGGCAAGTGCATGGAACGCTATCTGTTCGGCCCCGCGGGTGCATCGCCACCGCCCGCCAAGGCTGCGCCCCGCCCTGCGGTCGCCGAGGCAACGCATCAGACACCGTCCATCACCGGAGGTGATTGACGCATGCTCAATTATCTTCAGCGCCATTTCGACCTCCAGATAGGCATCTCGTCGCTCCTGCTCACGATCATCGGGCTCGTCTCGGTGTACAGCGCCACCTATGATGCGCGCGCGTCGGATATCTTCTTCAAGCAGCTCGCCTGGTCGGGTGCCGGCACGGTCGTGCTCATCGCCATGGCGCTCTTCCCGTACCGTTTGCTGCAGACCATCTCCATACCGGCCTGGCTCTTCTCTCTTCTCCTGCTGGTGATCGTCCTCCTCCTCGGCAAGACCGTGTCCGGGTCGACGAGCTGGTTCAATCTCGGATCGTTCCGCATCCAGCCATCGGAGTTCGCCAAGATCACCACCGTGCTGGCACTGGCGTCGTACCTGTCGCGCAGCGATGTCAGCCTGCGGAACCCGCGCGACCTGTTCCTTGCCGGTGGCATCGTGCTCGCCCCGGTGGCGCTGATCATGATGCAGCCCGATTTCGGCACCGCCGTCATCTACGGCGGCATGGCATTCGCTGTCATGTACTGGGGCGGTGCATCACAGTTCACCCTTCTTTCCGTCGTAGCCCCGGCGGCAGCGGCAGTGGGCGCGCTGTTCGGCACGACGCCCTTCCTGATCGTGGTCGCGGTGATGGGCGTGCTCATCTATCTTACGAAGGAACACCGGCTCGTCGCCGCCGTCGTCTTCTCGTTCATGGTCCTGGTGGGGATCTCGGTCCAGTTCATCTACGACGGCATGAAGCCGTATCAGCAGAGGCGTATCGACACGTTCCTCGATCCGGGGGCCGATCCCCTCGGCGCGGGATACAACATCCTGCAATCCAAAGTGGCCATCGGCTCGGGCGGGGTGTTCGGCAAGGGCTACCTGCACGGCTCCCAGACGCAGTTGAACTTCATCCCGGAGCAGTGGACGGACTTCATCTTCTGCGTGCCCGGCGAGGAATTCGGGTTCATCGGCGCGGCCACGGTGCTGGTACTCTTCGCGGTCTTCCTGATGCGCGGGGTGACGCTGGCCTCGAAGGTGAAAAGCAAGTACGCAAGTTACGTGGCGATCGGGCTGACCGCCACCATTGCCACGCACGTGTTCATCAACATCGGCATGGCCCTCGGCCTCTTTCCCGTCATCGGGGTCCCTCTCCCCTTCCTGAGTTACGGAGGATCGTCCCTGCTCTCGAATGCAGCAATGGTCGGCATCCTGATGAACCTGTACACCAACCGCAAAGAGTACTGATGAAAACAACACCCGCGACCCGCACACGCCATCCCCTCGAACTCCCGGCGTCGTCGCTCCGCTGGCGGTGCACCACTGCCGCCATCGGGGTGGAGAAGGTCGACGATGTGACGCCGCTCCACGACATCATCGGCCAGGACCGCGCGCTCCAGGCGCTGGCACTCGGGCTGGACATCAAGCACAACGGTTACAACGTCTTCGTCACGGGGTTCTCGGGCACCGGGCGCACGACGACCATCAGGCGCCTGCTCAAGGAGATCGAGCAGCGTCCGGCGGAACTGACGGACAAGTGCTACGTGCACAACTTCCGCGATCCGGATTCACCGGTGCTCATCACCCTCCCCGCCGGCAAAGGGCGCGACTTCAAAAAGGACATGAGCACGATGCTCACCGAGCTCACGAAGGCGATCCCGTCCGTCTTCGAAAGCCGTCGCTACGCCGAACAGCGGAAGAGCACCCTCGAACATTTCCAGAACCGTCAGCGCAGCGTCCTGCGCGATTTCGAGAAGAAGGTCAAGGAACGGGGCTTCGAAGTGGTGCAGATGCAGGCCGGCGGCGGCAACCGCCCGGAGATCGCCCCGCTCATCGACGGCGCGCCTTCCTCCATGGACCAGCTTGCGGCCCGTGTGGAGGCGGGCGACATGTCCGCCGACGAGCTGAAGCTCATGGAGGTGCGGCAGGGCGAGCTCGAGAAACAGATGGACCTCGTGATGCGCGAGATGCGCAACATCGAGCGCAAGGCGAAGAAGTCCCTGGACGACCTCAACCACCGCATCATCGTCCCGGTCGTGGAAGAGATGATGGAGGAACTCCGCAACCGCTACACGATGCCGCGGGTGCAGGACTATCTGACCGATGCACAGCGGGACATCCTCGACAACCTCCACCGGTTCCAGCAGCGCGATGACCCTTCCCATCATTCGCTCATACCGGGGGAACCGGCCGAGGAAGAGACGTTCATGGAGTATGAAGTGAACGTCATCGTGGACAATGCCGAAACCACCGGCACCCCGGTGATCTTCGAGGCCAATCCGCGCTTCAAGAACCTGTTCGGTACTATCGAACGCGTCGTGGACCGCAACGGTGTCTGGCGCTCGGATTTCACGAGGGTACGCGCGGGATCGGTGGCCAAGGCCGACGGCGGGTATCTCGTGATCAATGCAACGGACGCCCTCACGGAGCTTGGCGTATGGAACATGCTGAAGCGCGTGCTCCGCACCCGTCAGATGGAGATCCAGTCGTACGAGAACGGCTTCTTCGGGACAAGCTCTGCCCTGCAGCCGGAAGCCATCAGCATCAATGTGAAGGTCGTGATGATCGGCGACTCGCACATCTACCATCTGCTGTTCGGTCTCGATGAGGACTTCAAGAAGATCTTCAAGGTCCGCGCCGACTTCGACACCGAGATGGCGAACGACGCCAAGTCCATCGGTTCGTATGTCTCCTTCATCCGCTCCTTCTGTGAAAAGGAGGGACTCCTCCCGCTCGAGCTCGGCGCCGCCGCGGAGATGGTGGAGTACGGTGCACGGCTCGCCGGACGCCAGCAGAAACTCTCCACCCGCTTCAGCCTCCTTGCCGACGTGCTCCGCGAGGCGAGCCACTGGGCCTCCAAAGACAGGGCAGAGCGCGTGTCGGATGTGCATGTGCGCCGGGCGATCGACGAGCGTACGCGCCGTGTGAACATGGTCGAGGACAAGATCCAGGAGATGATCGAGGACGGTTCGATCATGATCGACACCGGTACGGCGGTGGTCGGACAGATCAACGGCCTCTCGGTGTATCAGCTTGCCGAACACGAATTCGGCCGCCCGTCCCGTATCACGGCAAAGACCATGATGGGCCGTGCGGGCATCATCAATATAGAGCGCGAAGCCGCCATGAGCGGCCCGATCCACAACAAGGGCGTGTATATCCTGAGCGGCTATCTCGGCTGGAAGTACGCGCAGGATAAGCCGCTCGTGCTGAGTGCCAGCCTCGCGTTCGAGCAGTCGTATTCCGGGGTCGACGGCGACAGCGCGTCCTCCGCGGAGATCTATGTGCTCCTCTCGAGCCTTGCGGATGTGCCGTTGCGCCAGGACCTTGCCGTCACCGGATCGGTGAACCAGCATGGCGAGATCCAGCCCATCGGCGGCGTCAATCATAAGATCGAGGGGTTCTTCGATGTCTGCGCCGCGCGCGGGCTGACCGGCAGCCAGGGCGTCCTCATTCCGGTGCAGAACGTCCAGGACCTCATGCTGCGCCACGACGTCGTTGCGGCGGTGGAGGCGGGACGCTTCCACATCTATGCGGTGACGACCATTGACGAGGGGATCGCATTGCTGACCGGCCGCAAGGCGGGGAGCCGCAAAGGCCGCGGCAGATACACGCCGGGAAGCATGCACGCACTCGTGGACAAGCGCCTCACGGAATACGCACGGAAGAACAAGACATTCGGTCAATGACGCCGGAAGAGTTCCGCACATACGGACATGAGATCGTCGACTGGATGGCGGACTACATGGCGGGGGTGGAGAAGCTGCCCGTCAAGCCGGACATCCCGCCGCGCGCGATCATCGACCAGCTCCCGGCAGCTCCTCCGGAGGCACCCGAACCGTTCCCCCGGATCTTCGACGACTTCCGTTCGATCATCCTTCCGGGGATGACGCACTGGCAGCATCCGTCGTTCTTCGCGTACTTCCCTGCCAACAGCAGTCCGCCGTCGGTCCTCGGCGAGATGCTCACCGCCACACTCGGGGCGCAGTGCATGAGCTGGGCCACATCGCCCGCCGCCACAGAACTCGAGCAGCGCGTGATGGAGTGGCTGCGGTCCATGATCGGACTTCCACCGACCTTCACCGGGGTCATCCAGGATACGGCATCGACCGCCACGTTGTGCGCCATTCTCACGGCACGCGAGCAGCGATCGGGATATGCGGTCAATGAGCGCGGCTTTGCTCCGGACATGCGGTACACCGTCTATTGTTCGTCCGAAGCCCACTCCTCGGTCGAAAAGGCCGTCAAGATCGCCGGCATCGGACGGGAATACCTCCGGAAGATCCAGGTGGATGGTGCGTACGCGATGGATCCTTCCGCGCTGGACGCCGCCATAACCGCGGACATCAGGCAGGGCCTCACGCCGCTCTGTGTCGTTGCTGCCATCGGCACCACCGGCTCCACAGCGCTCGATCCGGTACCCGCCATCGCGGATATCTGCCGGAGGCACAGGGTGTGGCTGCATTGCGACGCAGCGTTCGCGGGCAACGCACTCATCCTCCCCGAGTGCCGGTGGATCGCGGAAGGCATCGACGCAGCGGATTCCGTCGTGTTCAATCCGCACAAGTGGATGCTCACGAACTTCGATTGTTCGGCGTACTTCGTGCGTGATCCGGGCGCGCTTGTGCGGACGTTCGAGATCCTGCCGGAGTATCTGAAGACCCCCGAAGGCGACCGCGTGAACAATTATCGTGACTGGGGGATCCAGCTCGGCAGGCGCTTCCGCGCGCTGAAGCTGTGGTTCGTGATACGGAGCTATGGCGTCTCCGGGCTGCAGGCGGTGTTGCGGAACCATATCGCCATGGCACAGAAGCTTGCGGACACCATGCGGGCGACGCCGGACTTCGAACTGCTTGCCCCCGTGCCGTTGAACGTGATCTGTTTCCGGTACGCGCCGCCGTCGGTAACGGACCCGGTGGCGCTTGACGCGCTGAATACGCGGCTGCACGCGCTGCTGAACGCGGACGGGACGATGTTCCTGACGCACACGAAGCTTGCGGGCCGGTACACGCTGCGCCTGGTGATCGGCCAGACGAACGTCCGCCATCGGTGACGCTGCCGGGCAGAGGATCGTCCGCCAGTCGCACGTCGATGCTGCCTTGGGCGCGGATCATCTCCCTCGCGGAAACTCCGTGGGGAGGTCGTTGCCTTGCGGCCCGGTGTATGCCCCTCCAGCGGAAACTCGGATCTTGGGGAAGCGGCATCGGGGCTCCCAGGCATCCAGCCGCGCCCGACGCGAGTTTCCGCTGGAGGGGCATACACCGGGCCGCCACACCGGTTTGCCAGCGTTTGGGAAAGCCGGAGTCGGGCGACGCTGGTGGAAGCGTCGGGGGAGTGCCCCTGAAACGGAAACTCGCGCGAGATACCCCGGCCCGTTGTAGATGACGTACACTGGTGTTTCAAGATCCGAGTTTCCGTTTCAGGGGCACTCCCCCGGCGCCAGAACCGAGCACACGCTGTTTCATCAAGATCCGAGTTCCGTATCAGGGGCACTCCCCGGCGCCGAAACGAGCACACCATCCACGATCCACATGAGCACCACACCAGGGGTCACATGATCCTGACCGATTCCCAGATCCTCGCAGAGATGAAGCGCGGCACCATCGTCGTCGAGCCCTTCGACCCCGCGAGCCTCGGCTCCAACTCGTACGACGTCCACCTCGGCAGGACCCTCGCCACATACCGCGACGAGGTGCTGGACGCCCGGACGCACAACAAGGTGGACTACATCGAGATCCCTGATGAGGGGATGATCCTCCTCCCCCACCGCTTCTATCTCGGCGTCACGGAGGAGTACACCGAAACGCACCGTCATGTCCCGTTCCTCGAGGGGAAGAGCAGCATCGGCAGGCTCGGCATCGACATCCACGCCACCGCGGGCAAAGGCGACATCGGCTTCTGCAACACCTGGACCCTCGAGATCTCGGTAAAGATGCCCGTGCGCGTGTATGCGGGGATGCCCATCGGCCAGCTCATCTATTTTGAAGTGGCGGGAGACGTCGCCACCCTGTACCGCGCCAAGGCCAACGCGAAGTATGCGGCCCGCACCGACAAACCGGTTGAATCCATGATGTGGAAGAACTTCCTGCCAAAGGAGAAATGATGCGCATCCGCCAGACCCGCTCCACCGCACTGCTGCTCGTTCTGATGCTCGCCCTGTCCCTCACGGGCATGGCGCAGACGAAGCGGCCGGTCACCATCGAAGACATGGGCACGATGAAACGTATCGCAGCCCCGGCCCTCTCGCCCGACGGGAAATGGGTGGCCTATACGGTCAGCACGCCCGATGTGAAGGCGAACAAGAACAGCGCCGATATCTGGATCTCCTCGGTGGATGGCAAGACCCATCGCCAGCTCACCACCAATGCCGCCTCCGACCGCAACCCGGTCTGGTCGCCTGATGGCGCGCAGATCGCGTTCGAGTCGTCCCGCTCCGGCGAGAACCAGATCTGGCTCATCAACCTGAATGGCGGCGAACCGCGGCAGTTCACCACGCTCTCCACCGGCGCATCGCAGGCCGTGTGGTCGCCCGACGGCACCATCCTCGCGTATGTGTCGGAGGTCTTCCCCGAGTACTCGCACCTTCCGTTCAAGGAGAGCGACGAACAGAACAAGAAGAAGCTCGAGCAACTGGAGAGCGGCAAGGTGAAGGCACAGATCTTCACGCGCCTCCTCTACCGGCATTGGGACCATTGGGTCGAGGGGAAGCGCCAGCACATCTTCCTCCAGCCGCTGGCCGGCGGAGAGCCGCGCAACCTTACGCCGGGCGACCGCGATGCGGTGCCTTCGTCGTCGACGTTCTCCGCCGGGACCGACTTCGCATTCTCCCCGGATGGCAGAGAGATCGCCTATACCGCCACGCCTGTCCCCATCCGGGAAGAGGCGTGGAACACGAACCACGACATCTATACCATTCCTGTTGCAGGCGGCACGCCGCGTCAGCTCACCACCAACCCGGCGGCCGACGGCTACCCGTGCTATTCACCGGACGGCAAATACATCGCCTACCGGGCGCAGGAACGCCCGGGCTTTGAAGGCGACCGCTGGCAGTTGATGCTGTATGACCGGAAAGCCGGGACCACGAAGAGCCTCACGTCGTCCTTCGATGCCGCGGTGGGGACTCCGGTGTGGTCGCCCGACAGCAAGAAGCTGTACTTCGATGCCGAAGAGCGGGCGCGCACGCCGATCTTCTCGGTCACGATCGCGGGCAACGATGTGAAGAAGGTCGTGGATGGCCGCACGAACCATGATCTCAGCATCGATCCGAAAGGCACGTTCCTCGTGTTCGGCCGTGTCGGCGTCACACGTCCCGTGGAGATCTACACGGCCGGCGTCGATGGCAAGGGCCTCAGGCCCGTCACCGGCGTGAACGATGCGGTATTCGCGCAGTTGAATATGCCGGAGCCCGAGTACATCACGTTCACCGGCGCGGAAGGTGCACGCGTGCAGGCATGGCTGCACAAACCGCCTCAGTTCGACCCCGCAAAGAAATATCCCCTGGTCCTGATGATCCATGGCGGCCCGCAGGGAGCGTGGGGCGATGGATGGTCCTATCGCTGGAACCCGGTCCTCTGGGCGGCGCAGGGATACGTCGTGCTCGCACCCAATCCGCGCGGCAGCACGGGATTCGGGCAGAAGTTCACGGATGAGATCAGCGGCGACTGGGGTGGCAAGGTGTACATCGATCTGATGAAGGGGCTGGATACGGTCTCGTCGTTCCCGTATGTCGACTCCACACGCCGTGCGGCCGCCGGTGCCTCGTTCGGCGGATACATGGTGAACTGGATCCTGGGGCACGGGGGCGAACGGTTCCGCGCACTCATCACCCATGATGGTGTCTACAATTTCGAAAGCATGTATGGGTCCACGGACGAGGTCTGGTTCGACGAATGGGACCACAGCGGAGCGCCGTGGGACAAGCCTGAGGAATACCGGCGGTTCTCACCGCACGTGTACGCGAAGAACTTCCGGACCCCCACCCTGGTCATCCATGGGGCACTCGATTACCGGATCCCGTACACCGAGGCGATGCAGCTCTTCACGGCCCTGCAGCGCCAGAACGTTCCGTCGAAATTCCTGTATTTCCCCGATGAAAACCATTGGGTACTCAAGCCCGCGAACAGCGAACTCTGGCACCGGACGGTCTTCGGCTGGCTTGCGGAATACCTGAAATAGGGGGAGTGAACCCCGGC
The DNA here is from genome assembly GCA_016707525.1 of Ignavibacteriota bacterium. Taxonomy (NCBI): domain Bacteria; kingdom Pseudomonadati; phylum Ignavibacteriota; species Ignavibacteriota bacterium. Next base: position 70,544 of record JADJHP010000016.1, read on the forward strand.
GGGCCCGATGGTGTTCTTAGAAGACCATAGACGGGGGAGCCGCAGGCCTTCTCGCAGAGGGACAAAGGCGCTGAATTCATGGACGATCATTGAATTCTCGACCTGGCGCCGTAACGGGAAGGCACGCATATCCGGACGTCAAGGCACTGTACCCCTTGCGGGAGGCGCCACTCTCCCATGATGCTCATTCACCGATAACGAAACAAAGGAGATCACCATGAAAGAACAGTATCGCCAACAGATCATCGACCTGCTCACTCGTGCCTACTGGATGGAGCTTGAAACGGTCACCAATTACATCGCGAACTCCGTCAACCTGGACGGCGTGCGCGCCGAAGAGATCAAGAAGAGCCTGGCGCTCGACGTGACCGCCGAGATCGGCCATGCACAGCTTCTTGCGAAGCGCATCAAGCAGATCGGCGGGGTGGTGCCGGGTTCACTGCAGTTCAAGCCGGACCAGAAGGCATTGCAGCCGCCGACGGACACCACCGACGTGGCCGCGGTCATCCGCGGCGTCATCGCGGCCGAAGATGCCGCCATCGAGCACTACGGTAAGCTCATCGAGCTGAGCGGCGAGGCGGGAGACTATGTGACGCAGGACCTGTGCATCACCACGCTGGGCGATGAAGAAGGCCATCGTGTCGAGTTCGGCGGCTACCTCAAGGAGTATCCGAAGGGCTGACGCCCTCACCCGCGATGAAGACCATCGACTCAACACTCTTTCACCGGATCCTCCCGCCGGAATCATCCGGCGGGGGGCCGCATCCTGCACTCATCTTCCTTCACGGCCGCGGAGCGGATGAAGAAGACTTGCTGGGGTTGACCTCGGCATTCGATGAACGGCTCTTCGTCATCAGCGTGCGTGCGCCGTTCGCGTATGAATACGGCGGATACACCTGGTACGACGTCGGTGCCATCGGCGAACCCGACCCGGTGCGCTTCCCCGAAAGCTGCAGCCGTCTCTCGCAGTTCATCATCGACGTGAAGGCGCAGTATCCCGTGCAGGCGGACAAGCTGTTCCTGTTCGGCTTCAGCATGGGGTGTGTGATGTCGTTCGCGCAGGCACTGAGCCATCCGGGTTCGGTGCGGGGCGTTGCGGCCAACAGCGGCTATGTGCCCGAAGGTCCGCACCTCACGTTCAAGTGGCAGGAACTGGCCGGCACCTCGTTCCACATCACCCACGGCATCCACGACCCTGTGATCCCGATCGCATTCGCGCGCCATACGAGATCGCTCTTCGAACATGCGAACGCGCCGTTCACCTACACGGAGTATCCGTCGGAGCACTACCTCGCCGAGGAGTGCATCGGGGACACCGCGGCGTGGCTTCGCGATCTCATCGATTCGCCGTAGCGGCATCGGATGGGCCCGGAGGTATGCCCCTCCAGCGGAAACTCGGATCTTGGGGAAGCCACATCGGAGAGACCACACATCCAGCCGGACCCGACGCGAGTTTCCGCTGGAGGGGCATACCTCCGGACCCCCGACCAGTGTACCATCCGGACGGACGACCGTGTCACCCGCAGAACGAGCGACGCTCTCACCGGCAGAGATGCAAAGCGGGGACCACATCGTGGTCCCCGCGTCTGTTAACACCGTGCAACCTGCCGACGACTACTTCTTGGTCTCCTGCGCGTCGCGGACGGCCATGGCGGTGACGTTCACGATATCCGCCACTTCGTTCCCGGGGATGACCAGGTACACCGGCTTCTTCATACCCACGAGGATCGGCCCGACCAGCTCCGCGCCGCCCAGTTTCCCGAGCAGTTTGTACGCGATGTTGGACGATTCGAGGTTCGGGCAGATCAGCACGTTCGCGCTTCCCTTCAGCGAGCTGAACGGATAGAGCGATTCGAGGATGTCCGTCGAGACCGCCGTGTCTGCCATCATCTCGCCGTCGATCATGAGATGCGGTGCCCGCTTCTTCACCAGGTCCGTCGCCTTTGCCATCTTCAGGGCGGAAGGATGCTGCGTACCGCCGAAGTTGCTGAACGACAGCATGGCGATGCGCGGGTCGATGTTGTAGCTCTGCACCTTCTCCGCGACGAGGATCGCGATGTCCGCCAGTTGCTCCGCCGTCGGATCGAAGTTCACGGTCGCGTCGGCGATGAACCGCACGTCATTCTTGAAGATCAGCATGTACATGCCGGCGATCGTCGAGATGCCGTCACGCGGACGGATGATCTGCAATGCGGGACGGATGGTGCCCGGATAGTTCTGCGTGAGTCCGGCCACGAGTCCATCCGCCGCACCTTCGTTCACCATCATCATACCGTACGGGATGGAATGCTGGAGGGCATCCTGCGCATCGTTCCGCGTCATGCCCTTCCGCTTCCGCATGTCGAAGTACTTCTGCACGTAGGCGTCGAACTGTCCCGACGTCCTGGGATCCACGATCTCCGCACCGGTGAGGTCAAGATCCAGCGCCTTGATCTTCCCTTCGATCACTTCTTTGTTCCCCAGGAGGATCGGCGTCGCGATCTCCTCATCCAGGATGATCTGGCTGGCACGGAGGATCTTCTCTTCAACGCCTTCGGGGAACACGATGCGTTTCGGTGCTTCCTGCGCCTTGTGGATGAACACGCGCATGATCTCCTTCGAGCGGCCCAGGCGGCTTTCGAGGGAATCGCGGTATTTGTCGAGGTCCGCGACCGGCCTGCGCGCGACCCCGGTATCCATGGCGGCTTTCGCGACCGCCGGGGCTTCCCACAACAGCACGCGCGGATCGAGCGGCTTGGGGATGATATAGTCCCTGCCGAATCTGATCTTCGCACCGCCGTAGGCCTTGATCACGGAATCCGGGACATCCTCTTTGGCGAGTTTGGCAAGGGCCTGTGCCGCGGCCATCTTCATCTCGTCGTTGATGGCGGACGCCATCACGTCGAGCGCACCGCGGAAGATGAACGGGAAGCCGAGCACGTTGTTCACCTGGTTGGGATAATCCGACCGGCCGGTGGCCATCAGGACATCGGGCCGGGCGCTCAGCGCATCCTCGGGCATGATCTCCGGATCGGGGTTGGCCATGGCGAAGATGATCGGGTCCTTCGCCATCGACTTCACCATATCCTTCGTCACCACGCCCTTCACGGACACGCCGGCGAACACATCGGCGCCCTTCATGGCATCGGCCAGGGTGCGGGCCGTCGTGTCGATCGCGAAAAACTCCTTGTAGGGGTTCATCCCTTCCTTGCGACCCTTGTACACCACGCCCTTCGTGTCGCAGAGGATGAGGTTCTCGCGTTTCACGCCCAGGGTGATGTAGAACTTGGCGCAGGCGATGCCCGCGGCGCCGGCACCGCTGAAGACCACCTTCACCTGATCGATCTTCTTGCCGACGATCTCGAGCGCGTTCAGCAGGCCCGCACCGGAGATGATGGCCGTGCCGTGCTGGTCGTCGTGGAAGACCGGGATGTTCATCATCCCCTTGAGTGTCTCCTCGATATGGAAGCACTCGGGTGCCTTGATGTCCTCGAGGTTGATGCCGCCGAACGTCGGCTCGAGGGCCTTCACGATCCTGATGATCTCTTCCGGATCGTGCGTATTGAGTTCGATGTCGAACACGTCGATATCGGCAAAGCGCTTGAAGAGCACACCCTTGCCTTCCATCACCGGCTTGCCGGCCAGCGCACCGATGTCGCCAAGCCCGAGTACGGCGGTGCCGTTGCTGATCACCGCGACAAGGTTGCCTTTCGCCGTGTACTTGTAGGCATCATCGGGATTCGCTTCGATCTCCCGGCAGGGTTCTGCGACGCCCGGGGTGTAGGCCAACGACAGGTCGCGCTGGGTCGCGCAGGGTTTGCTCGAGATGACCTCGATCTTCCCTCTGCGGCCGAGGCTGTGATAGTCAAGCGCATCCTGCTTGCGGATCATGGCCATGATGGGAGCTCCTTATGTTGTCAGGAACAGGTAGGACCAGCGCGGTGCACGGACATCCACTCACACCAACGTACGGATGACGGACCGCGGCGGGGACATAGTGGTTATGGTGCAAGATACGAGAAAGGGATGAATAGTGCCACACCAACTGATGTTGCCAAACGACGTGCAGGCACCATCAGTGTTGGGGTGAGCATCCCGCCGCGATGTTCGTAGCGGGATGCCAGAGGGCAGGCCCGGTTACCTTGCTTTTCAAGGGTGTTTTACGTAAGATAGACAAACCACTACGTACCATTCTACAGACGCTGCGCGGTGACCACCCTCCGGACACCAGTCATAGTACCGGCATCCTGTGGGGCCCGATCCCACGTCAGCAGTGTCTCCGATCCGAACTCTGCGCGTCGCGTCACCCGCATCCCGTTGCTCTGTGGGGAGGCATGATGTCCCTCCTTCTCAGCATCCTCCGGTTCCTGGTCAGCACGATCGTCACCGCGATCATCGCGGTCGTCGCCTTTGTTACCCTGCCCTTCAACCGGAACCAGAAATTGTACCACCGGGTCGGCCGCGTCTGGGCCCGGCTTCTCCTGCGGATCTGCGGCGTACGCGTGGAACTGCACGGCGCCGAACATTGCGCCCACGGTGCCTCCGTGATCTATGCCGCCAACCACGCGAGCATGCTCGATATCCCGGTGGTGATCGCATCGGTCCCGGATGATATCCGGTTGGTCTATAAGAAAGAACTTGAGAAGATCCCCATCTTCGGATGGGGCTTGAAATACGGGAGCTACATCGGTATCGACCGGGGGCGCGGGACGGAAGCACGCAAAAGCCTCGAGGAAGCGGTCGACAAGATCCGGCGCGGCGCGTCGGTGCTCCTGTTCGTGGAAGGGACCCGGACGTCCGACGGCAAGCTGCAATCGTTCAAGCGCGGGGCATTCAACCTCGCGGCCCGTTCCGGTGTTCCCGTGATACCACTGACCATCAACGGCACGTACGCACTCGTGCCGAAGCACTCCCTGCGCATCCGCTCCGGGACCGTGCACCTGCACTTCGATGCACCCATCCGGGTGGAGGGTGCGGGCAGCGAACGCGAAGCCGAATCCGTGCTCATGGAACGCGTCCGGAGTGCCATCGAAAGCCATTATGTCGTCCAGGAGGATTGACCCGTGTCCGTGACCCAGAAGGATGTCGACCATGTCGCCCGGCTCGCACACCTGTCGTTCAACGACGGGGAGAAGCAGCGCCTGACCGCGGAGCTCAACACGATCCTGTCGTACATGGACCAGCTCAACGGCCTCGACACGGAGAATGTGGAACCGCTCTCCCATGTGATCGAACTCGAGAATGTGTTCCGCGCGGATGTGCGCACACCGGGGCTGTCGACGGACGATGCCCTGCAGAACGCACCCGGCAGGGTCGACGATTTCTTCACCGTTCCGAAAGTGATCGCCGACCGATGAAGCACCACCCCCACAGGGTCGTGGTGGTCATCCCCGCGCGCTATGCATCGAGCCGCCTGCCCGGGAAACCGCTCGCGGATATCAACGGCAAGCCGATGATCCAGCATGTGGTGGAACGTGCACGGATGGCAACGCTGGTGAACGACGTGATCGTGGCAACGGACGATCAACGCATCATGGATGCGGTGTATGCGTTCGGCGGTACGGCCGTGATGACGCCGGCCGACTGCCCGAGCGGGTCGGACCGGATCGCCCTCGTGGCGCGCGGCCTCACCGCAACGGAGATCATCGTGAACGTGCAGGGCGATGAACCGGTGATCCCGCCGGCCATGATCGACGAGGCCGTTGCACCACTGCTCCAGGACCCGTCACTGCCGGTCGGAACACTGGTCACGCGGATCCGGACGACAGAGGAACTGCTGGATCCGAACACGGTGAAGGCCGTGCTGGACCGCGGGGGCCGGTGTCTGTACTTTTCCCGTTCGCCCATTCCGTTCGGGCGCGATCTCACCCCGGCGGAACTGATCGAACGCTGCCCGGTGTACCGGCACATCGGCATGTACGTGTACCGGCGGGATTTCCTGATGCGGTATGCTGCCCTGGAGCAAACGCCCCTCGAGCAGGCCGAGAAACTGGAACAGCTCCGTATCCTTGAACATGGCTATGCCATTCACGCAGCGGTCACGGCACACGTCAGCATCGCGGTCGATACTCCCGCCGATCTCGACCGCGTGCGCACTCTGATGAACCCACGCCCATGAACGAACCTATCCAGAAAACACTGTTCGGCCATCTCCGCACCACGTTCCTGCGCGGTATCGGTGTCATGATCCCGCTCTGGCTCACGTACTGGTTCTTTGAGGCATTGCTCAATGCCGTGGACGGTATCCTCCGCCCGCACCTCGAGAACTGGATCGGCCACAAGGTGCCCGGACTCGGCGTCCTCAGCGTTCTCGGCGTGATCATGATCGTCGGACTGCTCACACGGAATCTCCTCGGGCGGCTGTTCCTCGCATGGTTCGAGAACGTGCTCCGGTCCATCCCCGTCGTCCGCTCGGTCTATTCGGCGATCAAGGACCTCGTCACGGCATTTGCCGGAGGGAGCAAAGGGAAGACCTTCCGCCAGGTGATCATGACCGAATACCCGCGGAAGGGGTTGTACTGCATCGGATTCGTGACCAATGAAATGAAGTGCCGCATGCCCGATGGCACCATCACCGAGTTCCTGAACATCTACATCCCCAATCCGCCCAACCCGACATCCGGGATGCTGGTGCTGGTTCCCAAACAGGAAGCGATCAAACTCGATCTCAGCATCGAGGAAGGTTTGAAACTGGTCCTCTCAGGGGGCATCGTCGTACCTGAACTCCTGAGCGGTCATTCACTTGTCAGTCATGAAAGGACCACCCCGTGAGCAGACGCCGGCAGGTCAAATATATCTTTGTCACCGGAGGCGTGGTGTCTTCCCTCGGGAAAGGGATCGCGTCCGCATCCATTGGCTTGTTGCTCAAAGCACGCGGACTCCGGGTGACCATCCAGAAGTTCGATCCGTATCTGAACGTGGACCCGGGGACCATGAATCCGTTCCAGCACGGCGAGGTGTACGTGACCGATGACGGGGCGGAGACCGATCTGGACCTCGGACACTACGAGCGGTATCTGGACATCACCACGTCGCGCAAGAACAATTCCACCACCGGACAGATCTATCACGAGGTGATCACCAAGGAGCGGCGCGGCGACTACCTCGGCGCGACCGTGCAGGTGATCCCCCATATCACCGATGAGATCAGGCGCCGTTTTGAAGCGCTGGGCGAGACGGGCGACTACGATGTGGTGATCACGGAGGTCGGTGGCACGGTCGGCGATATCGAGAGCCAGCCGTTCCTTGAAGCCATGCGCCAATTCATGTACAAGAGGGGGCGGCAGAACGCCATCGCCATTCACGTGACACTCGTTCCGTATATCACCTCGGCGGGCGAGATCAAGACCAAACCCACACAGCACAGCGTGAAGGCGCTGCTGGAACTCGGGATCCAGCCGGATATCCTCATCTGCCGGTCGGACCGCCCCCTTTCCAAAGAGGTCCGCGAGAAGATCGCACTCTTCACGAACGTGGACCCGGATTCGGTGGTCGACGGCCGCGACGTCTCGACGATCTATGAAGTGCCGCTCGTGTACGCGGAACAGGAAGTGGACGAGATCGTCCTCGAGAAACTCGAGATGACCTGTCCGCGCCCGAACCTCCGCGAGTGGAAGAAATTCGTGGACCGCGTGAAGAACCCTGGCGGCCGCGTCCGCATCGCGATCTGTGGCAAGTACACGGACCATCAGGATGCGTACAAGAGCATCGCCGAGGCATTCGTGCACGCGGGCGCCGTCAATAATGTCGGGGTCGACCTGAAATGGGTCCGCGCCGAGGATGTGGAGCGCGACGGCGCCGAGAAGCACCTCAGCGACGTCAACGGATTGCTCGTCGCACCGGGGTTCGGCGAACGCGGGATCGAAGGGAAGATCGCCGCGGTGCAGTACGTCCGCATGCAGAACATCCCCTTCTTCGGGATCTGCCTGGGACTCCAGTGTGCGGTGATCGAATTCGCGCGGAATGTGTGCGGGCTCGATCATGCCAACAGCGCCGAATTCAAGCAGAGCGACCAGAACGTCATCGACATGATGGTGGAACAGAAGAAGGTGAAGGATTACGGCGGAACCATGCGGCTGGGCGCGTATCCCTGCAAGGTCGAGCGCGGCACGAAGGCGCACAAGGCCTATAAGTCCGACCTCATCCAGGAACGCCACCGCCACCGGTACGAAGTGAACAACGCGTTCAAAGAGGCGCTGGAGAAGAAGGGATTGATCGTCAGCGGTCTCTGTCCGGATAACGGACTGGTGGAGATGATCGAACTGCCCGACCATCCATGGTTCGTCGGCTGCCAGTTCCATCCCGAACTCAAGTCGCGCGCCACGACCGCACATCCGTTGTTCCGCGACTTCGTCCGGGCAGCGGTGGAGCACACAGGCACCTGAGCCGGCGATCGCGCCATGGAAGCCCTCAGCTACCATACCGGCAATGATCTCGACCTCGATGAGGTGATCGCCCTCTATGTCGCCTCCACGCTGGGCGAACGCAGGCCGGTGAACGACCGCGAGACGATGCGCGCGATGCTTGCGCACGCCAATCTCATCATCACGGCACGCGACGGCCCGCGGCTTGTCGGCATTGCACGGTCCATGACCGATTTCGTGTATGTGGCGTATCTTTCCGATCTTGCCGTCCACCATGCATACCAGCGCCGGGGGATCGGCGTTGAACTTATCCGGCGGACGCGGGAAGCCCTCACACCGGGAACCCGCATCGTCCTCCTTTCGGCGCCGGCGGCAGTACAGTATTATCCGCGGATCGGATTCACACAGCATCCGAGCGCCTGGGTCCTTGGTCCTGGCGATCCGTTCCCCATCGAGCAGAAGGATGTACATCCATGAGTCCATCGAACCTGCTCCGCCCGGGATACTTCTTCACATTGATCTTCGCGTCGGCGTTGACGGGAACAGCGGCATTGCCGGCGATCATGCCGGACGTGTTCGGCATCCCGGTCAGTGCCGCGATCGCGATCATGCTCGGCGGGATCGTGACGGGCATGGGCATCCTTCTGCGGTGGCCCACCGCCCGGCTCCTGGCCATGGTCTACCTCGGCATCTTCGTTGCGCTGAGTGCGTGGTTCGTGTTCACGGGGACACCGTTCGCACGGATAAGCTGGGGGATCCTGGGCGCCGTTGTGGCGACGCTGCTGGGCACACTGTTGTTGTCCGGAACGATACGTAAATACGAGGCATAGATGATGAGCGCCACCGAAGGTTCGATCAACCGCCGCGACGCACTGAAGGGGCTCGGGGCCCTTGCCCTCGGCAGCACCCTCGCCCCCTCCCTCGGTGATGCCGCTCCGGCGATCGCACCGGACGATACACCGTCCGTCCGCCCCTTCACCAATAAGCCCGTCACCTGCATCATCCTCGGAGCGGGGAGCCGCGGCAATACCTATTCCGCGTGGTCGAAACTCCATCCGGATCAGATGAAGATCGTCGGGGTCGCGGAACCCATCGCGGACCGTCAGGAACGCTTTGCCCGCACGTACGACATCCCCGACGCGAACCGGTTCCCGAGCTGGGACAATGCCCTTGCCCTGCCGAAGTTCGCCGATGCCATCCTGATCACCATGCCGGATCTGCTCCACCATCCGGCGGCGATCCGCGGACTGGAACTCGGCTACGACATCCTGCTCGAGAAACCCATCGCCACCTCGTGGAAGGAATGCGAGGATATCCTTGTCCACCATGAGCGCTACCCGCGCATCGTTGCGATCTGTCACGTCCTCCGCTATACACGGTACTTCCGGAAGTTGAAGGATATCGTTGCGTCCGGTGTGCTCGGCGAGGTCGTCAACATCGAACACTGCGAGCCAGTCGGATACTGGCATCAGGGACACAGCTTTGTGCGCGGGAACTGGCGCAACCAGGCCACCTCGTCGCCCATGATCCTCTCGAAGTGCTGTCACGATCTCGACATCATCCGATGGCTGGCCGATGCATCGTGCCTCTCCGTTTCCTCCTTCGGCTCGCTCAAGCACTTCCGGAAGGAGAACGCCCCGCACGGGAAGTACGCTGCGCTGTACGGACGGCTGCGCGGTGGAACCGGAGTGCCCGTATTCCGCGTTGAAGCTCTACATGAACATGAAGAACAATGACTGGCCCGTGAATGTGATCACCGCCGACCTCTCGAAGGAAGGGCGGCTCCGTGCGCTGAAGGAAGGCCCCTACGGCCGCTGCGTGTACCACTGCGACAACGACGTCGTCGACCATCAGGTCGTGAACATGCAGTTCGGCAACGAGCGGACGGCATCGCTCACCATGAGCGCCTTCACCACCGGCTCGCGCCGCACGCGCATCATGGGCACGATGGGTGAAGCCATCGGCGACACACGCTACATCAGGGTCGCGAACTTCCGCAACGGCACCGAAGAGTCCATCGATACCGAGAAGGCCGACACCGGCATCAACAGCGGGCACGGCGGCGGCGACTACGGGCTGCTCGAGGCGTTCATCAAGGCCGTCCAGTACCAGGACCCGTCGTTCATCTCTTCCTCACTCGCCGTTTCGATGGAGAGCCACAAGATGGCATTCGACGCAGAACGCAGCAGGAACGAAGGCCGCATCATCACGCTCTGACACCACTCACACCAGGAGGGAGTATGGCCGCACGTAAACGGACGACGCACCGCAGTGCTTCCGGCACAAAGTTGTACGCAGTACGGGATGCGAAGGGACGCTTCGTGGACATCCAGACCTACAAGCGCGCGCACGGCGCCGACCTGAAGAGGAAGAGCAAGAACGAAAAGGGCAAATGACCCATGAGTACGAACGAGCCAACGCCGTACGGCGTGATGGCATGGGCCGATCTGACGGTCCATGATGCCCCGAAGGTACGCGATTTCTATGCGGCGGTCGCGGGCTGGGAAGCGGTCCCCGTTCCCATGGGTGCCTACTCGGATTTTCAGATGAACCTCCCGGGAACGGATCAGCCCGTGGCCGGCATCTGCCATGCGCGCGGCGCCAACGCCAACCTCCCGTCCCAGTGGCTCGTGTATATCACGGTCGCCGATCTCGATGCAAGCATCGAAGCATGCGCAAAGCACGGAGGCATGGTGATCGCCGAACCCCGGGGCATGGGTTCCTTCGGCCGGTTCTGCGTGATCAAAGATCCCGCGGGCGCCGTGATGGCACTGATCGAACCACCCAAACCCGCACAGCACCACGTGCCGAGAGGAAAGCACTGACATGACCGATGGACTCCTCCTTGCCGGCGGTATCCTGCTCGTCCTCGCAGGGATCGCGGGTGTGATCATTCCGGGCCTGCCCGGGGTCATCTTCATCTATCTGGGATTGTTCTTTGTTGCCTGGTCCGACGATTTCGTACGCGTCGGATGGATCACCCTGACGATCCTTCTGGTGATCGGCGCCGCCGCGTGGGGAGCCGACCTTGTGACCACCACCTATGGCGCACGCCGCTTCGGCGCAAGCCGGTGGGCCGCCGTGGGAGCCGGCATCGGCATGTTCATCGGCTTCTGGTTCGGATTGCCCGGCATCATCATCGGCCCGTTCGCCGGCGCGCTGCTCGTGGAATGGCTGGTGCGCAAGAACTTCATCGAAGCGGGCAAGGCCGGGGTCGGCACATGGATCGGCCTCCTCCTGGGCACCGCGGTCAAGATCGCACTCGTCTTCGTCATGATAGGGATCTTCCTTATCGCGTATCTCATCTGAGGCCGGGACGAGCACCCGGCCTCTCCGTCCGAACGCCATCATGGACTCACTCTTCTTCGAACTCTTCGAGGCGCTCCCCCGCCAGGCCCCGGGATCGGTCCGCGCAACTCTCCGCGCCCTGTCCTCGGTCACCCTTCCTCCTCCCCCGATGTCCATTCTGGACATTGGATGTGGCGCGGGGGCACAGACGATCACCCTCGCACGCCATTGTGCCGGGCACATCGTGGCCGTGGACAACCATCAGCCGTTCCTGAATACGCTCGCAGCCCGGGCGGCGGCAGCGGAACTCCGGGCAACGGTGGACTGCCGCAATGCCGATATGCGCACGCTCGCCTTCCCTGACGGCTCGTTCGATCTCGTCTGGGCCGAAGGGTCCATCTATATCATGGGGTTCGAAGCGGGACTGAAGATGATCCGCCCGTTCCTCCGCAAGGGCGGCTATGCCGTGTTCAGCGACATGGTGTGGCTCACCGATACCCCTCCCCCGGAGGCGGTGGAGTTCTTCGCCACCGAGTATCCCGCCATGATGCGCTCCGCCGATATCCGCAGCCTCGTGGCTGCCGCCGGCTACGCCCTCGTGGATTCTTTCCCGATCGGCGTCGAAGACCACTGGAAGACGTACTACGAACCCATGCAGGAGCAGGTCAACCTGATCCGTGCCGCGCACCGGAACGATCCTCCGGCGCAGGAACTGTGCGATACGCTCCAGCACGAGATCGATGTCTATGCATCATGCTCATCGGCGTTCGGTTATGTGTTCTCTATCATGCAGCGTTCGTAAACTAAGGAGAATCCCGTGTCGCATTCATCGTTGTGCACCTCTATCCTCTGTGGACTGATCATGACACCACTTCTTGCCTCCGGCACCCCGGACAACGGCCATACCGTATCGTCCCCCGACACCAGGACGCAGATCACCATCGCGGTCGGCGATCAGGTGACATTTGCGGTGAAGCGCGACGGCGTGATCCTCGTCCGGCCATCGCCGATCGGCATGACATTCACGAATGGGATCGCAGCGGGCGTGCACGCGACCGTGAAGCGCACCTCCACGCGCTCCGAGAACCGTACCGTGCCGCGCGTCATCCACCAGAAGAGCAGCACCGTCCTGGAAGCATTCAACGAACGCACCATCGAATTCAAGGACGGCACCTCGCTCATCGTCCGTGCCTACGATCTCGGTGTGGCGTACCGCTGGAGCATCGGGTGGAAGGGCGAGACGATCGTGTCGGCGGAAACGTTCACCATCGATCTCCCCGGCGAACCGATGGTGTGGTTCCCGGAAGAGACCAGCTTCATGTCGCACAACGAACGCCTGTATACCCACGCCGCGCTGAAGACGATCACCGAGAAGCAGTTCGCCAGCACCCCCACCCTGCTCGCCACCGAGGGCGGCAAACACATTCTCATCTCGGAATCGGACCTGAGAGACTACCCCGGCTTGTGGCTCAACGGCACCGGCGCGAATGCCCTCCACGGGCTGTGGCCGGCCTTCGTCCTGGAAGAGAAGAAGAAGAACGACCGTGATGTGGAACCGGTGAAGCGGGCGGACCATCTCGCGAAGACGATGGCGCCACGGGTATTCCCCTGGCGCATGCTTGCGATCGCCGACCATGACCGCGACCTGCTGACGAACGATCTCGTTTTCCTGCTCTCGCAGCCATCGCAGATCAAAGACCCATCCTGGATCAAGCCGGGCAAGGTGGCTTGGGACTGGTGGAACGCGAACAACATCTACAATGTGGATTTCCGTGCGGGCATCAACAACGAGACCTACAAGTACTACATCGACTTCGCGTCGAAACACGGCATCGAGTACGTCATTCTGGATGAGGGCTGGTACCCGCTGGGCGACCTCCTCACGCAGGAACCCGGCATCAACGTCCCCGAACTCGTTGCCTACGGCAAGAGCAGGAACGTCGGCATCATCCTCTGGGTGATCTGGAAGACCCTCGAGGATCAGATGCAGCCGGCGCTGGACCTGTTTGCTTCTTGGGGGGTCAAGGGCATCAAGGTGGACTTCATGCAGCGCGACGACCAGTGGATGGTGAACTACTACTGGAACACATCGCGCGAAGCCGCGGCGCGGAAGCTGCTCGTGGACTTTCATGGCGCGTACAAGCCCTCGGGCCTGAACCGCACATGGCCCAACATGCTCACGAGTGAAGGCGTGCGCGGACTGGAGAACGCGAAGTGGTCTACCGTGACACCGAAGCACTGCGTCACGCTGCCGTTCACGCGCATGGTCGCCGGGCCGATGGACTTCACGCCCGGGGCGATGATCAACATCCCCGAGAAGTCTTTCAAGCCCATGTGGGCGACCCCGGCAAGCATGGGCACACGGTGCCAGCAGCTCGCCATGTACGTGGTGTATGAAAGCCCGCTCCAGATGCTCTGCGACAGTCCGACCAACTACATGCGTGAAGAAGACTGCATGAAGTTCCTCGGGCCCGTCCCCGCGGTATGGGACCGGACGATCGCCCTTGATGCGAAGGTCGGTTCCTACGTCCTGATGGCACGGAAGAGCGGCGACGACTGGTACGTCGGGGGAATGACCGATGAGGAAGGGCGGGTGCTCCCGCTCGACCTTTCGTTCCTCGGTGAGGGGGCATGGACGGCGGACATCTGGCAAGACGGCATCAATGCCGACAGGAACGGGAACGACTACAAACACGTGACGCAGCCCGTGAGCGCCGGCACCAAACTGGAAGTCCGTATGGCGCCCGGCGGCGGGTGGGTGGCACGCATCCATAAATGACCGGTTCGCCGGATCCTGTACGTCACGTGCATCCGGAAGCAGGATCCATCGGCCGCATTCTCCGACCCGTATCCAGGTGCCGTTCTGGCGTGGCGCCAGCGATGGGCAGGCCGTGGCGGGTGCCAGCGATGGAGCAGGGGCCGTTCTGCAGCCCGGGTGCCAGCGATGGAGCAGGGTCCGTTCTGCCGGGCGCAGCGATGGGCACCGTCCTCCGGCCGTGGCTTCGGTGATGGAAAAGTGCTATATTTCCGTTACCACCATGCAATTCCACCGGAAGCAATACCTCGACCTGATGACCTTCGGCCATGCTGAGCGGCCGATGTTCGTTGAACTCTTCGGCCCGCTGGTCGGACTGGAGAAAGAATGGCTGGCACAGGGTGCCACGCCTGATGAACTTTCCCTCGAAGCATTCGATTGGGACTATGTCCCCGTCATCACCTGCGGCGGAGCTACCGGCGTGTTCGGCGGCCCGCCGCCTGTCGTTCTCGAAGAGACCGACGAGATCCTCATCCGCCGGGATGAGATGGGCCGTCGGACGAAGCTCATCAAAAGCGCTGCCACGATCCCCCTGCCGATGGACCATCCCGTGCAGGACATGGATTCATGGCTGAAGATCAAGCCCCTGTTCACCTTCCGCGAAGACCGGATCGATCAGGACGCCATCGCCCGGGCGCGTGCAGCTCAGGAGCAGGGCACCCTCGTGGTCGCCTACATTCCGGGCGGGTTCGACATCCCACGCGAACTCATGGGCGAAGAGCTTTCCTGCATGGCATACTACGAGCAACCCGAGCTGATGCAGGACATCATCGCAACGATGCAGGACACCTCGCTCCGCGTACTCGAACGTGTGACCGACACACTCATGATCGACCAGTTGTCCGTGCACGAGGACCTTGCCGGCAAGGCCGGGCCCATGATCGGGCCGGCGCAGATCGAAGCCTTCATCAAGCCATACTTTTTGTCGGTGTGGGACCTGGTCCATTCGCGCGGTACGAACATCTTCGATATGGATTCCGACGGGAACATGTGGCGCGTGCTCGATGCGTTCATCGGGTGCGGACTGAACTCCATGCATCCCATGGAGCCCGCCGCCGGCATGGATGTGGTCGAGGTACGCAAGCGGTACGGCTCGAAACTGGCGATCCGCGGCGGCATCGACAAGCACGTGCTGCGCACGGACAAAGCCGCGATCCGTGCCGAGCTGGAGTACAAGCTGCAGCCGTTGATGCGTGAAGGCGGGATCGCATTCGGGCTGGACCACCGGATCCCGAACGGCACCCCGATCGAGAACTACCGGTATTACGTCGACCTCGGGCGTGAGATCCTGGGGTTGCCGCCCCGGAATGGCTCGAGCAAGGGCTGGCGGCGCATGGCATTCAAGTACACGCTGGCGAACCGGGGCACCCTGGTGGAACCCCGGATCCCCCAGGCGGAAACCCGGGGCGGAGCGCCTTCTCGGGTTCGGGTTTCCGCTGGAGGGCACCACCGGGGCACGGAACAGCACTCATCAGACGGTTTCGTGGCGCGGGGGCAGACTGGGCCGAGACACCCGATAAATGACACCACGGAACCAGACATCCATACCGGCCGCCCGGAGCGCGGGACCTTTCCCTCTCCATGCGGCAGGTCAACCTGATGGCGATCCCTGTCGCCCTCATTCCCGCACTCCTCATCGTGCTCCTGTATGCCGGCGTGCACGGATGGGCGGCCTTCAAGGCGACGGTCGGCATCTTCCGTCAGCCCGGCCTCTCGCTCGCGATCCTCGCGGGTGGTATCATCCTTCATGAACTGCTGCATGGCGCGGCATGGGCATACTACGGACAGAAGTCGCTGTCCGCCATCACCTTCGGGGTCCACTGGCCGACACTGACGCCGTTCGCGCATTGCCGCGAGGCGCTCACGGTCGAGGCCTACCGCATCGGCGCGCTGGTACCGGCGATCGCCCTCGGCCTGGTTCCGACCCTGCTGGCGGTATTCGGTGGCTTGCCGTGGCTCCTGTTCCCGGCTGTCTTGTTCTCCGCGGCGGCCGGGGGAGACCTCCTCATCATCTGGCTCCTCCGGAACGAGCACGGCACCTCGATGGTCCTCGACCATCCCGACCGTGCCGGCTGCATCGTCTATGATCCTCCATCATCACAGGACGTTCTTGTATGAGCATCGAACTCGAGTTCTGGGGCGCCGCACGGACCGTCACCGGTTCCATGCACCTTCTCCGCGTGAACGGGAAACGCATCCTCCTGGATTGCGGGATGTATCACGGCAGACGTGATGAGGCGCTCGAACGGAACAGCACGTTCCCGTTCGATCCCTCTTCCATCGATGCGATCGTGCTCTCCCATGCCCACATCGATCACAGCGGCAATCTTCCGGGCATCGTGAAGCACGGATTCTCGGGTCCCATCTATTGCACTCCCGCCACGGAGAGCCTGTGTCAGGTGATGCTCAAGGACAGCGCGTACATCCAGGAAAAGGACGCCGAGTTCATCAATAGACGGCACAAGAAGAAGCGCCTCCCTCTTGTGGAGCCGCTGTACACCGAAAATGACGTCCTGGACACGCTGGACCTGTTCCAATCGTTCAACTACTCCAGGGACTTCGATGTCGTGGACGGCATTCGCTGCCGCTTCGAAGACGCCGGCCACATCCTGGGTTCAGCGTCCGTCTCTCTCGAGCTGGGCGCCAACGGCACGCGGACAACGCTTGCGTACACCGGCGACCTCGGCCGTCCGCACCTCCCCATCCTGCGCGACCCGGTGCTGATCGCCAACGAGCATACGGAGTATCTGATCTGCGAGTCCACCTACGGCGGCCGGTTCCATGCAGCACAGGAAGACATGGAGGACCAGCTCCTCCAGCCGATCCTCCGGGCGATGGAACGCAAAGGGAAGATCGTCATCCCCGCGTTCAGCGTGGGCCGGACGCAGGAGATCGTGTACACGCTGCACCAGTTGAACAAAGCGGGGAAGCTCCCGCACATCCCGGTCTACGTGGACAGCCCGCTCTCCGTGAACGTCACCGATGTGTTCAAGAAGCACACGGAATGCTTCGACGAAGAGACGCTGGCGATCCTGCATGCCCCCGACCACAACGATCCCTTCGGCTTCGAACGGCTGACGTACGTGCGCACATTGGAAGAATCCAAAGCGCTGAATCAGAAGCCCGGGCCGTTCATCGTCATCGCCGCTTCGGGCATGTGCGAAGCCGGACGCATCGTCCACCATCTCGCCAACTCCGTCGGCGATCCGAAGAACCTCATCTGCATCGTCGGCTATCAGGCCGAACACACCCTTGGCAAGCGTCTTGTCATGAAGGAACCGATGGTGAACATCTTCGGGGAGCCGCACGAACTGAAGGCCGAGGTCGTGGTGCTCAACTCCTTCAGCGCGCATGCGGACCGGACCGAGATCCTCGACTACCTTCACGAGTTCCCGCGCCGGCCGTTGAAGAAGGTCTTCCTCGTTCACGGCGACCCCGATCAGTCCGAAAAACTCGGGGCGACGCTCCGCGAGGAGAAATTCGGCGAGGTCCTCATCCCCTCGCGCGGGACACGCATCCCGCTCGCATGATGCCCGCACTCTCCCGTGCGGTCCGGCTCCTCCTCCCGGCAGCGATGCTGGCGATGGCCGGGCTTCCTGCGCATGCGCAGGAAAGCCTCCGGGAGGCAGAGACGACGATCACGGGACCGGATTCGGTGCTGAGAACGAACACCGCCAGCGTCCTCTTCGACAAGAACCTCAACACCTTCAACTGGCTCGGACGCCTTGCCGTGGATACGGTCGCCGGACGGACACGGTTCAGTGTCGGCGCGACGTATCTCTCGAACATCATTCAGACGGAGAACCCGTCGCCCGGTGCGGCGCGGACGAGTGAGAGCACGCAGCAGAATCTCCGGCTGAGCCTCGCCCATCCCATCAGCGAACCGGTCGCTGTGCACACCCAATGGTCGTCGCTCGTCTTCTCCGATAACCGGGGGAACGGACTGAGCAATGCATCGAACCACACGCTGCTTGCCGGTGTCGACGTCACCCCGTGGTCCTTCATCACGCTGTCCCCGCTCGCGGGGTACCGCTGGGACCGTCAGGGCGCGATCCATGACCGCGGGTTGGCGCTGGACCTCGGTGCGACATTGCACCCGCTGGAGTTCGACGGATACCGGGTGGCCGGCGAGGGGCATTTCCGGAGGGACAACCTCTCTCCCCGCGTCCTCACCAACCACATCGCGCAGGCGGGGGTGGAGAAGCAGTTCAGCCCGGAGGCACGCGATAGTCTGATGATCGGGTTCCAGCAGACGGGACGGGAATTCTATTTTGCGGGCGACAGCACGATCGAAAGCCGCACCGACGATCTCTTCTCGTTCGCCAACCTGCTGTCGTACGATGTCAGCCGGTCGGTGGGTGCCGATCTGTTCGTGAACGTGAATAGCCGCGGGCTCGACAAGGACATGCGGCGACTGCGGGCGGACCCATCGGGTGCAGCAACGTTCGATACGCGCATTGAAGAGTTCCGCATGGACACCTATGCGCAGGTGTGGTATCAGAGCCCCGACGCCACTTCATCGGCACACGTCCGTCTCGGGTATTCCGAACGGAATGAAACGCATCGCGCCAAGGCACCCGCCGGGACGATGGCACCGAACATCGCCGTCCTCTTCGCGGAAAGGAACCGCCAGGAGCAGTCCAAGGATAACGTCGCACGGAGGGTTTCCCTCTCGGGCGGCACCTCTCTGGATCTGTCGCTCCTTCACCGGATCATGTTCGCCGGGTCGGCAACCATCCTGCGGTACGATACGCCGAGCGAACTGAACCAGGAGGACCGGGATGAGTTGCTGGTGGCGCTGGCACTGGGGACATGGCACCGGGTGAGCCGTCACGTGGACATCGGGATCTCCGTGGATGGGACGCTCAGCCACCTGGTGTATCTGCTGAAGGAGCGGAGCGCCAATAACAACATCAACAGGGTCCTCCGCCTCTCCCCCCGGGCCATCTACCGGCCGGCGGACTGGTTCACGAGCGTCAACGGATTTGAGGTCCTTGCCAATTATACCGTGTACGACTACGAAAAGCAGGTCGCGCTGGCCCGGAGCTTCTCGTACAGGCAGTTTTCCTGGATGGATTCCACCACGGTGGAGCTTACCCAACGCTTAGGACTTGATTTTTACGCCTATTTAAAGTTGTATGAACGTGGGATGCTCCGCTGGGATGAGTTCCTGGAGCGGACCGAGAACTCCACGGTGGACCGGACGTTCTCGGCGCAGGTACGCTATGCGCCGGTGCCGGCATTGCTGGTAGCGCTCGGGATGCGGTATTTCAGTCAATCGAGGTATGTCTACAAGGACACGATCCGGAAGCCGGACACGTTCTTCAGCAGCGTGGGACCGACGAGTCTGATCCGGTGGGACCTGAGTACCGCGAGCCGGTTGTTGTTTCAGGGTTGGTATGAGCGGCGCAAGCAGTCGGACGGCACATTCCGTTCACTCGCAAGTATGACGATGCACGTCTTTCTCCACTTTTGAGCACAGCAATGCCGAAAGCACCCCGATCGATCTTCCGCATCACTCTCCGGAGTGTCCCGAAAAGCGTCATGCGCGTTGAGGGCTATCTGAACAAGATCAATGCCGTGGTCGGACTCGATGAGATCGCGATGCACAAGCTGATGGTCTCGCTCACCGAGGCCGTCAACAACGCGATCCTGCACGGCAATGCCTCCGATCCGACGAAGCGCGTGAAGGTCTCCTGCGAGGTCCTGCCGGGGTGGTTGCTGTTTCAGATCAACGATGAGGGGAAGGGGTTCCGTGCGGATCATATCCGGAATCCGCTCAAGGAAGAGAACCTGCACCGCGCGAGCGGACGCGGCGTGTTCCTGATGCGCACGCTCATGGACAAGGTCGAGTTCACGCATGCGCCGGAGGGGATGCAGGTGCGACTCTGGCTCAACACGAACAAGTAAGGATCACCCCCCTGCCCTGATCTCCGTCAGGGTCAGTTCCGTTCCCCCGAATCCATCGTCGGGTTCGAGCCAGATGACCGGGAATGCCGTCGGCTCATCAGCGAGCCAGAATGTGTACCGGATGTGCGCCCCCCCGATGTCCACGCGGTGGGCAGGAAACACCGACTGCTGCCCCTTCACCTTCGCCGAATACATGTCCGGCGTACCGGTGATCAGCCCGTAGACGTTTTCCGTCCGTGCCGTGTCCATGTAACCCACGAGGAACGACCTGTTCGACCCGCCCGAGATCGCCGCGATGCGGTCCCAGCTTTCGGGAAGCGCCGGGAGTTTTCTGATGCGGGCGATCGTCGCGAGGAATCCGTACCGGTAGAGGTCGCCGTCCGGGGACACAGCCAATCTGACCGTGTCCACGGCCGCAGCAGTGCTCCGCAGCACGCTCGCGCTGTCCACGATCACGGTACCGGTGCCGATGCCCGGGACCTCGAACCCGGTGGTCAGCACCTTCCACTGGGCCTTCGAACGCGAGGAATAGATCGCGTAGCCGAATTCGTCGGTGATGAGGGCATCATAGAGGAAGACATCGCCCGTGGTGAACACCGGCGTGATGGGGACAGGCGTTGATGCGTAGGGGGACTCATCCTGCCGGCAGGAGAGCGAGAGGAGGCCCAGGACAAAAAAGGCAACCCGGAAGGTTGCCTTGATCGTTTTCACGATGGTACGAAGCTCCTACAGTTTCACCTTGGCAATGCTGGACTCGACGTCCGCGGCGGACTTGCCGAGAGCGGCGGCTTCATCGGGGTTGAGCTTGATCTCGATGATCTGCTCCATGCCCTTCTTGCCCAGCTTCACGGGAACGCCCACGAACACGCCCTTCATGCCGTATTCGCCTTCGAGGTAGACCGAGCACGGGAGGATGCGTTTCTTGTCCTTCACGATGGACTCGACCATGGCGACGGTGGCGGACGACGGTGCGTAGTACGCGCTGCCGGTCTTCAGGTGGTTCACGATCTCGATGCCGCCGTTGCGTGTGCGTGTGATCAGCCGTTCCAGGGTCGGGGCATCCATCAGTTCGGTGATGGGGATACCGGCGACGGTGGAGTAGCGTGCGAGCGGGACCATGGTATCGCCGTGGCCGCCGAGCACGAACGCGTTCACATCCTCGACGGAGACATTCAGTTCGAGGGCGATGAAGGAACGGAAGCGGGCGGCGTCGAGGACGCCGGCCATACCGATCACGCGCTGGCGCGGGAGGCCCGTGGCCTTCATGGCCACCCAGGCCATGACATCCAGCGGGTTGGAGACAACGATGAAGATGGCATTGGGGGACTTGGCGACGGCCTGTTCAGCGCAGCTCTTGACGATCGCGCTGTTGGTGTTCATCAGATCGTCGCGGCTCATCCCGGGTTTGCGGGCGATGCCTGCGGTGATGACCACGATGTCGGAGTTCGCGGTCTCGTCATACCCGTTCGTGCCGATGACACGAACATCGCTTTTCTCTACCGGAGACGCTTCGAACATGTCGAGAGCCTTCCCCTGCGGGATGCCTTCGACCACATCCACAAGCACAACCTCATTGGCCAGGGCCTTGTCCGCGATACGCTGTGCGGTGGTTGCTCCGACGTTGCCTGCCCCGATCACCGTGATCTTCATGGTCGTCTCCGGTGCTGATGGTGGGTATGTTACTTGGAGAGAATGCTCACGACGTGGCGCGACTTGCTGATCTTCTTGAAGGCCACAACGCCGGGGGCCTTTGCGTAGAGCGTATCATCGCCGCCGATATCAACGTTCTCGCCGGGGCGGAACTTCGTGCCGCGCTGGCGGACGATGATGGAGCCTGCGGTGACGGTTTCGCCGCCGAAGCGCTTCACGCCCAGACGCTGCGCGTTGCTATCGCGGCCGTTACGGGAACTGCCTACACCTTTTTTGTGTGCCATGACGCGCCTCTACTTGCCGATGCTGAGAATTTCGATCTGAGAATAACCCTGACGATGTCCGCGCCGTACGCGATATCCCTTGCGGCGCTTCTTCTTGAACACGATCACCTTGTCCATCTTGGCGTGTTCAACAAGGGTGGCTTCGACGACGGCACCGCTCACGAGCGGGCGGCCGACGGAGACACTCTTTTCATCGCCGAGCATGAGGACGCGGTCCAGGCGGATCTTCGTTCCGGGTTTCTCATTGAGGGTGGGCACCATGATCTTATCTTTCGGTGCCACTTTGTATTGCTTTCCAGCGACTTCAACGACGGCGAACATCGATGTATTCCTCTCTCATATAGGAATGTAAATGTACCAAATGATCGCAAAAAAGTCAATAATTCCTTCCCCTAAAAGGTGACCATCTCCTCCCCGGTCCCCCGGATGCCATCCACCCCATCCCCCGGCACCCCGAAAACAGGCAAAAATCGCGGCATTGACCATACCAGGCCTTTGCCACTCTCAATAGGAGTCGTCCCCCGCCCACGGATGCACCTGGTCCATCGTCCCGATCTTCTTCCTGAGGAAGGCGTACAGCCGGGGGGCGATGAACAGACAGGCCACCGCGAACAACGCCCCGCCGATCAGATCCACCACATAATGATACCGCTGGTAGACCGTGGCAATGATCAACAGGACACCCGTCACGAGCACAAAATGCCGCGAGGCAAGGCGGTAACGCACCGCCATCCACATCAGCACCAGCGTCATCATGGTGTGCCCGCTGGGGAACACATCGCGCTGTGTCGCCGCCATCGCCGCCGCACTGCTCACGCCCATCGGGATGGACTCCCCCCAGTTCACGAACCAGCGGAGCGCAGGGGTCAGCCAGAGCCCGGGGATCTCCGCATCCAGCGAATTGAAATCATGCAGGGTGTACCGCGGCCCCACGGCGGGCAATGCGAAATATCCCAGATACGACAGATAGAAACCGAACACGCACGTGAACATGAAGAAATGGAATTCGCTGCGCGGGTGCTTCTTGTACAGCTCATACCCGACGATCAGGAACAGCAGGTAGAACAGCGTATACGCGATCATCAGGAGCTCGGTGATCACGGGATGGCTGAACTGCTCCAGCCACTGCGTCGGGTTCACGCCGAACAACCACCGGTCCGCCACGATGAGCCAGTCGTCATAGTCGACCCCCTGATGGATCGGCTTGATCATGTAGTACAACTCTTTGAACGTCAGGAACACCAGCGGCGGCACGTACCAATCGTGGATCACCGCAAGGGCCTTCGAAGTGCTGCCGCGGCGTTTCGCACCGAGCAGATGGATCGCCCCGATGATGGCGGAGTTCACGAGGACCATGATCCACCATCCCGGGATGCGGCCGGCAAAGACGATGTTGATCACCGTCAGCAACGTGAAGAACGCGACGATCACCACATCGGTGGAATGGAGGCCGTTCGCGGGCGTACGGAACTTCATGCCCCCCCCTTCCCACCGTGCAGGGCCGCGCGGAGCTCGTCGCCCAGCCGCACAAGTTCTTCCAGGCTCAGCTCTTCCGGCCGCCGGCCGTAGTCGAAACCCGTCGCCGGAGGTTCCGCCTCCAGATGATACCGGAGCGAATTGCGCAGGGTCTTCCGCCGCTTGCCGAACACACCGCGCACCAGAGACCGGAAGAATTTCTCGTCCTTCAGGGGGAAGCGCGGCTCGGGGAGCGGGCCGGAGGCGGACCAGGGTGGAGGTGACTTTCGGCTTCGGATAGAAGACCGTGGGCGGCACTTCGAACAGGATCTCCACATCGAAGAACAGCTGGAAGAAGACCGACAGGATCCCGTAGTCCTTTGTGCGCGGCACCGCCACCAGACGGTAGGCCACTTCACGCTGCATCAGCAGGATGCTCTGAGTGATCGCGGCCCGGTGCTCCAGGAGATGGAACAGGATCGGCGAGGTGATATTGTACGGAATATTGCCGGCGATCTTGAGCTTGCCCGCCCGCCCCGCCAGCTCCGTCAGGTCCAGCTTCAGAACATCATTAAAGAGGATCTCCACCGGCTTGCCGGCAAAGGCCTCCTGCATGCGGGCGATGACCCGCTCGTCCAGGTCCACGATCACCAGCCGGCCGGCCAGCGAGGCAAGCTCGAATGTCAAAGCCCCTTCGCCCGGGCCGATCTCCAGGACCGTATCCGCCGGACCGGGGTCGAGAGCGGCCACGATCTTATGGGCGGTGTTCCGATCACGCAGGAAGTTCTGGCCGAGGGACGCGCGGGGGCGCAGAGGGGGGACAACGTTCACGACAACCCTTTCAACCGGTCCCGGTGGCACGGCAATCGCCCCCTGAGGAGGGGCAAAAATGAACTTGAAATATAGATAAGGGGGGGGCGAATGTCAACGCGGCCCCCGGATTCGTTGATTCTCTCATCAGAAAGCTGTACTTTATTTGGAATTAACCGTTCGGCACTGTCCGCATTAGCCCTATGACCACGACCCCAGACCAACCCACCGACCAGAACGCCCAGCCGACTGAAGGGCAGCAACCGCAGCCCCAACAGCAGCAGCGCCAAGGCCAACACCAGCGGCCACCCCGCCAGCAACACCAGCGGAACCCGCAACAACCGCAGCGGGAACAGCGGGAACCACGAGAACCTCGAGAACCGCGCGACCAGCAACAGCAGCAGGGCTGGGCTGACATCAGCGTGGTCATCCCCCTCTATAACGAGGAGGGATCCCTGAAGGAGCTCAACACGCAGCTCCGTTCGGTGCTCGGCCGGATGAACATCCGCTACGAGATCGTGTACGTGGACGACGGCAGCACCGACCGCTCGTTCCAGGTGCTGCGCGACCTGAAACGGAACGACCGCCACATCAAGGTCGTCCGCTTCCGCCGCAACTTCGGGAAGTCCGCCGCCCTGGCCGTCGGGTTCGACAAGGCCCAGGGGAACATCGTGATCACCATGGACGCGGACCTGCAGGATGATCCTGCCGAGATCCCGTCGATGAAGCGGCGTATCGAAGACGGCTTCGACCTCATCTCCGGATGGAAGAAGGTCCGCCACGACCCCATCACCAAGACCATCCCGTCCAAGTTCTTCAACAAGGTCACCGCAATGATGACCGGCGTGAAGATCCACGACATGAACTGCGGCCTCAAGGCCTACCGCAAGGAGGTCATCAAGACCGTGAAGGTGTACGGTGAACTCCACCGCTACATCCCGGTCCTCGCCCACTGGGAAGGCTTCAAGGTCGGCGAGATGGTGGTGCAGCACCGCGCACGCAAGTACGGCAAAACGAAATTCGGCCTCGGCCGGT
The DNA here is from genome assembly GCA_016707525.1 of Ignavibacteriota bacterium. Taxonomy (NCBI): domain Bacteria; kingdom Pseudomonadati; phylum Ignavibacteriota; species Ignavibacteriota bacterium. The sequence goes on from JADJHP010000016.1 coordinate 96,133, forward strand.
TCTGGAAGGGATTCCTGGACCTGCTGACGGCGATCTTCACCACACGCTTCCTCCGCCGTCCGCTGCATCTCTTCGGGCCCGTCGGCATCCTTGCCATGGTGCTCGGCGGCGGCGTCGATGCCTGGATGATCATCCACCGCCTCCTGCTCGGCCCCGATGTGTATGCCCTCGGCAGCCGGCCGATGTTCTTCGCGGCGACGATCCTGGTCGTGATCGGGGTGCAGTTCATCTCCCTCGGCCTGCTCGGAGAAATGATCAGCAAGACGCGGACCTCAGCGGAAGAGTATTCGATCCGCGAGTTCCTCAAGTAAGGGACGGTTCCTCCATGACACAACCGTGGGCGTCCATCGACGCATTGCGACGCGACTGCCGGTGGTTCCGCGGCGATGTCCCCTGCAAACCGCACAAGAAGACGGGGTGCCACTGCCAGGAGGCCGACGGCAGCGCCTGTGCGCAGTACGTCCCCCGGTCGGGCAATATCCTCATCATCAAGCTCGGCGCCATCGGCGACGTCATCCGTACCACACCGCTCCTCCGGAAATTCCAGTCCGTCCACCCCGCACACCGCATCTGGTGGCTCACCCTCACACCCGAGGTCGTGCCGTCGTCGGCGGTGGATGTGATCCTCCGTTCACCCCCCAGACCGTCGCAACGCTCAACGCGATGCATTTCGATCTCCTGGTGAACCTGGACAAGGACCGCGAGGCGTGCGCGCTCACCGCCACGGTCAGCGCGGATGTGAAGAAGGGCTTCACGCTGGCGAACGGCAAGCCGGCACCCATCGACGCCGATGCGGAGCCGAAGTTCCTGACCGGCGTCTTCGATGACCTGAGCAAGCACAACACGCTGAGCTACCTCCAGGAGATCTTCGCGGTCGCCGGGTTCACCTTCGCGCACGAAGAGTACATCATGGACAACCATGCGGACAAGGGGTTCGTGTGGAAGCTGCCGAAGAAGAAACCGATCATCGGCCTCAACACCGGCTGCGGCGGGCGCTGGGTGTCGCGGTTGTGGGACGAGAAGAACTGGGTCGCGCTCGCGAAGAAACTCAAGAAAGCGGGCTACGAACCGCTGCTGCTCGGCGGCGAACAGGAACACGCCCGCAACACACGCATCGCCGCGAAGAGCGGCGCACGCTACCCCGGATACTTCCCGCTCAACCAGTTCATCAACCTGATGGACCAGTGCGACCTCGTGGTCTCGGCGGTCACGATGGCCATGCACATCGCCGTCGGACTCCGGAAGCCGCTCGTGCTGTTCAACAGCACGTTCAACAAGAACGAGTTCGAGCTGTACGGCAGGGGCGAGATCCTCGAACCGGACTTCGACTGTCCGTGCTACTACTCCCCGGTCTGTCCCAACAATTGCATGCAGTACCTGCGTGTCGATACCGTCTTCGAAAGCTGTCGAAGGATCCTCCCCACTTAGCCGTCCACCCTCGCATGGCACAACCAAGATCGAAGACACGGCAGCGGCCACCGTCCGGCACCCCGTGGGAGCCGTCGGACCTTCAGGCCGTCGGCTTCTTTGCGGCCATGACCGCCCTGTTCTTTCTGAAGATCCTCCTCGGGAACGCCTACCTGTGGGAGGACTTCGTGTATCAGTGGTACCCCTTCAGGCAGTACGCCGCCACCGCACTCGCTGCGGGTGAATTCCCGCTCTGGAACCCGTACACCGTAGGCGGTATGCCGTTCTTCGCGGAGATCCAGACCGAAGTGCTTTACCTGCCGATGCTGGCGCTCACGCTGTTCGTGAAGAACGGACTCCTGAACGTCTACTGGCTCGAACTGGTGAACGTGCTGCATTACTTCCTGGCCGCATGCGGGATGTACCTCCTCGCACGCTCCTTCGCGCTCCGCCGGATGTCGGCGCTCATCGCCGGTACGGCCTTTGCCTTCTCCGGGTTCATGGTGACCCACGCGATCCATCAGGTGATCATCGGCGTCGCCGCATGGTATCCCCTCATGCTGTTCATGATGCGGAAAGCACTGCAGGAGAAACGCTGGACCTGGGTCTTCGTCGGAGCGCTCACGCTCGGCCACAGTTTCTTCGCCGGCTCGCCGCAGATGTCCCTCTTCTTCTACTTCTTCCTCGGCATCTACGTCGCCGTAGAGATCATCGCCACCGTGGGCGTGCGCGGACTCACCACGCGCCCGGGGCTGGTCCTCGTGGGCCGGGCGGCGACGCTCGTCGCCCTGTCGTTCGCGTTCATCATGGTGCAGCTGCTGCCGACGCAGGACCTCTCGGCGCCCTCCCAGCGCGCCACGATCACGTATGAGAAGGGGTCCGAAGGTTCGCTCGGGTGGGGACAGCTCCTCACGCTCCTCGTGCCGAAGTTCTTCGGCGCCTCGGATGCGCACGGCTACAACTGGTGGGGTCCGGGAGCGTACTGGCAGTACTGGGAGACCAGCATCTCTTTCGGCGTCGCACCGCTGCTGTTCGCACTGTTCAGCCTCCGGTTCTTCCGGACGAACCGTCACATCGCGTTCTTTGCGTCCTTCGCCCTCTTTGCGCTCCTGTTCTCGCTGGGCAAGAACTTCTTCCTCCACGGCCTCTTCTTCGATCACATCCCGGGCTTCGCATCGTTCCGCAACCCCGGCCGCATGGGCGTGTTCGTCGCGTTCGCCGGATCGATGCTCGCCGGATTCGGATTCGATGCGGTCCTGAAGGGACAGTTCACGGAGAAGGACGGCAAGCGGTGGGTCACCACCATGGTGTGGATCAGCGGTGTGTGCCTTGCCATCGTCATCGCCGCGCTGCTCGGACTCTTCGACGGGCTCTTCCCGTTCCTTGCGCAACAGCAGCAGCGCACGTTCGTCCGGAGGGAACTCGCGATCGCGCTGGTGACCATCATCCCGTCCTTCTTTGTCTTTTACGCGCTCATCCGGCGCAGCATGCCCGCCGGGATCCTCGGCATCCTCCTCGTGGCGATCACGTTCTTCGATCTGTACTACATCGGCGCAGAACAGAACACCGCGCCGCAGAACCCCGAGGAACATTTCGCGCAGGCCACGCCCGCTGGTCGGCTTCCTCAAGTCGCAGAACGAACTCTTCCGTGTGAACACCCGCAACACCCAGGGGATGATCATGGACCGGAACCAGGGGCTCATGGACCGCGTGTTCACCATGGAAGGCTACACGCCGCTCATGCCGGCGCGTGTGTTCCCGCCGGCGGCGACCGCCGATAATTTCTATGACCTGCTGAACATCAAGTATTATCTCCAGACGGATTCGGTGCGCGGGACCATCGGACTGAAAGAGCGTCCGGGATATCTGCAGCGCGCGTATCTCGTCTCCACCACCTCCGTTGCCCGGAACGAAGAAGAGGTCCGCGCCCGCATGACGGCACCGTCCTTCGATCCCCGCAACGAAGCCGTTGTGGAGGACAGCACGTACACGCCGATCTCGGCCGCCGCGCCGGCATCGGCCTGGCAGGTGCGCATCACCGACCATCGCATCAACAGGATCGGCCTCACCGTGGAAACGCCGCAGGCCGGGTTCCTGGTGCTGAGCGAAGCGTATTTCCCCGGCTGGCGGGCATCGATAGACGGTGCGCAGGCGCCGGTGTACCGGACGAACTTCGTCTCCCGGGGATCCCTGTTCCCGCCGGGACGCACACGGTGGAACTGGTCTTCGATCCCCCGTCGTTCAACCGCGGAGCGCTCATCAGCGTGCTCACCCTCCTGGTGTGCTGCGGCGGCATCGTCGCCAGCCTCTGGAACGAGCGCCGCAGCCGGCAACAGACCGAATCGGCAGGGGCCTGACATGACGATCACCGTACTGAGCACGGCATTCCCTCTCCGCGGCGGCATCGCGCATTGTTCCGCTGCTCGTTGCCGCACTCCGGCACAAAGCATGACGTGTCGGTGCTGACGTTCAAACGCCAGTATCCGGCGTTCCTCTTCCCCGGCAAAACGCAGGAGGAGACCGGCGGCGAGGGACACGACACGCCGGCGCCGCAGGTCATGGATTCGATCAACCCGTTCAACTGGATCAGCGTCGGGTTGCGGATCCGCCGTGAACGTCCGGACCTGATCATCTTCAAATACTGGCTCCCGTTCTTCGGGCCGTGCTTCGGCACCATCGCCGCCCTTGCCCGTTCCAACGGCCACACGCGTGATGCTCATCTGCGACAACGTCATCCCGCATGAGCGCCGCCGGGCGATATCCTGTTCACCCGCTACATGCTCCGGTTCTCGGACCGCTATATCGTGCAGTCGAAGATCGTATTGAAGGACCTCCTCTCGCTCAAGCCGAAGGCCGTGTACAAGCTCGTGCCGCATCCGATCTACAGCGGGTTCGGCGACGCGATGGGCAAGGATGCCGCGCGGAAGCAACTGGGCATCACGGAGAGCCGCGTGCTGCTGTTCTTCGGCTACATCCGGCGCTACAAAGGCCTTCATATCCTGCTCGAAGCGTTCGCAGCGATGCCGCAGGATGTGCCGACACGATTGCTCGTGGTCGGCGAGTTCTACGGCGGCGAGGAAGAGTACCGCGCGAAGATCGATCAGCTCGGACTGCAGGACCGGATCACGCTGGTGGGCCGGTACGTCCCTAACGAAGAGATCCCGGCCTTCTTTTCCGCGGCCGACGCGGTCGTGCTTCCATATCTGTCCGCCACAGAGCGGCATTTCCCAGATCGCGTTCCATTTCGAGACGCCGCTCGTGATCACCGATGTGGGCGGACTCTCGGAGGCGGTGGAGAACGGCGTGCACGGGATGATCGTGGCACCGGACGATCCCCGGGCGCTCACCGCCACGCTTAACGGAATTCTACAGCAAAGGGGCTCGGCCCATCGTTCGCCGCGAACATGAAACGGGACAAGCATCGGTTCACGTGGGAAGCACTGGTCGATGGGATCGGTGGCCTGATGGAGGGGCGGTAGCATGAAGGTAACGGCATGTCTCATTTGCGGCAGCACGAGGTTCAGGGCCCTTCCGTTCGGCTATGACCACGAAGGCCAGCGCCTGCAGGGCACGTTGTGCCGCGCGTGCGGGATCATCTTCCTCGATCCGCAGCTTTCCGACGGGCAGATCACCGCGCTCTATTCCAAAGAATACTTCGAAGGCGACTTCCGCTGCGGGCACACCGGCAGCCTGTTCGATGACGCCACGCTCGCCGATATCACGGACCTCCCCCTCGTACGCCGCATCAAGGAATTCCAGCAGGGCGGGACGATGCTGGACATCGGATGCGCCGGCGAGACATTCTGAACTCCGCACGGGCCGCCGGCTTCACGGTGACGGGCGTGGAGATGTCGCCCGATGCCGCACAGCTCGCACGCACGCGGTTCGGACTCGATGTGATCACCGGCGATGTGTTCGCCGGGAAGTTCGTGGACGGCACATTCGACGTGGTCTATCTCGGCGATGTCATCGAACACCTGCCCGACCCGCGCCGCACGTTCACCGAGATCAACCGCATCATGAAACCCGGGGCGCTGCTCGTCATCGCCTGTCCCACGCAGACCAACACCCTGTTCTCGCGACTGGGGTTCTCGGCATTTGCGCTCCTCGGCAAGAGCGTCACGGTGCACATGCCGCCGTACCATCTCTTTGAGTACAGGCCGGAGAGCATGCGTGCGCTCATGGAGCGGACCGGATTCAGCATCGTGCAGCTGGACGCCGGCGCGATCCCGCCCGGCGAGATCGCCATGCGCGGATCGTTCGCACAGAAGACGGGCAAGAAACTGATGCAGTATCCGAATGCTCTCCTCACACGCCTCACCGGAAAATGGGGCGACCGTCTCAACGTCTTCGCGCGCAAGAATGGCTGACCCCGTCGTCACGGTCCTGATCGTCAACTGGAACGGCAAAGAGGTCACACTCGACTGCCTCGCGTCGTTGCAGAAGGTGACCTATCCCGCCATGCGCATCCTGCTGGTGGATAACGGCTCACACGACGACACGCTCCCTGCCGTCCGCGCGGCCTACCCCAATGTCAGCATCCTTGCCCTCGGCGAGAACAAGCGCTTCGCCGCCGGCAACAACCACGGCATGAAGGTCGCGCTCGATGAAGGCACCGACTTCGTCCTCCTTCTGAACAACGACACCACCGTCGCCCCCGACTTCATCACGCATCTGGTCGACCGCTGCAACGCCACCGAGCGGTGCGGCATGGTGGCTCCCAAGATCTACTATTATACTCCCGGCGACACGATCTGGTTCGCAGGCGGGAATGTCTCCTTCTGGACCGGCACGATGAGTCACCGCGGCATCCGGGAGGTGGACCGCGGACAGTACGACGTGGCGGGCGAGACAGGCTATGCGACCGGCTGCTGCATCCTGGTGTCGGCGGACGTGATCCGGCGCGTGGGGATGCTGGATCACCGATATTTCATGTACGGAGAAGACGCCGACTGGTCCATCCGCGTGCAACGGGCGGGCTACCGCGTGATGTATGAACCGAAGTCGAAGGTGTGGCACAAGCTGTCGGTGAGCGCGGGGGGACATCTGTCGTCGTTCAAGCTGCGGAACAAGGCGATCAGCCAGTACCGCTTCTTCGCGCATCATGCCCGATGGTACCACTGGTTCACCTTCCCGTGGATGTCGATCGTCGTGAACGCGTTCGCGGCAGCACGCTACATCCTCACGACACGGGGCGCACGCCCCGCGGATCAACGAGGGCGTTCCTAGACACGACAGCCCATGGAATTCGGGAAACATATCGGCAAGAGTCTCTGGGGGCTGGCGGACAAGGCCCTGCCCGTGGTGTACGGGTTCGGGTACGTGCTGCTCGTCATCCGCGTTCTCCCTGAAGAAGAATTCGGCAATTTCGTCCTGCTCCAGGAGATCTTCCTGATCCTTTCGGGCCTCGCCACCGCCGTCGCCCTCCAGCCCATGCTGAAATTCGCCTCCGAGGACACCGGCGATCCGGCGGGGATCATCGGTGCCGGCATGCTCCTGAACATCGTGTTCATCGTCGTCTCCTCCCTCCTGGTCGTCCTGTTCCGCGCACCGATGAGTGCCGTCCTCCGTTCGCCTGCGCTTGCACCGCTGTTGTTGTACATCCCGGCCATGATGATCGCCTCGCTCATCCGGAACGTGGCGCTCATCCTGCTGCAGACACGCTTTGGTATCGCCCGCATCTTCTGGGTCGACGCCGTGCATTTCCTCGGCGATCCGTTCCTCGTGTGGATCTACTCGCGGATGCATCTCTTCGACACCGCCGAGGACCTGATCATGATCAACATCCTTTCGCTGTCGGCGTCATCGCTGCTCGGACTGGCGTTGTCGTGGCGGCAGTTCCGGTGGCGGCTCCGCCCCACGCGGGGAGAGATGCGGCGCATGTGGGAATACGGCAAATACTCGCTCGGCGGCAACGCAAGCTATCTCGTCTATTCCCGTGCCGACACCTTCATCCTTTCCGCGTTCACCGGGCCGGCGCAGGTGGCGGTGTACAACTCCGCGAAGATCTTCACGCGCATCTTCGACATGGCGACGCAGATCATCCAGATGTTCATCCTCCCCGGGGTGTCGCTGCTGGCATCGCGTGGTGAGCGGTCCACGCTGAAGGTCGTCGTGGAGAAATCCACGCTTTTCTCCGCCGTGGGCATGGTCCCGGTGATGCTCGGCATGGTGCTGTTCGCCGGTCCGATGATCGGCCTCATCTATGGCGGCGCTATCCGGACGCCGTGCTGATCCTCAGGTCTTCGGCCTCATGTCGATCGCCGTGCCGGCCTTTGCGATCGGGTCCAATGTGCTCATGGGGCTCGGCGAAGCGCGCGCGCGAGTTTCGTGCTGGGCGCGCAGATGCTGGTGGTGTCGCTTGCCGCCTATTTCCTCATCATCCCGTGGCTCGGCACCATCAGGGGCCGCCATCGCCGTGGTCGTCGCGTCGTATATCATGGCATGGATCGCTCTTGCGCGGGTCCGCAGCTACATCCCCTTCACCGTAGGTGAGGTCCTTGCCCGCCGCCACGACATCCGGGCATTCATCCTCCGCCGCCTGCAGAACATACGGGGATAGCGAACACTCATAGCATCCACACCGGCCCGTTGCCTCAGGTGCGTTTGACGTGAGCTCCTTAACGTGCGTCGCCCATGAGCTTTACATGAGTTTCTTCACGTACGTTATCCAGCTCCTTCACATGAGCTGCACATGAGTCTTACATGAGCTTCTTTACGAACGTCGCACATGAGGTTCTTCGCGTACGTTTCGTCTAAGTTCGTGTGGATTTCCCTTCATCCGATTGACTCTCGCGAAAGCCCTCCGTACCTTGAAAAGGGCGATCCCTCCGGCGCTGTACTACCCACCGTTCTTGCTTCCTTCCGATGTTCATTAAGCGGGGATACCAATGAAACGTCTCGCGTTCATGTGTCTCTTGACTGTCCTTTCCTTCTCAGCATATGCCCAGATCACGGTTCCGCGTACTCCTGATGCGAACACGATGGCGTTGTGGCATCTGGATGAAATGGTTCCTGCAAGCATGGTGGACGCCAGCGGACATGGTCTGACCGGCACGGCAAGGAACAACGGTAGTTTCCGGACGCGCCGGCAATGCCAGGTCCTTCAATGGGACGTCCGATTACATCGTCCTGCTGGATCAGGGATATGGCGCGTTGGACTTCTCCCCGACCGAGAGCTTTACGATTGAGTGCTGGTTCAAGACCAGTTCGCTCAACCCCATGCAACTCATTCGCAAAGGTGTCGCCCCCGAACCGGGCTACACCCTGATCGTCAGCGGCGGCAAGGTGATCGGGATCATTGGTAACCGTGAGGATGGGACACCGCCCGACGCGCTGGTGAGTATCACGAGCACGGAGACCTGCAATGATGGACTGTGGCACCAGGCCATGCTCATCCGTGACCGTCCGATGCAGAAGCTGTATCTGTATGTGGATGGGGAACTGGCGGCGACACCGGTGACCGACACCTTCCCGTATGCCATCTCCAACGATCGTCCGCTCACCATCGGGCGGTGGGAACAAAATGACTTCCCGTACTTCTTTGACGGAGCCATCGACGAGATACGCATCACCCGCGATGCCCGGCATCCCCATTTGTCCACACCCCTCACGGCCTCATGGAACTTCGATGATCCGCAGGGGAGCTTCGTGGCCGATTCATCAGCAAACCTCAATGGGGGCGTTGCCATCGGGACATCGATCGTGGAAGGGCTGACGGGATCAGCGCGGAGATTCAACGGGGCCGGTGACTACGTCCTCGTGAACGATGCCGAGAACGGATCGCTGGATTTCGATCCCTCTCAGAGTTTCACGGTGGAAGCATGGTTCAAGACCACATCGGCAACAGCCATGCAGCTGCTGCGGAAGGGGCTTGCTCCTGATCCGGGATACGGATTGTTCGTGAGCGGAGGATACGTCGCTGCCGTCATCGGCAATCGGGAGGACGGTGTGACACCGGACACCCTGCTCATCCTCAAAAGCATCAAGCAGTACATCGACGGGGCCTGGCACCATGTCTCCCTGGTGCGGGATCGGACGACCCGCAAAGTGTACCTCTACGTTGATAGCACGATCGTGACCCGGCCGCTGGACGATGCATTCCCGTATGCGATCGCAAGCCCCCGCCCGCTGACGATCGGCCGATGGGAGTACCCTTCCCTGCCGTACTACTTCCAGGGAGATGTCGACCGCGTTGCGATCAATCGCGGCGCGATCCATCCCGGAGCATCCGGCGGCCCTGCCGTTCTGGTCCGCACGGAACCGATCGATTGGGAGTCCGTTGTCATCGGCGATACGGTGGTGCGCCGGTTGACACTCTACAACGCCGGCAGCAACGACACACTCCTGGTGAGTAGTATCGGCGCGACACCCTCTGTGTTCTCTCCGAAGGAAACGCAATTGGCCATCGGTCCCGATGACACAGCATCGATCGTGATCCGCTATGCGCCGACCACAGCCGGGCAGGATTCGGGTTCGATAACATTTTGCGACCAATGACCCCGGGACACCTTCTGTGACGATCCACCTGCTCGGGCGCGGGACCCTCGTACGGATGGTCACACTGGTCAGTCCCCTGAACAACGCGACTGCCGCCAGAGACACGGTCAGTTTTAAATGGAGGAAGGCCACGCCGGCTGCGACAAAGTACTGGTTCGAATGGTCCACATCTCACTCATTCACAGAACGGACCATAGACTCGACATTGACGGACACGATGAACGTGGCATCAGGGTTCCCCAAGAACTCGACTATTCACTGGAGAGTGCGCGCCGGGAACCAGCTTGGCTGGGGAGAGTACAGCCTGTCGCGGACCTTCTTCAGACCAACGACGTCTGTGCCGGAGGCCGGCACCCCCCCGGCGTATTCACTCCTCCCGAACTATCCGAACCCGTTCAATTTATCGACCACGATCTCGTTCACCGTTCCCAGGACCACGCTGGTCCGCATCGATGTCCACAATGCGGCCGGCGAGTTGGTAGGTGTCATAGCGGATGCCCCCTACCTGCCGGGAGAGCACCGTATCGTGTTCGATGGCGCGGGCCTCCCCAGCGGCATGTACTTCGCCCGGATGCGCGCGGGATCGGTGGTTCAGGTGCGGCCCATGCTTCTCATGAAATAACTTCCTCTTCCGGATGGCGCCCCCCGGGGCGCCATCGGGCTATTCCGGCCTTCAACCCGCATTTGCATCGTTCCCCAGCCGTTTGACTATCCAGAGCGCCTTCCGTACCTTGAAGAGGATTACTCCTTCCGGCATAGTACGACCTATCGATCGCGATTCCTCCGACGTTCATTACGCAGGGATACCAATGAAGCGACTCACATTCATCTGTCTCGTGACTGTCCTTTCCTTCTCAGCATCTGCCCAGATCACCATTCCGCGCGTGCCTGATGCGTACACCATGGCGCTCTGGCATTGCGATGAATCCAATCCTGAGTGGATCTTCGATGTCAGCGGCACCGGGGGCACCGGCATCGCTACCGGCACGACAGTGGTCGCCGGCCGCTTCGGACGGGCCCGCTTATTCAATGGTAGCTCGGACTATATCACGGTGGGCAATTCCTGGAATCATTCGCTGGACTTCTCCTACGTGGAGAGCTTCACGGTGGAGTGCTGGTTCAAGACCAGTTCGCCTGCCCCCATGGTGTTGATACGCAAAGGCCTTGCGCCCCAGCCCGGATATACGCTGATCGTGAGCGCAGGCAGGGTCGTGGGCATCATCGGGAACAGGGCGGACGGCACGCCGCCCGACACACTGCTGACGATCACGAGCGACAGCACCTATAACGACGGGGCATGGCACCATGCCATGCTCATCCGCGACCGTCCGATGCAGCAGCTCTACCTGTATGTGGACGGGGAACAGGCAGCGGCACCAGTAACCGATACATTCGGCCAGTCCATCGCCAACGATCGCCCCCTGACCATCGGACGCTGGGAATCCGATGTGTACCCGTACTTCTTTGACGGCGTCATCGACGAGGTGCGCATCACCCGTGACGCCCGGCATCCACACGTCGTTGCACCGCTCATGGCCCTGTGGAATTTCGACGGTCCCATGGGAATGTTCATCCCCGATTCATCGGCCAATCACAACGGCGGTATCGCCACCGGAACAACGGTGAGGGATGGTATCTCCGGCGCGGGTCGCGCATTCAACGGCAACGGCGATCATATCGTTGCGGGGGATCCGGAGAACGGCTCGCTGGATTTCGATTCCTCACAGAGCTTCACGGTCGAGGCGTGGTTCAAGACCACATCCTCCGCCGTGATGCAGCTCCTGCGGAAGGGGTACGCAAGGCACCCCGGCTACGGCCTCTCCATGAGCGGGGGGTATGCCGATGCGGTGATCGGCAACAATGAAGACGGCGCACACGCCTCCACTCTCACCATCCTCCACAGCACCAGGACATTCAACGATGGCCTGTGGCACCGGATGTCGCTCATACGCGACCGCGTCGCGCGTACGGTCTCGCTCTACGTCGATGGACAACTCGCGTGCATCCCCCGCACCGATACCTACCCGTATCCCCTTGCGAACGACCGGCCGTTGACGATAGGGATGTGGGATTATCCATCGTTTCCCTACTACTTCCAGGGATCCATCGACCGCGTTGCGATCACCCGGGGAGCATTGCATCCCGCGGGTACGCCCGCCCCGGGCCTGCTTGTCCGCACGGAACCCATAGACTGCGGCACCGTGCTCATTGGCGATTCGGTATCGCGCACATTGACCCTCTACAACAGCGGCAGCCTTGATACCCTTGTCGTGAGCACCCTGACGGCACTTCCCTCCGTTTTGCTCCGCATGCATCGCACATGGCGATCGCCCCGCGAATCGGCATCGGTCGTGATCCACTACACCCCGGCCGCCGCACGTGCGGGATTCAGGCTGGATCACCTTCATGACCAACGATCCGGAAACACCGGCGGTGTCGATCAACATTCTCGGGCGGGGGTCCCCGTGGGAGCGGTGACGCTGCTGGGCCCCCTCAATTACACGAGCTTCAGCAAGGATACGGTTCTCTTCACCTGGTGCAAGGCGGCCCCGGCACCGACGAAGTACTGGTTCGAATGGTCCACATCCAGTGAGTTCACGGAACGAACCATGGATTCAACATTGACCGACACGTTGACACGGCGGGCAGGGTTCCCGGAAGAACTCGAACATCTACTGGCGGGAGCGCGCAGAAACCAGAATGGCTAGGGAGAGTACGGCTGCACAACATGTTCTACAGAACGACGACCTCCGTTCCCGGAGCCGGAACGCCGTCAGCATATGCGCTGCAGCCGAACTATCCGAACCCGTTCAACCCTTCCACCACGATCACGTTCCGTGTGCCGGAAGCGTCCGTTGTTCGTCTGGAAGTCTTCAACGCCGCGGGTGAGCTGGTACGGGTGGCGGCGGATGGGTCGTACCAGCCGGGCGAACACCGGATCGTCTTCGATGGCGCGGGACTCCCCAGCGGCTGTACTTCGCCCGGATGCGCGCAGGATCGGTGGTTCAGGTGCGGCCCATGCTACTCATCAAATAGGTCTTCCACGGGATGGCGCCCTTCCGGGGCGCCATCTCCCATCTCCTTGCTGCCTCTAAGGCTTTGCTTCCGCACCGTGTGAAGCACCGTTCTGCTCTTGTTCCTTCTTCCCCAGTTGCGTATCTTGGTGAATTCTTCCGGCGGTGTCGCCATTTTCCCCGGCCCATTCCGAGAGGTCCGGACCGCGCGTGCCGGGCGTTCGCCGGGCCGGTCGGCCCTCTTGCCCCTGCAACAGTCCTTCGCACGCCAATCAAGGTGGCATTTCGTTGATCACCGCGGTCAAAGAATTTCAGACGTTCGTTCAGGAGGCCTTTCAGGGCTGGCAGACACCGTCGTGGATTCCAAACGCGGCATCCGTGATGTCCTCGTACTGATCATCCCCCAGGTCGCTACGGTCGTCGCTGCGCTCGTGACCTCCGTCCTCCTTGCCCGCGGCCTCGGCCCGGACGGCGTCGGACAATACACACTGATCCTCAGCCTTGCAGGCGTTGCCGCGTCGCTCTCCGATCTCGGGATCGGCCAGACCGCCATCCGCTTCGCATCCCGTGCCGCCTCCGTGGGCGATACGGACGGACAGATGTCCGTGCTCCGGTAGGCCTTCCGCCTTCGCCTCGCCTGTCGATCGCGGCCACAGGCCTGCTCATCACCGTCGCCCGCAGATCGCGGAGTTCTGGAAAGCCGCTGACCTGACCCCCATCATGCGGGTGGGCCTTATCGGCGGGTCTTCACCGCCCTCGCCACCATTCCGTCGATCTATTTCCAGGCGCTGAAGAAATTCGGCCGCAATGCGAGCATCACCGTTGCACAGACGGGTATCACGCTGCTCGGCATCATCATCCTCGCCGTGATGCATCTCTGGTCGGTGCAGGCCGTCGTGTTCGTCTCGCTCATCGCCGCCGCACTCGCGCGCGCTGATCTGCTTCAGCGGCGATCCCGCGCGCCGCTCTCATCGGCAGGAACCCTCTCCCCCGCTCTGTCGCGGAAGGTTGGAGGAAGGTCTGGCAGAACCCCCTGTCCACAGGAACGGACACTGCCACGCCGCTGAAAGGGCGATGACCCCGGCGACCTTCGCGCGGTATAACCTTGCATCCACCGTCATCGTGCTCATCATCCTGCGGCTCGACGTCTGGCTGATGGGCGCCTTCCTGCCAAGACGTCGGGGTCTACAACATCGCCACGCGCTTCGCAACGCCGCTCGCCATCATGCTTACGGCGATCGGCGGGGCACTCTGCCGCGCGCATCGTCGCACCTCACGCTGGACCAGATCCGCACGATGATGAAGAAGACCTTCATGCTCTGCGGCGTGTCGCCTTCTTCAGCACCCTGTATGCGGTCTTCGTCCCGATCCTCGCGCCACTACTCTTCGGCAAAGCGTTCGAAGGAAGCTGCTCCTCGGGAGGTTCTGTGTCTCCGGCTATGCATTCGTCATCCTGATCGCCCCGTCGGCATCATCGGCTACAGCCTGGGCATGGTGAAGGATCTACTGGAAGATCAATTTCGCCCAGATGGTCGCCGTGGTGCTCGTGAACGTCATCCTTCTTCCGCAGATCGGCCCTCTGGCATCCGCACTGGCACTGCTGGTCAATGAGATCATCGGCGTTTCACTCACCGGCGCCATCCTCTGGAAACGACTGTCCCCGTCACAAGGAGAGCAGCATGGCTGACGCAACACCGTATCAGCACGGGGATGTCG
>JADJHP010000017.1 GCA_016707525.1 Ignavibacteriota bacterium
CCGACAACCACGTCGGGTTGCGCTGGAGGAGCTTCGGCACTTCTGCGAGCCGTTCCTTCGCGAGCACGAGCGCACCGGCCTCGACATTGTACCGGGCAAGGAACTCCTCAAGGGATTGGAGCGCTTCGGGGTAGTGCTCGCCCACTGCGGCGTACAATTTCCGGACAGGTGCCGTTGCGGGCTTCAGCGTGATCGGCCGGAGGTCGGTCCGCGTTTTGACCTGATTCTCGTAGTATGCGGGAACCTCGGCGAGCCGCGCCGTGATGAGCGCCTTTGCCCGGTCGACGACCGGCTTCCGGAGCGAGCCCGACTGCTTGAAGAAGTCCGCGAACGCCGGCGCAGCCCCAAGAAACGCTTCCATGGACCCGCGTGTGTCCTTCTCGCGGTCGAAAAAGGCAAGAGCGGTCGCGTACTCGGTCTGGAACTTCAGCTCATCGTCCACCGCCGCACGAAGCTTCGTATAGCTCACGTACGCGGTATCCCTGCTGCCGGCGATCTCCGCAGGGAACAATGCCCCAGCTTGACGAGCTCATCCCGCAATGCCGAGATGTTCCCGGTGGTCTGATCCAGACCCGCACGTTCCCTCTTCAGGTCGACCTGATCGCTCATGAACTCGGGACCCATCGACTGATAGGTCTGACGGTCGACGATGTTCGCGCGGAGCGTCCCGCCGAATTCCGCGTACTTGTTCTCGAACGTGAACCGCCACCGGGGGGCATACCGGTAACGCATCGTGAGCCGCGTATCGGCTTTGACCGCGTCGATGACCCAGTAGAACGTCAACACCCGGGTGTCCACGGCATAGACGCTCATCGTGTCCGACCCGGCAGTCTCGTCCAGGATCCGGTCGGCGGGCTTCACGCCGTCGTCGAAGACCGCGGTCAGGGTCGATGTGATGATCGACTTGTTGCTGAGGTGCAGCACGAGGACGGTGTTGTCGCGCGGCGGCGCGGGAAACGTGATGAAATATTTGCCGTCCTTGTCCAGCGTGAACTGTTCATCGCCGTTCTTCAGTTCAATGTATCCCCGCTCCGCGGGCAGCACTTCCGGATCCGGGGAGAGCTCCTTATAGGCCGCGCATCCGGCGAGGAGCGAGGCAAGGATGAGGACGGGCCAGATTCGTCTCACGGTCATTCTCCAGTCAAAGTGTACGATACACTCAAGATCGAAAACTTGGGAGTGTGTTTCAAGGGGTTTATGAAGGAATGCGCTGAACTCACGCAAGGATCAGCGATTCGCACGAGTGCCATCGTTTCGGATTGTGATGAATTTCAGCTACATTCCTGTATTGTGGGAGCACGACCACCGGAGAACAGGAGAATCGTCATGAGCGACCATGCATGGATCACAGAATTTCCCGCCGCCATCACTGTCTGCGATGCGGAGGGGGTCATCATCGCAATGAACCGCCGTTCGATCGAGACATTCGAGCACGATGGTGGAGCACTGCTGATCGGGCGGAACGTTCTCGACTGCCATCCGGAGCCATCGCGGACCCAGCTCACCTCCATGCTCGCCTCCGGAGAGAAGAACGTCTACACGATCCAGAAGAACGGCATCAGAAAACTGATCTATCAGTCACCATGGTATGTGAATGGTACATATGCCGGCTTCGTGGAAATGAGCCTTCCCCTGCCTCAAACGATGCCGCACTTCGACCGGGACGCACCGCAGACCTGAGAGTCGGGGCGTGGCATGCAGCCAACCCCGTTGAAATAGCAAGGCCCGGGTTCGCCCGGGCCCTGTACATTCGATGGTGTTCGCCTCCTAGACGGGCTGTGCACTGCGCCGGACAACGATACGCGCTGAACGCGCGGGGATCGCGACCTCGATCCTGTGATGCGGTGTGCGCTGCCCTGCGATCTCCCGGCCGTCGCACTCGACGCATGGCCATTGGCCGGGCACCGAAAGTACCCACCTCCCCTCGCCAACCACCCCCCCGCGATGGAACACAAGATCCACCGTGACCGCATCCCCCTGGGGTCGGACACGAATGCTGACCCTGCCTTCCGGGATCGGGACACCTTCCACACCAAAGGGGCTCGTCTGATCGAACCACGCGCACGGGATGCCGCTCAGAAAGCGCACGGTGTGCGGGTCCGATGGAGGGCCCCACATTTCGGCAACGAAGGCATTTCTGACCGCCAGTACGATCTCCGCGGCCGCCCAGCCATGATGGCCATCACCCATGCATCCGCCACCTGTAACAGGATGGATCGCCTCGGGATATGTGAACGTCGACGTTGCACGTCCCGAGACATCCGTGAGGATCTTCCAATATGCCTCAGCATCCCCCGCGTACAACAACGCCCCGGCCACATGGAGCGTGAGGTAGATATTCAATCCTGAGTGAATGAAGGGCTGGTAGAACAGGCCCTGCCGGAACATCATTCCCCGGATCGTGTCCAGCGTCGCACGCATCCACGGGTCATCCTGTGCATACAACTGCAGGGGGTACCATGCAGCCACCGAACCGATCATGCCCGCATCGATGTTCCGGAGCGGACCTGCAGGAATAGCATGGATGCCGGTGCGTGCATGCGCAGTATCGAGGGAGCGCCCGATGTCACGGCGCAACGCCCCGGCAAGCTCATGCGCGTGTGCCATCTCTGGACGTCTGCCGAGCAACGCGCAGATCCGCTCGAATGCCTCCACGCCTGCAAGAGACCAGAAGGAGTCCCAGTAGTACACGTCCGCAAGCCCGAGATGCTCCGCGCTCAGTCCACGGGGCATCAAGCCGTCAAGGAGAGGATCATCCGGAGCGCGCATCCGCTTGCGGTCGATCCACCGCACGCCGGAGGCGAGGGATGGGAAGAGACGCTCTGCGATCGTGAGATCGTGCGTATGCACCGCATGGTTCCACACGCTCCAGATCGCCTGACCCGTGGAGTCCCACTCACCTTGCTGTGACCGGAACATCCCCGACCGTTCTTGTCCATCAGGAAATCGTTCGATGACGGCACGGGTAAGGCTGCCGTAGCCGAGCCGGTCGAGCGCCAGGAGCATGTAGGCTGCGTCACGGAACCAGAAGTAGTGATACGTTGCGGGTCCGGGACAGATGGATGTCCCATCAAGCGATGCAAGCAACGCACTCTCCGAGGCAGCAAACAGATCACCGATCTGATGGTCGGGCACCCGGCATCCGGGCCCACGCCCCAGCAGCGATTTCCAACCGGCAACGACCGCCGCAACGGGCTCTGCCTCTGCCGTGCCATGGTGATCGAGCGGGCATGTCAGAACCACTTCCCGCTCCTCTGCCGCGGCAAGCAGCAGATCAAAGATCATGACCGCGGTGGCCAGCCCCGAGGCACACGTGATCTGCAGGTCGTCCTTGTCCTCACGGCCTCCCGCGAACCGCCATGCAACGTCGCCCGCCCCCTGGTCGGACATCAGGATCCGTGCGGGTGGGGTGTCGACGGTGAACCCATCGACACCGTTGACATACACCCGCCTGCGGGATGCATCGACCCGGACGGTATCAATGAGAGAGACACCTTCCGGGTTAAAGGGCCTGACGGCGACCCCGAGGTGCGCGGTGACGGAGGACCGTCCCCTGTTCACCACGCGGACCCGGATCACGGCTGTGCGTTCAGCCGTGTACACCGTCGAGGTCATCTCAAGATCCTCCAGCGTGCCCGTGGTGCGAACGATCGGCAAGTTCTCGAGCAACGATTGCTGAACCTCCGTGCACCGCGATGGAAACAGCACATCCATACCCGACCGAAGCCACACGTCGATCGACCACGAGTCTGGCTTGAGTGTCACCGCACCGTGAGGATCCACGATAGGCTCGATGGCACAGTCCGGACTTCCTGCCGCGGTCCAGTTCCGATGTGTGACGTTCATCGACAGTCCGAGGTGCGACCGGGGAATGAACTCCGGGCATGTTGGGTCGTATTGCCGTTCTGCCCAATACGGAAGCACCCAACGCTCGAGCGTCTGCAAGACCGTGAAATTCAACAGCCCTCGGGACATCTGGATAGCGTTCAGGGGAAGAAGCTCGACGGGAAGCGTCGATCGATCCAACCCGCTCAACCGGGAGGCGGCACGGAACATGCGCACCGCTGCATCCGGGATACGGAGCCGACGCGCGAGAAGTGAGATCAGGATGTCAGAAACGGGCACACGTCACCTGCGATGATCATGGAATACGCCAATATCCGCTCCCCGCGGGGCAACTGCAAGGGTCTGCCCCGACTTAACACCTTGATAATATGCACATAACACTGTGGTCACATGTGTAATGTATCATGGGACATCACATCTGCGGAGGATTCATGACATATCCATGGTTCGCGGTCGCAGGGCTGTTCATCCTCTGTGCCGGCTTCCTGACCGGTTCCCACCGGCATCGAGGCAATGGCCACAGGCATATGTCACACTAACGAAGGACGTCACATGCGCGTAGCACATTTTGCAGGAACGATGAGGCCCGGACATGACGGCGTCACACGCGTGCTGTACCGCATGACGACGGCGCTCGCGGGCGCCGGGGTGGATCACGTGTTCGTCTCCCCCATCGTTCCGCCTGAGAGTGAGAGGACCGCCCCGATGATCGAGGTCCCCTCGGTGGCATTCCCGCTCTACACGGACTACCGGCTGGCGACGCCAGGATCGCGGTACTTCGGAAAGCAGGTGCTCGATTTCCGGCCCGACATCCTCCATATTCACAGCCCATGCTCCCTGGGCTACGCGGCCGTCCGGTTCGGGAAGAAGCACAATATCCCGGTGGTCGCGACCTACCACACACATTTTGCGAGTTATGCGAAGTACTACAACATACCCATGCTGGAGCCTTTCGGTTGGTCGTACTTGCGTCACCTCTATGACGGCTGCGACCGGATCTTTGTACCTTCGATGCCGATCCTTGACGAGCTCTGGTCACAGGGATTCCGCCGCCTTCAACACCTTCCGCACGGCGTGGATGCAACGGTATTCCATCCCGGAGCGCGTTCGTTCTCCTGGCGCACCGCACACGGTATTCCCGGGAACAAGAAGATGCTCCTGTTCGCTGGGAGGCTTGTGTGGGAGAAGGACCTTCGCACGCTGGCAGCTGCCTATGCGCAGCTGACACGGGAACGTCAGGATATCGTCTTCGTTCTGGCGGGTGACGGGCCGGTCCGGCACGAACTGGAAGCCTTGATGCCGGATGCCATATTCCTGGGACAGTTGAATGGAACGGATCTCTCACACGCCTATGCCTCCGCGGACCTGTTCGTCTTCCCGTCGACAACGGAGACCTTCGGCAATGTGATCATCGAGGCCATGGCATCGGGCACGGTCCCTATCTGCGCGCGCGAGGGTGGGGCGGCCGGGGTCGTCCAGCATGGAGTGACCGGCTTGCTCACCCATCCCCGTGATCCGGCAGACATTCGCAGGGCCGTCGCCGAACTGTTGGACGCTCCTGCGCGCCGCGAAAGCATGGCACTGCAGGCATTGGAATTCGCCCGCCGGCAGTCGTGGCAGAACATCTTTCAGAATATGATCGAATCGTACCGGGATGTGCGCAACGAGCACCAGGCCCGCAAGACCCACCGGCACAGGAAGGCAGCATGACAGCACCGATCACCATCGCACATCTTTCCGATCTGCATCTCAGTGCTGTACACAAGCGGAGCCATATCCGCCGGACACGACGCGCCCTGGACTATGTCAATGGACTGGGGGTCGATCATGTGGTCATCACCGGCGACATCACCGCTGATGGTACCCCGGAGGACTACCGGGTGGCACGGTCGGTGCTTGCTTCGGCGGGGATGCTGACGTCGTCGCGCCTGACCGTTGCGATCGGGAATCACGATGTGTTCGGAGGCGTTCACACCGCAGAGGATGTGCTGTCATTTCCCGGCCGGTGCGCGCGAACGGACGAGAAGGCACAGCTCAAGGCATTCGGAGCAGCCTTCCACGAGACCTTTCACGGGGCCATCATGCCCTCGGAGAAGCGCCTCTTCCCGTTCGCAAAGATCATCGGCGACGTGGCGGTCATCGCCGTGAACACCATCGCGCCGTACTCCCGCGTCAAGAACCCGCTCGGCTCGAACGGCAGTGTGGACGACCGGTCCTTCGATACCCTGCGCGAGCTGCTCGCGTCCCCTGCGATCAGGCCCAAAAGGAAGATCATCGCGCTCCATCACCACTTCCACAAAATGCGTGATGCCCGCGAAGGCGCTGTCCATTCTGTGTGGAGCGCGATCGAACGGCAGACCATGAAGTTACGCGGCAAATCCCGCCTCCTCAAGCTGTTCGCGCAGCATCACGTCGACCTTGTGCTTCACGGTCACATCCACCAGTCCGCGGAGTATCAGCGGGATGGCGTGCGGTTCCTCAATGGAGGCGGTTCGATCCTCCACGATGAGAGCCCCGATCTGCACATCAATCTCATCAACTTCCACGCCACGGGATGCACAACAGAGATCCACCGGGTTCCCTTCGGGGAACTGCCGATCCGGATCGATGCATCACACCCCGCTCCCGGGCCCCTGCTCACAACGGGACATGTGGCAGCATAGCACCAATGCTTCCTTGCTAATCACCCGCACGGAGGATATATTCCTCTGTGCGAACATTTGCGCAATATCGTCGGGCATGCATGCACGGGGTGACCATGGTCCCGATCATGGTCGCACTCGCATCCCTCCTGTCGTGCCATCAACAGGTATCAAGGAATGACGCATCGGGGTGGACGGGGGACGTCACACTCCGCCAGATCGAAGAACTGCGGTCGCTGGACGTCCTCCTGCCGCTCGATCCCGACAGCATCGCGAACCTGTACCGGCGCTTTGATCCCGCGACGTTCTATGCGACCTATGGCGGCGAGATACGATCCCTGGCCCTTCTCATCGATACCCTGAACCGGCCGTTGCCCCCCTCACTGCGCATAGACACCCTGTCGATCGACCATACCTTCACGAACCTCGGAGAGGCGGCTATCCGGGGGCAGGCGTTGTTCATTTCCAGCAGTTACTTCTACATGTATGCCTCGCCCGAAGTCTGCCGGTCGGCCGTCACGCATGAATTCGGCCACCGGTACTTTCACACGCTCCCTCCACAGCTGCGGGAATCACTCGACAGCACGTGGATGGCCATGCAACGGTCCGCATTGTTCTATATCTTTCGCGACGGAGAATATGCCGGCAACGCCAGATTCGGGGGTCATCCCGAGGATGATCCGGCGGAATTGTTCGCGTCCGCATTCAACGTGATCCGCAACCGTCCGGCTGAACTCGCCTCCCGACTTCTCTTCGTCAGCAATCAGGACCGCCCCGTTGCCGATCGTGTGATCGCGATCGTTGCACCGACCATACCCCACCCGCATCCTTGATCACACGCCGCGGGAACAACGCCCGCAGCATCCCGCGGAGTCGCCCACCCCGGCGATCGTCCGCACAACATCATTACGATTCGTTAACACTCCAGTAACACTCCCGTAACACCTTCCTGCTACATTGTGCACAGTGTTTACCACTGCATCGCTGACTAGCAGGCGGGGCTCGAATGCAATTACCTGATTCACGTTCCACCGCGGTGGCTCTGCAGCCCACCTACGGGATCGGCACTGAACAGGAACGCGGCCCGGAGACGACCATCTGCATCGGTGAACTACGGGTCGACATCGAACGCGAACTGGTCTTCATCGCTGACGAGCGCATTCATCTGACCGGGACCGAATTCCGGATCCTGCGCACGCTCCTGATGCGTTCCTCGGCAGTGATCCGGCGCGATGTTCTCCTGGCGACGATCCGCTTGCACACGCAGAGCATATCTTCCCGGAGCCTGGATGGACATATTTCCCGTTTGAGGACCAAGCTCGGGAGGCACGGCGCGTGGATTCGGACATTCAAAGGTATCGGATATCGATTCTTCCCCGTTGTTCCGTTGTGAACGCCTGACATGGCCGTCAGGGACACCTGGGCGCTGTCCTCACAATTTCTTAACACGAACATAACACAGAATTCCGCTGTCATGGATACTTAAGGATGTGGTAACGATTCGGTAACACTAGCATAACATGGGCTTTGTACCTTGGAACACCCGCGCGGGCGGATTCCCTGACAAGGGTATTGCCGGCTCGACCCATCATCCAAAGTACAGAGTGTGACCATGACCACAATCTCACGACGTTCTCTCGCCATCCTCTTCGGGATCATGACCGTGCTCGCGACGGTGACCGCCCTCGGACAAACCACCGGAACCATCGCCGGGAGAGTATGGGATGAATCCACCGGCGAAGAGCTTGTCGGCGCGAACATCCTGATCGTCGGTACAACGCGCGGCGGAACCACAGACATCACTGGCGGGTTCTCCCTCCGCACTGTCCCGTTCGGGACCTACGACCTCAGGGTCACGTTCGTCGGCTATGCCACGAAGATCGTGAAGGGCATCCAGGTGGCCGCCACGAGTCCCGTTGCCCTGCAGATCACGCTCAAAGCCGAACAATTCGAAGCCGAGGAAGTGGTCGTCACCGCGGAGCGTGTGCTCTCCAGCGAAGCCGCCATCCTCTCTACCCGGAAGAAGGCGATGTCCATCGGCGATGGCCTCAGTGCCGAACAGATCAAGCGGACTCCCGATGCCACGTCCGGTGACGCACTCAAACGCGTGACCGGGCTGACGATCGTGGACAACAAGTTCGTCTACGTCCGCGGCGTCACCGACCGCTACAACGGCACCATGTTGAACGGGGTGCCGGTGACCAGCACCGACACGGATGTCGATCGGAAGAGCTTCGCGTTCGACATGATCCCGGCGAACCTTCTGGAAAATACGGTTGTGGTCAAGACCGCCACCCCTGACCTCCCCGGTGATTTCTCCGGCGGCATGGTCCAGGTGAATACTCTGGATTTCCCATCGAAGCGGGTGTTCCGGATCGGCCTCTCGAGCACCTACAATTCCGTCACAACGGGGCAGGAGTTCCGCGGTTCACAGGGGGGCGCGAGCGATTGGACCGGAATGGATGATGGCAGCCGGGGACTCCCCGCGGGTACGGGTGCACAGCTCGCGAGCAGCCTGCCGAATTCATGGGGTGCACGGCAACAGAGCGCACCGGTGAACGGTGCCTTCAATCTTTCCTACGGCGACCGGCTGCAGATCGGCGACGATGAGGCCGGTGCGGTGGCCGCACTCTCGTATGCGAATTCCTACAGCACCCAGGAATTCCGTGAAGCACCGACCTACGTGTATGGCGGCCTTCCGGTGTTCCAGTTCTCAGGCAATTCGTACACCCGCAACGTCCTCTGGACGGGGCTCCTCGACCTGAACTACAAACTCGCCGCCAACCACAAGTTCAGCATGCGCAACAGCTACAATCAATCTGCGCAGGACAATGTCGCGGTCTCCTCGGGGACGAACATCGCGGGCAGCCTTTCCCGCCGTCAATCGATCTCCTGGGACCAGCGTTCCCTGTACCTCCTGCAGGTCAGCGGCGACCATGCACTGCCGGCGCTGGGTGGTGTCGAGGCCACCTGGAAGATGTTCTCCTCTTCCTCCCGCGCCGAAGAACCCGACCGCAAGCAGCTCGAGTACACGGAAGGGTCGGACAACGACTTCTCGCTGGGCGAGAACTACCGCACATGGTCGAAGCTGAACGAACGCACACGCGGCGCCACCGTCGACCTGTCCCTCGGTCTCCCCACGCTGAAACTGAAGGCCGGTGCGACCGTCGAGATGAAGGAACGGGCCTTCGGGATACGGGCATTCTCCACCCTCCCCGGCCGCGACCCCCGGTACTTCTCTCTCGTCCTGCTTCCGGCAGACCAGATCTTTGCCGCAGAGAATTTCGGCGCAGGCAAATTTCAGTTCCTCGAAGCGTCTACGTTCACGGGCGCCTACGATGGCGACCAACGCCTGAATGGATACTATGCCATGGCGGATGTGGACTTCGCCGTGGCCGGAACCAGCGTGCGCATCAACGGCGGCGCCCGGCTGGAGAACTTCGAGGAGCATGTCACTTCCCCGGCCGCGATCGACGACCCGACGTTGAACACCACGACGCTGCAGGCGACCGATGTGCTCCCATCGATGAACATCAAGATCTCTCCGTTCGACGCATTCAACATCCGGCTCGCCCACTATCAGTCCGTGAACAGGCCGGAGTTCCGTGAACTCGCCAACGTGCTCTATCTCGATTTCAAGACCGACCAGAATACCATCGGCAATCCTTTCCTGCAGCGCGCGTACGTGCACAACAATGACATCCGGGCCGAATACTTCCCCGGGGCCGGAGAGGTGATCGCGATCTCGTACTTCCACAAAACGATGTCCAACGCGATCGAGGAACGCCTCCTGGCCGCCCCCGACCGGTACGTCAAGACCTGGTTCAATTCTCCCTCCGCCAGAAACGCCGGCTGGGAGTTCGAGGCCCGCCTGTCCCTTGGCCACCTTGCCGGGATGCTGGACAATGTGACCATCATGGCGAACTACACGACCGTCCGTTCGGATGTCGAGTATACCGACGCCCGCACCGACGCAACGGGGAACGTGATTCGGACGACAGCGACCCGCATGATGCAGGGGCAGGCACCCTGGACCCTAAACCTGGGGGTGTACTACACGCATCCGTCGCTCGGGACCAACGCAAGCATCATGCTGAACAAACAGGGGCGCCGGCTGAGCGCCGTCGGCGACGTGCGCGACTACGATGTCTATGAGGAACCGCGCGACATGGTGGACATCAGCGTCAGCCAGCCGCTGTTCGGTTTCCTCGAAGCAAAGCTCAGCGCAAAGAACGTCTTCAACAAGGAACGGATCCTGACCAGCGGTGAAGAGCGTGTACCGTTCGCGTATTGGAGCCAGGGAAGTTCCTACACACTTGCAATGTCACTCAATTTCTAGGGGCTGTGATCGGATGCCCGACACAGCGACTTCACACACAACGACGTAAGGAGAAGTGGTATGAAACGGTTTTCCACCCTGCTACTCGCCGTGCTGATCGTTCCCGCAGCAGCGCTCTTCGCACAGCTGCCGGAACGGGTCCTGGGCCCGGGCCTCAATGCCGGACGGACCGCATTCCATCAACGGTCCAATATCACGCTGTCGGCGGATACGGCATATGTCCTGACAGGATTGTTCTATGTCGACTCCACCTTCACCCTGACCATCCAGCCCGGTACGGTGGTCTTTGGTGATACCGGTGCGGCTCTGGTGATCGCCCGCGGCGCAAAGATCTTCGCGATGGGCAGTGCCAGCAGTCCGATCGTCTTCACAAGCAACAAGCCGGTGGGCCAGCGGCACTCCGGCGACTGGGGCGGGATCCTGATCCTGGGGAACGCTCCGGCCAACAAGGTGAATCCCCTCATCGAAGGGGGGATCATCGGTGGCAGCTACGGTGGCAACGATGCGACCGACAACAGTGGCATCTTCCGCTATGTCCGTATCGAGTTCGGCGGCTATCGCTTTCAGTTGAATAACGAAGTGAACGGCCTCACCATGGGCGGCGTTGGCACGGGCACCGAGGTGCACCATGTGCAGGTGAGCTATGCCGATGACGATTCCTTCGAATGGTTCGGCGGCACGGTCAGTCCGAAGTACCTCGTTGCCTTCGGTGGTACGGACGACGAGTTCGACACGGACTTCGGATACTCCGGCAAGGTGCAGTTCGCCTTCGGTCTGCGTGACCCGAATCAATGGGATCCGACCGGCGAGAGCAACGGCTTCGAATCGGACAACGACGCGTCCGCGACGTCCACCGACCTGCCGTGGACCAGGGCGGTCTTCAGCAACGTGACCCTGATCGGCCCCGAACGCATCGATTCGCTCGTCGGCAAGCTGCCCGCAGGGAACAAGTTCCAGTACAGCGCGGTGCTCCGCAGGTCGACCCGGCAAAGCCTCTACAATGCCGCTATCGCCGGCTATCCGTGGGGATTCCGGGTGCGTGACGTCAATACCATCAGCGCGGCAAATGCCGATTCCCTGCAGATCCGGAATGTCAGTCTGGCAGCAAGTGTGAAACCCGGCACCTCGCCTTCCGTGCACGACTCGGCTCAGTGGGCCGGCATCACGGCATGGTTCAATACCCCCGCCTACGCGAACACCGGTTCTTCACCGCGGAACCCGGGGGCTCTCAGCTTCACGAACCTCGCGAACCTCAAGACTCCTGATCCTACTCCGCAGACCGGCTCGGAACTCGCCGGGAGCGCGAGCTTCAGCGCCGCCGCACTCAGCGGACTCGATGTCGTGACCTATCGTGGGGCGTTCGAACCCGGCAAGCCGATGTCAGCGCAGTGGACGGCAGGATGGACGAACTTCGATCCGCAGAACACGAACTATCGTGCGATCAAAGCAAAGGGACAGGCGATCATCGGCCCGGGCCTGAACAGCGGACGGACCGCGTATCATCTGACGGCCAACCGGACGCTTGCGGCGGACTCGCAGTATGTCCTCACCGGATTGGTCTACGTGGATTCCACGTACTCGATCACTATCCCCGCAGGGACCGTGATCAAGGGTGATACCGGTGCGGCCCTGGTGATCGCGCGCGGCGCGAAGATCTTCGCCACCGGCACGGCAGACCGGCCGGTCGTCTTCACGAGCAACAAAGCACCCGGACAGCGCCGCTCCGGCGACTGGGGCGGGATCCTTATCCTGGGCAGCGCACCGGCCAACAAGGTCAATCCCCTCATCGAGGGGGGCATCATCGGCGGCAGTTACGGCGGCAACAACGTGAATGACAACAGCGGCGTGTTCCGGTATGTGCGCGTCGAGTTCGGCGGTTACCGCTTCCAGTTGAACAACGAGGTCAATGGCCTCACGATGGGAGGCGTCGGCGCCGGCACGGAGATCCACCATATCCAGGTCAGCTACGCTGACGACGACTCCTACGAGTGGTTCGGCGGCACGGTGAATCCGAAGTACCTCGTGGCATTCGGCGGGACGGACGATGAGTTCGATACCGACTTCGGCTATGCCGGGAACGTGCAGTTCGCGTTCGGCCTTCGCGATCAGAACCAGTGGGATCCGACCGGTGAGAGCAACGGGTTCGAATCCGACAATGATGCTTCGGCCACATCCACGGACCAACCCTGGACGAAAGCACAGTTCTCCAACGTCACACTTGTCGGACCGGAACGCACCGATTCGCTGGTCGGCAGATTGCCCGCAGGCAACAAGTTCCAGTACAGCGCCCTGCTCCGCCGGTCGACCCGGCTCAGCATCTACAATTCAGCGATCGGTGGCTACCCGTGGGGATTCCGCGTGCGCGACGTCAACACGATCGCCGCTGCGAATGCCGATTCACTCCAGGTCCGGAATGTGACGCTCTCTGCGAGCGCCCGGCCGAACAACTCTTCCTCCGTGCATGATTCGTCGCAGTGGGCGGGTGTGACGGCATGGTTCGATGCCCCGGCTTCTGCCAACAGCGGCTCCGCACCGCGGGCGATCAGTGCACTCGGTCTCACCGACTTGCGCAGCCTGAACGCACCGAACCCGGTGCCCGCAACCGGTTCCCCACTGATCGGGTCTGCATCCTTCTCGAACCTGCGCCTTGCGGCATTCGATGTCACGACGTACCGTGGCGCTTTCGATCCGGCAAAATCCATGAGCCAGCAGTGGACCGCGGGCTGGACGAACTTCGATCCGCAGTATACCAATTACTCGTCCTCGTTCCCGGTGACGTCCGTCGAGCCCGTGATCGCCGGAGAACTTCTCCCGCAGGGTTTCGCACTGGAGCAGAACTACCCGAACCCCTTCAATCCGGCCACCCGCATCAGGTTCTCTCTGCCGCAGAGCCAGTTCGTCCGCCTCGAGGTCTACTCGATCCTGGGCCAGAAGGTGGCGACACTCGTGCAGGATGTGGTGCCTGCAGGTGCATTTGAAGTGACCTTTGACGGACGGGGCCTCGCCAGTGGCCTCTACATCTATCGGTTGGAAACACCTGGCTTCACCCGGGCAGCGAAAATGATGCTCGTCAAATAGCTGGTGCTGACATCCGCACCACACAACGAACGCAGAGCGCCAGGGGAGGCGCTCTGCGTTCGTGCGTTAGATGGCATATGAACGGCGACGACACCGGACGTCGGGGTCTCACCGCACCAGGAGCAATTGCTTCGTCGCCCTGAACGACGGTCCGGCGACACCGTCTGCAGTGCGAACCTGCAGCGTGTACCAGTACATCCCGCTCGGCAGTGCATGTGCATTGAAGGCCACCGCATGCAGTCCGGCCTCCATTGCTCCATCCTGCAGCACCGCAACCTCCTGCCCGAGTGCGTTGAACACCCGGAGGCTCACGTGTGCAGTCCCCGCGATCCCGAAGCCGATCGTCGTGGATGGATTGAAGGGATTGGGATAGTTCTGGGCGAGGTAGGTGGCAACCGGTACCGTGGTGTTCACCGCCGTCACACCTTCGACACGGACCGGATCGGAATACCGCACCGAACCGTCGAGGTCCACCTGCTTCAACCGGTACCACCATTCGGCCGGCACACCCGGTGCATCGGTGAAGGCATAGCTGTGCGGTTGGACGGTCGTCCCGTGACCGGCGACGAACGCGCCGGGAACGTCTGCGAATGCCAGATCGTCCCCACGCTTCCTCTGCAGGTAGAAGCCGAAGTTGTTCGTCTCCGAGGCGGTCGCCCATGCAACGAGCACTGCACCATCACCGTCGGCCCGCGCGGTGAACTGCGCCAGCGTGATGGGGACGGGGAAATCTGCCTCACCCTCGGACCAGATCACATTGGCGATGCCGACCGTTCCACTGACCGCGGTCGTATCATCCACCGAGAACTGGACCGACGATCCGTCCCGTGCCCGGATAATGTAGCCCACCCGGGTCCCGGGAATGGTGCCATTCACGTAGTGATCGGTCTTCTTGATGCGCAGCGCATCACGGGACAAACCATCAGGCAACGTCAGGGAGCCATACGCATCCACACTATAAACAATGGAATGAATATTGTAGACCGGGCCAAAAGGGATATTCTGACCAAGTGCGAACACCGACCCGGAGATGGACTCTGTGTACTCTGAGTTCCATGAGGTCCCCATCTGCAGGGGGAACGTCAGTTCCGTTGCAGGCGGAGAATTCAGCCACGCCCCATTCGCTGGATACGGATTCCCGAAGATGTATGCCTGCCCCGATCCCTTGAACCCGGCGTTGTTCAGCTTCCCTCCGGCCAGAGTATAATAGAGCACCCCTGACCCCTTCAGCAGGATCGTGCCGAATGTGGACGAAGCGAATGAAAAGGTGAACGCCGTATCCTGCAATGCGTGGGTGGCCGCAGGGAAGTCGGCTGCATACGTCGTTGCGGAAGGCACCTTGCCGATCAGATGCGTGACCGATGACGACCGAAGCTTTGTGAAATCCCAACTCGTTGCTCCCGGAGCCCCGATGTCCGCGCTCCTCGTCAACGTATCCACCCTCTGTGGAAGGCTTGCCCCCGGGGAAAAGAGGATCTTCACATCACCCGTATCGATCGTGATCCCTTGTGCCCGCGCATCCTGCAGAATGCCCAGACACAACACCAGTCCCGCCACTGCCACAATGTTCCGTCCCATGACTCCTCCTTCTGTGTGATGTTCGGCCGACCTTCTGGCCAGTGGTGTGCTCCCGAGTACCCGCGCACACCTGCGGGACTTACCAGATCACGAACATAAGAACCGGATCAGCGCCGGTCCGCGGGCTCCGACCACGTTGTGTAGCGTATGAGTGCTTCAACAAAATAGTAGTCCGCATAGGTGAGGGGCACATCCACCTCCGAACCTGCAGGCCGATGGCCCACACCGTGACGCAGAATGAAATTGCCATTGGTCCCCTTCGCGGCAAGATACGCTGGCGACGCGAGAGTCCGGAGCTGCGTTTCCGCGACGGCCCGGTATGCTGCAGCCCGCAGAGGGTCTGCGTACCGGCTGAGCTCAAGGAAGGCCGAACACATGATCGCCCCCGCGGATGCATCCCGCAACTCGTCAGGGATCCCCGGCGCATCGTAGTCCCAGTACGGTATCCCGTCGGCCGGGAAGTGCGGATGATGAATGACAAGGTCTGCCATCCCTTCAGCACGGCGCAGATATGCCGTATCGCCCGTCTCCCGGAACATCATCGTGAATCCGTAGAGCCCCCATGCCTGCCCGCGTGCCCACATCGAGCCATTGCTGTAGCCCTGGTGGGTCTGCTTCTTCTCGGGTATGCCCGTGAGCGTGTCGTACGAGACGACATGGAATGTGCTCAGGTCCTCGCGGAAGTGGTGCTGCATGGTGGTGGTCGCATGCGCGCGCGCGATCCGGTCGAAGGCGGGAGTGCCAAACTCCCGTGCGCTCCACTCCAGCATCTCCAGGTTCATCATGTTGTCGATGATCACCGGATACTGCCACTTGCTGGTGGACGGCGACGGCCCCCATGAACGGATGGCGCCGACGGTCGGATGGAACCGCGTGCTCAGCGATGTGGACGCCGTCCTGATCACTTCCCGGTACGACGGGTCGTGCGTGAGCCGGTACCCGTTCCCGAAACTGCAGAAGATCATGAATCCGACGTCGTGGTGTCCCGTCACATACTTCTGCGATTCCACGCGGGCGCTGAATGCCCGCGCCAGCGAGGCGATCGCCGTGTCCCGCGTATCCTCGTAGAGATACCACAATACCCCGGGGAAGAAACCGCTCGTCCACCAGTCCGGCGCGCAGGTGACCAGCGTGCTGTCCTTCGCAAGGGTCCGCGGCAGAAGGCCCGGACGGTCTTGCAGCGATGCCGCCATTGCCACACTCTGCGTACGTGCCACATCCAGAGCGTGGCGGACGACGTCACGGAGAGGCGGATCGCCCGGCCCGGCAGCAAAGGCTTGTCCGACAAGGAGGAGCATGGCACAACTTGCTTTGATCATCAAGGACTTCATACGGTCTCTCTGGCTTCAGCGCGATGGAGTGATCTTCAGAATGTGCTCGCCCGTGAGCGAGAGGGATGTCGACGTCAGTGTGATCCGCCAGATCCGGTTCCCCCACGACGACTGCAACTGGGGGTCGGTGATGCTGATCTCTTCCGCCCGCACCGTGAACCGTTCCGGGGGATACCGGATATCCGCCGCCGTTCCTTCTCCACCACGAAGGGATCGGCTGAGCTGGATCCGTCCCGCCGCCGAGACATCCGGCTCACGGCATGTCATCAAGGAGAGGCGGACCGGCTCCTTCATGGCCGTCAGCGCATACGTGTCATGTACCTCAACGGCATTCGTTCTGTCGAGAGAGACCATACGCCGCCACGACCCGATGGCAGATTCGGGAGGATACGCTCCAGCGATATCCATGCGGAGCGATGCCCGCGCATCGGTTGTCGTGTACTCCACTTCCCGTGCGGCGAACCGGCGGCCATCCTTCTGCGATACGCCGTTGACCGTTGGCACATTGTGATACGCCGACTGCATGGTCCAGATGGAGTACCGTTGAGCACTGAATGTCTTCGAGGTGTAGGTTTCCACCCCGACGTCGATGATCAGCGGCTCACCATCCAGAGAGACGATGAAATTGCCGACGTCGTTGTGGTTGTGGCTCTCGTCGTTGTGGCCACCCTGTGCGGCCAGGAAGAATCCTTCCGCTGTCCCTTCTGCGGACCGGGCCATCATGACTTGAATGCCGGGGAACCATGAATCGCGCAGGCACGCATCGGATGGTGTGGCCTTCTGCAGGTCCTGCAGGACGAAGAGGGCCGGCAGCACCCGCCCCAGAACCCCGAATTGACCGGGGACGATCCCCTCACCCAGGCGTTGCCCCCGCGCCACGTGCGCACCGAACCCTACCATGTCCGCATCCCCGATCGCCCGCCCGTACCGGAAGATCGTCGGGGCGTCCGGCTGTAGCCGTGCCGGCGCATCGGCGAAATTCACGAACCAGGGGCCCGCAATATGCGCGCGGACAATGAACTTCCCGATCTCGCGGATGCGCGGATGGGCATACACATCGATCCGGCCACGCGTGGCCGAGTGAAGCATCTCCAGGCAATCGAACAGCGAAGCACCGGCGCGGCCCCAGTACCCCGGGCCCTCATCACAACCGCCATCATCCTCGTAGGTGTCCAGGAACCGGTCGAGGCACTGCATGATCTTCGTGACAGCCCGCACGCGTGTGCCGGGATCCTTCTCAAGGATGAGTACGGCGCTGAGCCAGTTCGAACAGATCCAGGGGGTCCAATTGTTCACCCGCTTGGGCGTCAACCCCATCCACCAGAGATCATCCCGGTCGAGGTTCGGCGCATTGACGCGGCGTTCCACCTCATGGGCGATACGGGCACTGATGAGCGGTGTGACCGCATCGAGAGAGTCATGCAGAAGATACGACGTCCACGCCAGCAGCGAGGCCGTCTCCGCGGCAAAGAGGTCTACGGTAGGTTCTTCCACATCGGGCAATCCCGACCCGGCACGCTGCATGCCGACATGTGCGGGAACGCCCCAGTAGCTCTCTTCACAGATCGTCCAGATGCCATTGATGATGTCATCGCGGAACCTCCCCTTCCCTTCGACACACTCAGCGATGACCAGAGTCGCAAGCTGCTGCCTGCGCGAGAACATCGTTGTCTGGAACCTGCTCCGGTCGCCGGTGCGGACATACTCGAGGAAACCGGTTGCCTGCAGCTCGGGCCAACGACAATGGAGCAGCCCTTCGCCGGCGCGGACGTACGCTTCGCGGACAGGTGCCGGAAGCGACCGCCATTTCTCCCTGGCGGAGAATGCAGGTATCGGATTCCATGCACGGGGAGCTGCCAGAGTAGAGCCTAATTCGCCCGGGGAGATCGCTCCGCTCAGGATGGCCGTCGAAGGCGTACCGGCCTCACCAGCCATGGCACCAGAGGCCATCGAAAGGCACACGGAAGCCAGCACGCCGGCAAGGACAATTCCCATGGATCGGGGTCCGGTGATCACCTGAGATCTCCTCGTTATTATAGAGGTGCGATTGATGCGAGTGCAGAGGGGCGTCCCGGCGGGCCTCGTTTTCCACCTGCCGGTACCATGGAATCTACGCCCTTCGACGCCGAAAGGCAAGCTTTGGGCATGCCCGGCGGGGTATGGGCTGACTGGTGAGGCGGTTCTGACGGCCCGGGATCAGGGGAATTCTTCATTGTGGGCGAACGACTTTCTCCTCACGTGTGTTCAACCGTTAGGAGATCAACATCCATAGAGCGCTTGATGATGAATAAGCTTGAAGTGATACGTAGTATCGAGGGATACGTCGGTGAAAACATCGGATCGCTCCTGAAACCGATCGAAACGAGCTGGCAACCATCAGATTTCCTCCCCATAATGTCCGATCCGGACTGGAAAGAGCGCGTGGATGCGATCCAGGCGGGGGCACGGAACCTGCCGGATGACCTCCTCGTGGTACTCGTCGGAGACATGGTGACGGAAGAAGCCCTGCCGACCTACCAGACCTGGATCAACCGGCTCAATGGCCTTACGGATGAGACCGGCGTGAGTGCTTCCCCATGGAGCCAATGGAGCCGCGGTTGGACAGCCGAGGAAAACCGTCACGGAGACCTTTTGAACCGATATTTGTACCTTTCCGGCCGCGTGGACATGCGGGCCGTCGAGGTCACCATCCATCACCTGATCAACGCCGGATTCGACCCGCAGACAGAGAACGATCCGTACCTCGGGTTCATCTACACATCCTTCCAGGAGTGGGCGACCAAGATCTCGCATCGCAATGTCGGCACCCTGGCACTCCGTGCCGGGGACGACACCCTGCACCGTATCTGCGGCATGATCGCGGGAGATGAGGCCCGGCATGAGAAGGCGTACAAATTGTTCATGGCCCGGATCTTCGAGATCGATCCGGTCGGAGCGATCATCGCGTTCGCGACGATGATGAAGCGGAAGATCGTCATGCCTGCGGTCATGATGCGCGACGGCATCAGCGAATCCCTCTTCCTCCGGTTCTCCAGAGTGGCCCAGCGCACGGGCGTGTACACCGCCATGGATTATGCGGACATCGTCGAAAGCCTGGTGAAGCACTGGGATGTCGAGCACTTGCCCGGACTCTCGGATATCGCTGCGCGGTCGCAGGATTACCTGTGCGGACTGGCCACGCGCTATCGCCTGCTCGCCGAACGCGCAACGATCCTGACCGCCCCCGATCGCTTCAGTTGGATATTTGACAGGGAGGTCGGAACGGCGAGAGGCGCCTGAGCGATACGAAGGTGAGGTGCCGCAGAACGACACAACGATTTCTTCACACTGCCGTAACAACGGCGTAACATACAAATGCGACATTGCAGCTCGACAACCAGGAGGGCTTGGTATGAGTGTGTGCACGACGTGCGGCAAAGGAGAACTCAAGACCGTCCGCGGTGCAAGCAGACGATCGTTCTTTCAAACCTGTTCGAATCGGCGGTGCCAGGCGACATTTGAGCTCGTTCTGAGCATCTCCGATGCTGTTTCTTCGTTGCCCAGAGAAGCCCCGCGGAAATCGAAGAAGAACATCCAGTCCGACACTGCCGACTGATTCCCCGGAGTTCGAGGCCCACTCCGGATGATCACCCGGCCTCACCCATGATCCCGCGCACCGGCAACCCCTTCACACGCGTGATGGTGGCCGCGGTTGCCCGTTCGTCAACCTGCCGCAGGACGCATTGACTTTTTCCCCCGGATACCGCTCATTGGGTGAGGGAGAGAACATGAAGGGATGGACCATGCGCTGTACCGCTGTGTGCTGTCTGCTTGCCTGCTGTCTTCTTGCGTTCATACCGCATACCACGCATGCGCAGGGGCCTTTCGGCATCGGGCTCATCGTGGGAGAGCCGACGGGGATCTCGGCAAAATATCATCTGAGCGATCGCAATGCCATCGACGGAGCCCTGGGGTTCTCGCCGTTCGACCGCATGCGCCTTCACGCCGACTATCTCTGGCTGTCGCGTCCGTTCGGCGAACGCCGTCTCGTTTTTTCGTATGGGGCGGGATTGGCGATCGGCTTTGGCAAGCGGTGGGTCGATGGCCGGCGCGGGGTCTTCGGCTACGTCGTCCAGGAGGCGGGGTTGGCGGTCCGGGCGCCGGTGGGGCTTGCATATATGATCCCCCGCACCCTCCTGGAAGTCGGATGTGAGATCGCCCCACTCCTGATACTTGGTCCGGAAGCAGGTTTAGGTGTGGATGGAGGAGTGATCCTCCGCATCTATCCGTGAGAGACGCGGTTTCCACACCGTTATTCCCCCCACTGCCGGTTCAGAACCCACGAATTCAGGCATTTCTGTGCCTCATCGGCGTGGTACATGATGTCACGTGCAGGTCCGGGGGCTTCCGTGGCGACATCAAGCTCTCCTGAAAACGATTGATTTGGCCCATATTGACAATGAGAACAGTATTCATGATATTATTCGTTGTTAAGCCAAACTAATTCCTCCTAGCGGGTCTCGGTACCATTCCTCTCATGACCACCCCGCGGGATCGCGCGTCCGAATTCCCTGATATTCTGATCTGAATTGTAGACCCCCTCACTGTTCCGCGAAAAGGAGAAATCCATGGTGCAACGGCTACTGCATCCCCTGGCTCTGGCGATGATCCTCGCTCTGTGCACGGTCGTCACCGCACAGGCACAACGATCATCGAACATGACCGGCACCGTCAAAGATGCGTCAACACGAGACGCGCTGCCGGGTGCGAACATCCTTCTGGTCGGCAAAAGCATGGGGGCGACAACGGATATCTCCGGGAAGTACATCATCCGCAATATCCCCGCCGGCACGCACTCTCTCCGCATCACCTACGTCGGATACAGGACCGTCACGGTGACGGTCACGGTACCCGAAGGATCCGATGTACGGAAGGATTTTGATCTCTCCGCGGTAGCGATCGAAGGCGAGACCGTTGTCGTCACCGCCCAGGCCGCGGGGCAGAAGGAAGCGATCAATCAGCAACTCAGTTCAATGCCGGTCATGAACGTCGTGTCCGCCGCCCGCATCCAGGAACTGCCCGACGCCAATGCCGCAGAATCCGTCAGCCGCCTCCCCGGCGTCTCCCTCATCCGCACAGGCGGTGAAGGCGCGAAGGTGGTCATACGCGGACTCTCGCCGCAGTTCAATCAGGTCACCATTGACGGCGTCGAACTGCCGAGCGATGTCGCCTCCACGAACAACCTCACATCAGGCGACCGCAACGCCCAGGAATCACAATCCAACCAGCTCGGCGACCGCGCCGAGGACCTGAGCATGATCTCTTCAAGCATGCTCGGCGGCATCGAGGTGATCAAAGCCATTACCCCCGATATGGATGCGACGCTGATCGGCGGCGTTGTGAACTTCGGCTTGCGCAAAGCTTCCCGGGGCAGGGTGTCACTCATCGATCCCGACCTCGCCTGGCTCCCCAATGTCGAACTGCGGGTCCAGGGTGGATTCAACGACCTGAAGAGTACCCGTTCCGACTACCGGTTCGTCGGTTCTCTTGAAAAACGGTTCCTCGATGATGCCCTCGGCGTGTTCTTCCAGGCATCCACAGAAAAGAGGAACCTGAGCTCACACAACCTCGGTGTGGGATATAACCTCAGCGACAAGATCCACGGCGACGCCGGGATCCCCGATCTGTCAACCCTTGAATTGACCGATGTGAACCGCACGAGGGAGCGGGTCGGAGGGACTCTCGTGCTCGACTATCAGCACGAATCCGGCGAGATCGGGCTGATGAACTTCGGAAGCTCGAGCGACACGCGGGCACTCAACAGGGGGCAGGTGATCAATACCGGCAACCGGTGGGTGAACTACACCGCCGGCGACACCCGGGACAAGCTCAACGTCATCAGCAACATGCTGAGCGTGAAACAGGAGATCCCGCTCTTCCATGTCGACCTCAAACTCTCACATAGTTACTCTGAATCCCGCAGCCCTGACGACCTGTACTTCAATTTCCGTCAGCAGGACGCCGGGCTGAACAACCTCGGTGACCTGACGAAGCTCCCACCGCAGGTCCTCGCGAAACTCATCAAGCCGAATCCCGCGACATCCTATCAGGATGCCATCTCCACATCCACCACCCTGTCGCGCGAACGCACACTCACCGGAAGCCTGGACCTGCAGACGGACATGCAGCTTCTCGACTGGGTCTCCGCAAAGGTGAAGTTCGGCGGCTTCTACCAGCGCCGTGCGCGCGCGCGTACGATTTCAACACCAGTTCGGGATCGACGTGGGGCGAGGATGCCATGCTGAACGCATTCCGGGCGGCCTATCCGTCGCTCATCACCAGCGGCAGCCTCCTGAGCATGCTGAACTTCATCGATGATCCGTATCGCTACGGGACGTTCCTGAACGGCGACTACGATCTGACCCTGCCTATCAGCATCGACATGATGTGGAAACTCCTCCCTGTTGCCCGGAGAACGGCCCAGGTCGGCGATCGCGGAGGATACCAGCCGAATGACCTCGGCAACGTCATCAACGACTACGACGGCATGGAAGATAAGAGCGCGGCGTACGCCATGGCGACCTTCACCCTCGGCGACCAGATCACGATCCTTCCCGGCGTGCGTTACCAGAACCTGGCAACCGAATATACCGGGGTGCGCGGCAAGCTCGTTCCCGGCGGAATCCAGGGAGGCGATACGACCGTCACCATGTCGCACGGCTACTGGCTGCCCATGCTCCACCTTCGGTATGCCCCGTTCGAATGGCTGCAGTTCCACTTTGCCTATACCAACACCCTGAACTATCCCGACTACAGCACGATCACGCCGCGCTACCTGATCGGGACCGGCTTCATCTCCTATAACAACTACCGGATCAAGCCTGCACGGTCCCAGAATCTGGACCTCGTCGCTGCGTTTCACTCCAATGAGATCGGCCTGTTGACACTGAACGGGTTCAAGAAGAGGATCGAGGACCTCATCTTCTTCTCCAAGACCTATGTGACCAACGTGAGCCTGTATCCGGACCTGCCCGCCCCCAGCGGCGAACTCTTCGAATTCAACACCTATATCAACAACCCCATTGCGATCGATGTGTACGGCATCGAGACCGAATGGCAGACACACTTCTGGTACCTGCCCCAGCCGTTCACGGGCCTGGTCCTGAACATCAACTACACGCACATCTTCTCCGAAGCGAGCTATCCAAGGAGCGAACTGTCGGTGACGTACGACGATGATGGCAATGCAACGACCACCCGTCTGGATACCGCCTATACGACACGCCTGCTCAACCAGCCGAACGATATCCTCAACCTGACCATCGGCTACGATTACATGGGATTCTCGGCGCGCGTGTCGATGCTGTATCAGGACAACATCTTCAAGAAGCCGGATTTCTGGATGCAGAACCGCGTCAACTCGGCGAAATATACCCGCTGGGACCTCTCGGTGAAGCAGGAACTGCCATGGTACGGCATGCAGCTCTTCTTCAACATGAACAACATCACGGGTGAGAACGAGCTGGACATCAACCAGAAGACCAGCTTCGCAGCATACGAGCAGCGGTACGGCATGACCGCAGACCTCGGCCTGCGCATCAGACTCTGAGCCATCGGTCCACGGCCGCTTCCGGGCGGCACAGGACATGCGGTACCTGCAACGGCCCCTCGCACGCGCGAGGGGCCGTTCCATGTCCACTCCGATCTCCCCCCGCCGCTTGCAACCACACCCGATTCGGCCTATATTGGAGCACGAACCCGGACCCCCCGACCATGGATCCACAGACCTCGCGTAGAACCTTCCTTGCGACCCTTGCAGGAGCCGGCACTTCGGCGATCCTCGCGGGCTGCACATCCACATCCTACACCACACGGCCATCATTCGATCTCGTGATCATCAACGGCACGGTGATCGATGGGACCGGCAGTGCCGAACGCCGCATGGATGTCGGCATCAGGAACGGCATCATCACCGCTACCGGTGATCTGCGGCAGGCAACCACCGCGCGCGTCATCGATGCGTCCGGACTGAAGGTCGTGCCCGGATTCATCGATATTCACTCGCACACCGATCTCGATCTCATCAAGAACCCCTTTGCACCGAGCAAGGTGCACCAGGGGGTGACCACCGAAGTGACCGGCCAGGATGGGGAATCGGTTGCACCACTCGGCGGAAGCGGCCTCGATCACACGTTGCAGGACTTCCGGAGATCGTACGGGTTCGATTGTCCATACCGGACCATGGACGAATTCTTCACCTTCCTTGGCGCACGTGGTTCCGCGCAGAACATCATCTCGTTCATCGGCCTGGGCACGCTGCGTGCCGTCCACGTCGGCTTCGACAACCGTCCGGCAACGGGCGATGAGATCGCGGCGATGCGCGACTCCGCGCGTTCCGCCATCGAGCAGGGGTGCTTCGGCGCGAGCACCGGGCTTGAATACACCCCGGGAAGTTTTGCCGACCAGGCCGAGCTCGCGGCACTGATGGAAGCGATCCCGGCGCGGGGACGGCTGTACGCATCCCACATGCGCAACGAGGACAACCGCGTGCTGGAAGCGCTCGCCGAAGCGATCGCCATTGCTCGAACGTCCGGGTCCCGCCTGGTGGTCTCCCACCTGAAGGCACAGAACAAAGGGAACTGGCCGAAGGTGGCAACGGCGCTGGCCATGATGGACGAAGCCATCGCGGGCGGCCTCGATGTGCATGCCGACCGCTACCCGTATGTCGCATTCAACACCGGACTCACCAACCTCTTCCCTCTCTGGTCGAGGGATGGCGGAACCGAGAGATTCCTGGAGCGCCTCAAGGACCCGTCACTCGCATCCCGGCTGCGCGCGGAGGTCCAACGAAAAGTGGACGGGCTCGGCTCATGGGATGCGGTCATGATCTCGAGTGTCCGGCGCGACCAGAACAAGCCCTACCAGGGGAAGACCATCCTTCAGATCAGTACTGAAGGCACGATCGATCCGTATGAGTTCGTCGTCTCCCTGCAATTGCAGGAGAATGCCAGCGTCGGCATGGTCGGGTTCGGCATGGACGAACCCGGCACGGAAATGGTCCTCGCCTGGAAGAACACGATGGTCGCATCCGATGCCGGCCCGCGCGCACCGGGTGACGGCTCCTGGCCGCATCCCCGCGCGTACGGCACGTTTCCACGGGCGATCGCACACTACCAGCGCACAAGGAAGATCACGACGCTGCCGGACATGATCAGGAAAATGACGGCCCTTCCCGCAGAAGTCCTGGGCCTTCGGGATCGGGGAGTGATCGCAGAAGGAAAGGCAGCGGACATCGTACTCTTTGACTACGAGAGGATCGCGGACCGGTCGGAGTTCACTGACCCCCACCGCTTCCCTGACGGGATCCCGTTCGTGTTCGTCAACGGCATCCCTGTCGTCGACAACAACACGCAGACCGACGCGAAGCCCGGAAAGGTCCTCCGGTCATGAGTCCCTCACAACGCACGCGGTGCGGGTGGGCAGGCACCGATCCGCTGTACGTCGCCTATCACGATACGGAGTGGGGGATCCCCGTTCACGACGACCGGCACCTCTTCGAGATGCTCACGCTGGAGGGTGCGCAGGCCGGACTGAGCTGGATCACGATCCTGAAGAAGCGCGAGAATTACCGCAAGGCATTCGACGGATTTCACCCTGCCCGTATCGCCCGCTATGATGCGAAGAAGGTACGCACGTTGCTTGCCAATGAAGGGATCGTGCGGAACCGCCTGAAGATCGCATCCACGATCAGCAATGCCGCAGGCGTTCCTCGAGATCCAGAAAGAGTTCGGCAGCTTCGACAGATATATCTGGAGTTTCGTCGGCGGGAAACCACAACTGAAACCACCGCAAGTCGTTACGGGACATCCCCGCACGCACAGAGGTATCGGATGCGATGAGCAAGGACCTCAAGAAGCGCGGCTTCCGCTTCGTGGGTTCGACGATCTGTTACGCATTCATGCAGGCCGTGGGGATGGTGAACGACCATACCTCCGGTTGTTTCCGTTACGGCAAGGCACGCTAACGTGGCCCTCTCTCCGTCCGCGAAGCACAGGCTGTTCGGGGCCATCCTCGTTCTGACGCCCGTGATCTTCCTCCTTCTCGCCGAAGGGGCGCTCAGGTTCTTTTCCGTGGGCGCGGATCTCCGCCTCGTGCAGAGAACCGTCGTGCGCGGACCGAATACTCTGCGATCGCCAAGGCGTTGCCCTATTCGTTCCAGCCTCTTGTCCGCCGCGCCGACGCCTTCGCGGCCGAAGGCAGGATCGCCGATGCCGTAACCGGGTATCGTCAGAGTATCCGGGTCGAGGAGAACCCGTACGCCTACATGAAGCTCGGCGTGATCCTGTTGCGGGGGGGCGCGCGCCGCTGCGGAACTCGAGCGTGGCTTCGCCGTTGATGCCTCCCTGGGCGGGGCACTGACGACAGGTGAAGCGGCATACGGCCGCTCACTGCTCGCCTATGCCTATGCCCGCAGCGGACGGTACCCGGAAGCAAAAGAGCAGGCCCGCAAGGCGCTTGCGCTGCAACCCGGACAACGTGAAGCCGCGGAGCTTCTCCGCCGGCTGCCCTAGCAGTGTCACTTTCGCACCATCACGAGGCGAACTCCCGCCGTTCCTGATCCATCACGCAACCCGGAGCATTCCCTATGGCCGGCGTCCACCTTGCCGCGATCGACTACATCATCCTCGCCATCTATTTCCTGTTCGTCATCGGGATCGGATGGGTACTGAAGGCAGGCATCAGAACAAGCAGCGACTTCTTCCTGTCCGGAAAGTCGTTGCCCGCGTGGGTGACCGGCCTCGCGTTCCTCTCTGCCAACCTCGGTGCACAGGAGGTCATCGGCATGGGGGCGTCGGGTGCGAAATACGGACTGATGACCGCACACTTTTACTGGGAGCGATCCCCGCGATGGTGTTCGTCGGGATATGGATGATGCCCTTCTATTATAATGCCCGCGTCCGGTCCGTCCCCGAATACCTGAAACTCCGCTTCGACGAGAAGACACGCGGATTCAACGCCATCTCCTTCGCCCTTATGACGGTCTTTTCGTCGGGCATCTCCATGTATGCTCTCGCAAAACTCTTGGGGATCCTCCTCGGCTGGGATTTCAATCTCTCCATCCTCATCTCGGCGGCGATCGTCCTTGCCTACATCTTCATGGGCGGCCTGACATCCGCCATTTACAACGAGGTCCTCCAGTTCTTTCTGATCGTCGCCGGATTCGTGCCGCTTGTGTACCTCGGGCTCCGCGACGCTGGTGGCTGGAGCGGGGTACAGGCACGGCTCGCCGGGGTGGCAACGTCACACGGGTTCCAGGCGGACGCATGGACGCGGACATGGGGTATCATGGGCTCGGCCGCTGAGAACCCCATGGGGGTGGAGTGGTTCGGCATGGGCTTCGGACTCGTTTTCGTCCTGGGGTTCGGCTACTGGTGCACCGACTTCCTCGTCGTACAGCGCGCCATGGCCGCCCGCTCGCTCACCGATGCCCGCCGCACGCCCTTGATCGCTGCCATCCCCAAGATGATGTTCCCCTTGCTGGTGATCCTCCCGGGCATGATCGCGATCGCACTCACCCATCAGGCGGGTGTGTCGGGATTCGCACTCCCGGCAAAGGACGGCAGCTACGACTATGATCTGGCAGTGCCGATGATGCTGACGCACTACCTCCCGTCCGGCGTTCTCGGGCTCGGCCTGACCGCGCTCATGGCTTCGTTCATGTCCGGCATGGCGGGAAACGTGACGGCGTTCAATACTGTCTGGACCTACGATATCTATCAGAGCTATATCAGTCCCGGACGCTCCGACAAGCACTACCTCACGGTGGGGCATCTGGCCACGGTGTTCGGGACACTGTTCAGTGTCGCGGCGGCGTATGTCACCGCGCAGTTCAACAACATCATGGATATGCTGCAGCTCGTCTTCGCGTTCGTGAATGCCCCGCTCTTCGCCGTGTTCCTTCTCGGCATGTTCTGGCGAAGGGCAACGGGACATGGAGCATTTTACGGGCTCGTCCTGGGAACGGCCGCGGCGGCGATCCACCATGGACTCACCATTCCGGTTGGCGCGACGACGCCGATCAAGGGAGGATGGCTCGGGTCCATCCTTCACACATATCCAAGCGAGATGGCCCAGAACTTCTGGACCGCTATCGCGGCCTGGGGGGTCTGCTTCCTCATGACCATCCTGATCTCGTTCGGTACGCGGCGCGAGCGGACGGATGACGAATTGCGTGGACTCGTCTATGCGTTGACCCCGCACATGAAGGAAGAAGGCCTCCCGTGGTA
This sequence comes from Ignavibacteriota bacterium, assembly GCA_016707525.1. NCBI lineage: Bacteria > Pseudomonadati > Ignavibacteriota > Ignavibacteriota bacterium. The sequence continues at coordinate 29,081 of JADJHP010000017.1, forward strand.
CAAGGAACCTTCAACCCTCGGGTGGGCTGTCCTCGCGGCCGGGATGGCGTGCTATCTGGTATTCTGGTAAGAAAAAGGGAACACACACATGCGACTCGACATCCGGATCCCCATCGGCCTCCTCTTCAGCATCCTGGGGGGCATCCTGACCCTGTACGGAGCGTTCACAGACGACGCGCTGTATCAACGCTCCCTCGGGGTGAACATCAACTTCTGGTGGGGGCTCGCACTCCTGATCTTCGGCGGGTTCATGCTTGCCCTTGCCCGCCGTTCCGCACGTAACAGCACAAGGACCACGTGATGACACGCCCGATACTTCTTCTTCTCACCCTGGTTGCTCTCGGCACGACCATCCTGCATGCATCGGACCCCACACCCGCGCGTCCCGTTCCCGGATCGGTCCAGGGCGTCACCCGGTGCCGCGTCTCTCTCAACGGCACGTGGGAGTTCTCCCTTGCGCCGCCCGACTCCTTCTGGTCGGCCCCTCCCGGGACGGCGGACTGGTCACCGATCCACGTTCCCGGCGAGTGCCAGATGCAGGGATTCATGATCGAGCATGACCGCGAATACGCGTACCGCAGGGTCATCGAGATACCCCAGGACTTCACCGGCAAGAGTATTGCGGTGCGGTTCAACGGCGTGTATAGCTACGCCCGAGTCTGGGTGAACGGATCGCATGTCCGCAGTCACCACGGCGGCTTCACGACATGGGAATGCGACATTACACCGTTCGTTACCCCGGGCCGGCGGGCCACGCTGGTGGTCGGCGTCACCGATAGAGCGGATGAGATCTCCTATGCGAGCGGCTACGCACATCATCCCATCGGTGGTATCCTGCGGAGCGTTGAACTCCTTGCCCGGCCGGCAGTGCACATCTCCCTGCTGAACGTCCGGACGAGCTTCACCGCCAACAGGAAGGACGCCGTCCTCGAGATCGTCTCGGCGATCTCCGCGCCGGAGCGTGCGCTTCTCGAGTTCATGCTGGTCGCCCCCGACGGCAAACGCGTTGCGCTTCCCCGGTCGGCAACCACGTTCACGGCACCGCGCACGACCGGCGTGTACACCTCCATTGTGCGAAACCCTGTTCCATGGGACGCCGAGCATCCCGATCTTTACACGCTCGAAGCACGCCTGCGTGTGAACGGCAGCGTGGAGCAGACCATCCGGCGCCGTATCGGATTCCGGGAGGTTGTGACCGCGGGAAGAGAGTTGCTGGTGAATGGCAAACCCGTGAAACTCCGCGGGGCGTGCCGGCACGACATCCACCCGACACTGGGCCGGAGCACGACACCAGAACAGGACCTGCAGGACGTCCTCCTCGCAAAAGAAGCGAACTTCAACTTCATCCGGACATCCCACTATCCTCCGTCAACCGAATTCCTCGAATACTGCGATGAGTACGGGATCTACGTCGAGGATGAGTCGGCCGTGTGCTTTGTGAGCACACACCGGACCGGCCCGTACCAGGCACAAGGAGGGTCGCAGAACGATCCGGCATTCACGGACCGATACATCGGCCAACTGACGGAAATGGTGGGGCGCGACCGGAACCATCCTTCCGTCATCCTGTGGTCGCTGGGGAATGAGAGCACCTACGGCTCGAATTTCCAGAGATCGTTCGATACCGTCAGGACGCTGGATCCTTCGCGGCCGATCATCTTCAGCTATGCCCATACCGCTCCGGACAGCGTCTACTGCTACGATCTTCTCAGCAGCCACTATCCCTCGTGGGACCGGTGTCTGCATCCTTCCAAAACGGACAGCACCACGAAGCTCCCTGTGGTCGGCGATGAATGGATGCACGTCCCATGTTATTGCGTGCAGGATCTTCGCGACGATCCGGGCATCCATGATGCGTGGGGCGAGAGCATGAAACGCGCCTGGGAGAACAATGTCACCTCGCCGTTCAGCATCGGTGGCGCCATCTGGGGAATGATCGATGAGATCTTCCCCCTCCCCGATACGACCGTCGGCTATGGCCCCTGGGGTATCGTGGATATCTGGAGGAGGAAGAAGCCGGAGTTCTGGCACACGCGCAAAGCCTACTCGCCCATCTGCGTCAGCATGCCTGCAGCCACCGCCGTCATGCCGGGCCAGGATCTTGTGCTGCCTGTGCAGAACCGCTTCGACCACACAGACCTGCGTGAGATCACGATCACCTGTGAAAGCAGCAGGAAGACCATCACGATCCCATCGCCATCGGTCGCACCCCATGGCAGCGGACGCTTCACCATCCCCGGATCGATGACCCTGCACCTCCCGGCAACACTGATATTCACCGACCGCAGCGGCCGGGTGATCGACGAAGAAGTGATCCACCCGCACACGGCCCCGTCGGTGATCAGTGAGCGGGGGGAGGTCCTGAACGTGGACAGCACGGGTGCGGCACTTACGGTCCACGGATCAGGGTTCGCTGTCGCTTTCGACCGTGGCACGGGACTGATCCTCTCCGCCCGCTGCAACGGAGAGAAGATCATCGATGCGGGGCCGTTCATCCGCGTGATCAAGCGTGGCCCGCCGCTGAACTGGGACGTGGATACGACCTACGACATCGGGGGCGGGGTGTGGCGCACGGACGCGGTCACGGTATCCGTTTCACCTCATCGTGTCGTCGTGAAGTCGAGCGGGCGGACGGACAGCCTTTCCGCGCGCCGCGAGATCACCGTGACGTCGGCAGGAGCGATCATCACCTCCTATGAATTACTGGACCCCCCGGCGCAATGCCAGGAGGCAGGCGTGCAATTCCTTCTCAGCCCCTCCCTGGACCGGCTGCAATGGGACCGCAATGCACTCTGGTCATCCTATCCGGCCGGCCACATCGGACGCCCTCACGGGGGAGGCGATGAAGCTGGTCCGTCATGCGGAAAGCGAGACCCCGCACCGGGATCCGGCACGGCCGTGGGAGATGGATACCCGGGACCATTACCTCTTCCCATCGCGGCGCGGCATGCAGGCTTCCGGGCTGCCCGTTCCGCACGATTTCCGCTCGCGGAAGAGAGAATGTCATTCGCTATGCTCTGGTGAACGGAACTTCCGCCAACGGCGTTGAAGTGGTATCGGATGGCACGGTTGCAGCGAGGGCTTCGGTGCGTCCGGACGGCCGGCTGGATCTTCTCATCGATAACGAGTGGACATATCTCAATATGAACTGGGGAAATTACGAGCGTCCTGCACCATTGACCCGACCGTACCGGAATACCATCACCGTGCGGCTCTTCAGCCGATGACCACCAACCAGGGATCCACGCACCTTGAAAGAACCGGAGTCTCTATGAAACGACAGGCAGTGCTTCTCTTCTCGTTCATCCTCATCACCGCCGCGATCCTGCGGGCGCAGGACCGTTCGCCGTACGTGCCGGAGACCGACCCGCTTGTCGTCAAAAAGCTTGCCGCATGGCAGGGGCTGAAATTCGGATTGATGATGACATGGGGGCCCTACAGCCAGTGGGGCGTCGTGGAGTCCTGGTCGATCTGCGCCGAGGACGAACCCTGGTGCCAGCGCAACGCGCCGGACTATGTTCGGTACAAACAGGACTACGAAGGATTGAAGAAGACCTTCAACCCCGTGCAGTTCGATCCCGCGAAGTGGGCGCGCGCCGCAAAGGACGCCGGCATCCGGTACGTCGTAGGCATGGCGAAGCACCACGACGGCTTCTGTATGTTCGACACGCGGACCACGGACTACCGCATCACCGATCCCGGAACGCCGTTCTCTTCACACCCGAAGGCGAACATCCTCAAGGAGATCCTCACTGCCTTCCGTGCGGAAGGGCTATGGGCCGGCATCTATTTCTCAAAACCCGACTGGCATTCAGAGAACTACTGGTGGCCGTATTTCCCGACGCCCGACCGGAACGTGAACTATGACATCAAAAAGTATCCGGACCGGTGGAAGAGATTCGTGGGCTTCACCCACACACAGATCGAGGAACTCATGACCGGCTACGGGCCGGTCGACATCCTGTGGCTCGACGGTGGGTGGGTCCAGCCCATGACGCGTGAGGAGGTCCTCCACTACATCACGGCACCCGACTACAAGTTCAGCCATATTCAGAGTCAGGACATCTACATGCCGGAACTCGCACGCATGGCGCGCGGGCATCAGCCGGGGCTCATCGTCGTGGACCGCGCGGTCCATGGGAAGTACCAGAACTATCTGACGCCGGAGAACGTCGTGCCGGATACACTGCTCCCCTATCCCTGGGAATCCTGCATCACCGCAACGACGAGCTGGTCGTACACGTCCAAGGATCAGTACAAGTCAGGCCGTGAACTGATCCATATGCTGGTGGACATCGTCGCGAAAGGCGGAAACCTGCTGCTGAACATCGGCCCCGGGCCTGATGGCACATGGCACCAGGAGGCATACGACCGTCTGGCGGAGATCGGTGCATGGATGAAGGTCAACAGCAGCGCGATCTACGAAACACACCCGATCGCTCCGTATCGTGAAGGGGCCGTGCGGCTGACGCAGGGCAAGGATGGCGCGGTGTATGCGGTCACGCTGGCAGGAAAGGGAGAGACCATGCCGCCGGAAACGGTCCGCTTGAGTTCACTCCGTCCGGCCGCAGGGGCCAGGGTGAGCCTGCTCGGGTCCACGGCGACGCTCGCGTGGAAGAACACCGGGAAGGGGTGCGAGATAACGATCCCGGCCTCCGTGCGGGCGAAGGCGCCGTGCAAGGAAGCCTGGGTCGTCAGGATCTCACAGGTGCAGTGAATATAGATCAACGCCCCCGGGAAGCGGCAGGTATCCGCTTCCCGGGGGCGTGTTCATGTATCCTCGCGTACTCCTACCTTGCGATGATCTCGTCCACGAACAGCCAGGCCTTGCCGCCGGCACCTTTGTGTCCCGGGGGACAGACAGCAACGTTCGCCGCTCGCACTTTCAGGAACCGCGCCCCGGTGGGAGCGAACGACACGGTGAGGTCCTTCGTCATGACGCGGGGATCATCCGTTGGCTCCCCGGTCGTCTGCAACCCCGCCGGAAGGTAGTCGGTCCCATTCATCGATACCATCACTTCCACCGAACGGGGGAGGAATATCCACGAACCCTGCGCCTGTAAACACCCGACGGTAACGCTGGAGATCTTCCGTTCCTTCCCCAGATCGAGAATGGCCTCGCAATCGCTTTCTTCGAATCCCATCCACTCTGTGTCGTTCATCTCCACGGTGCCACGCATACCGTCGGTCAGCGCCTGTGCCCCGTGTCCGGGGTACTTCGTTGACGCCGCTTCCTTCAACGTCACCTTTTCCACCTGCAGCGTCCCAAAGGTATTCTCTGGCACCTCCAACAGGGGCATCCCTGAAGCCGGGCCATCCAGGTCGAATGCGATCACGGCATCATCGGGGTCAAGGCCTTGCGCGGGGAGAGGGATGGCAAGGCGTCCTTCTGTGGAACGAGAGGTCAGCGGTGCGCCGCCGAGCACCGACACCTTCGTGACCGTGCGGCCGGGGAACACCGGCAGAAAGAGAGTATCCTTCGGGGCGGTGAGCAGGTGCACAAAGACGCGATTCCCTTTGTTCGTGGACGCGATCCAGGTGCCAGGCTTGATCGGGCCACCCTTCGTCCCGTAGATGCTCTCACCGTATCTCTTCAGCCAGGTGCCCATCCCCTTCAGCCGGTCGATCTGGCGCTGTTCGATGCGGCCGTCGGGCATCGGACTGATGTTCAGGAGCAGATTGCCACCACCTCCGGCGGTTCTGGCGAGAGTATGGAGACACTCTTTCAGCGACTTGATCCTGTCGTTGGGCTTCCAGGACCACTGCGTACCGATCGTGATGCAGGATTCCCAGGGGTGGTCATTGTCGAACGACCCGACCTCCTGCTCCGGTGTGCCGAAATCGCCCGCGTAGATGTTCGAAGCGCTCATCCCCTTCGCCCCTGAACCGTGTCCTTTGTCCACTCTATTATTGATAAGGAGACCGTCCTTCAATTTCCGTGCGTACGCATACAGCTCCATACCGTCCTGATGGGTCCAGGGATCCTCCCATTGGCCGTCGAACCACAGCATCTCGGTGCCGTACTTCGTGATGAGTTCCGTGACCTGGTTGCGGAGATACGCGCGGTACCGGTTCATATCTGCAGAGGCGATCGGTTTCGGATCGCCGCCATAGGCAACGGGGTAATCCGGATGGTGCCAGTCGAGGATGGAATGGTACGTACAAAACATCACTCCCTGCTTTCGAGAGGCATCGGCGAGTTCGGCCACCACATCCCGACGGAAGGGTGTGGACATGATGTCGTAGGTCGTGTATTTCGAGTCCCACAGACAGAAGCCGTCGTGGTGTTTGCTCGTGATGACCAGGTACTTCATGCCCGCCGCTTTCGCGAGTCCGGCCCACTCCTGCGCATTGAAGAGGACGGGATTGAACTCCTTGTAGAGGCCATCGTAATCCTCGATCCTGACCTGCGGACCGCGCGACCATCCGATCTCGGCACCGCGCAGGGTGATCGGCCCCCAGTGGATGAACATCCCGAAGCGCATCTCCTGCCACCGTTTCAGCGACGCGGCATTGGTTGTAAGATCGGGGTGGGCCTCACCGCCACCATTCTGTTGGGCGGACAGGAAGGGACCGCACGTTGCGAGCATGATAACGAGAACGGCGGTTCTGAGGATCGACATGCGTTACCTCTTCGGGATACGTTCGTGGAAAGACTGCGTACGGTGAATGTTCACTTCAATCTAGTGCCGCGGCCCTGCAATGTCAACGGTGATTTGCCTTCAGTGCATGGATGGCAGGCGTTCAGGATCCCTGGGCCACAAACCCCTCCTCTGGAGTGGTTTGGTCAATCCTTCCATTACCGATCGGGGGCACGGGAGTAACACAAGTTGGCATCTCCGGACGGGAGATCTGACATCGATCGGCGTCCTGACGATGATGTCGCAAATGCACTGACTCTAGCAGGGCGTGGTAGAATATTCGGGTGAGCATCCCAAGGGGGGAGACGATGAAGCAGGAGGTTTCCGGGCGGACCCGATCATGGCCTGCCACAGTGCAGCTCGAGCCGCCCCCGCGCATCGGCTACGCCAAGCAGTGCACTCCGCCGCCACGCAGTACATGCCGCACCACGACGGCCGAGCTCCAACCGGCAGTCACCGAGCATGAACCACGCTTCCCCATCCGTGCTGTCGGCGGCGACGAGGGTTTCCAGGACCGAGACGGTCTCGTTCAGCCGCCCGGCGGCACGGAACGACAGAGCCTTATTATAGAGCAACCACAAACACGTGTCGCATGCACTCGATGCATCGTCATAGTCCTTCACCGCCTCTTCATACTTGCCCAGAGCGTGGAAAAGGTTGCCACGCTCCGTCAGCGACTGTACATCCGCCGCGTCGCATTGCAATGCAAGCGTAAGGTCGATGTATGCCTCTACATGCCTGCCCGATAACCTCCAGAGTATCCCCCTCTCGCATCGGGCCCTCACATCACAGGGGTCGCGCTCGAGGAGCCCGGTCAACTCCTCCAACTGCAGCACTGCAAGCGCGTTGATCCAGGTCCGGCGGAACGGACGTTCATAGGTCCATGTCCCCTCTTCCCGCCGGGCATGCTCGATCTGCATCTCCCTGACCCTGAATCGCATCCATCGGGCATCACGGTCGTCGTCGTATCGCGTGATCGTACTATCCAGATCGTTCATTGCACCCGCGAGATCCTGACGGGCCGTCCGTGCAAGCGCACGGTTATACCATCCGTCAGGATCCCGGGGTTCATGCGCAAGGTAGATGGTGAAGAGGCTCTCCGCGCGCATGAACGCTCCCTGCCGGTACGAGTCTTCTGCCCGGGCAAAGAGCATTTGATCCGCCGTCCTGCATCCGGAGATGAGGATCGATGCAGACACGACCGAGAGGATCACTGCCCCTCTGCGCGCAGAGCGCGCTACCCGTACGGCCTTGATTCCCCATTCCCGGATCATCTGTCCATCAAAGTGAGTGCATCTCAAAACTACGATTCCTGCTCACAATCCACAACTCTCTGAGCAGCGCATGCGCACTATGCGCCAGATGATCCCATATACCATCCTTGAAACGGAGATATCGCTCATCCACGCTCTTGTGACCACCCCCGGACACGCGCAGGTGGAGAATCCTCTCACCCTAATGGATGAGGAGAAGTTTGCGGGCCTGGATGAAGGTGCCCGCTTCGAGCCGACAGAGGTAGACGCCACTGGCGAGGCCAAGCGCATCAAACCGGTCCTCGTAATACCCCGCCGCCATCTCTTCCGACCTCAGGACGGCCACTTCCTGACCGAGCGCGGAATAGACCACCAACCGTACCTGCGCGCGTTCAGGCATCCCATAGCGGATCAGCGTCGATGGATTGAACGGATTCGGATGATTCTGATCAAGGAAGTAGACATCGGGAACGCCCGGCGTTGACCCCACCGTGCTGAGCACCGCCGAGAACTTCCACGGAACGCAGTAGGCGGATGTGCCTGCAACATTCTTCGCGCGCACACGCCAGTAGTATGTCCCCGCACCCGTCAGCGTAACAGCCTTCGCTGTATCTGCCAGCGTCGAATCGTCGAACACGGGCGATGCGAACGTGGACGATGTCGCTATCTGGAGATGATAGGTCTCCGCACCCGCCACCCTGTTCCAGATGCATACCGGATCCTGCGGCACACCCGCCGCCAGGTTGGACGGGAAGACGAGGACAGGCATCGTTGGAGCGGCCGGCCATGCAGGACGGCGATAGACGCCCCGGCCCCATGTCCCGGCGTAGATGCTACCATCGGGGTGTATCGCTATGGAGGTAATGTCCGCGATCGGCAACCCGGAGTTCAAACGGTACCACGGGGAGGTGCCGTGGGTCGCAGACATCCAGACGTAGTCTGCTGTTGCCACGTACACATGCCCCTCGCTGTTGGTCGCGATCGCCTGGACCTTCGTGGACGGAAAACCGGAAGCCACGGCCCACGTGCTTCCGTTGTTCGTCGATCGGTACAGGCCGGTCCCGGTCCCTGCGAATATCCTGCCGGAAAGATCGGTCGCAAGTGCATACACGTCCAGGTCCGCCAGGCCGCCCGACGCAACGGCCCAGGTCGTCCCTCGCGTCGCAGACCGGAACACGCCGAAGTCGCCCGTACCTGCGAAGAGCGTATCCTGCGCGTTCCTGGCCAGCGCAAATACGGTCTTCCCCGAGAGCGGTCCGGCCAATGCGGAGTAGGTCCCGCCCGAGAATTTTGCGAACGCCCGCCCGTTGCTCGTGGGAAGCCCCGCAAGATACGTGGTGTCGCCCGCCCCGACCGTCACCGCATAAGGCAGGATCTTCGCCTGTGATGGAGGCGCGCTTGGCGCTCCCCCGGAATAGCCGGCGCGGGCCTCCTGCACGTCCGTCCAGTCATTCGAGGTCGTCGCAACGTTGCCCCAGCACGTTTCATAGGATGCGCCACCGGCTGTGAACCCTAACCCCTCTGCTACAGAAGCCAGGAACCCATCGGACCCTTCACCCATCGACCACACGTATTGTGGCGGGAACGATGCATGCCATGCCGCACTCGTGCGCTGCACCCATGATCCGGGATCGCTTTCTCTCCGCCAGATGCCCATCTGGGTGCCGGCATAGAGTGCCCCATCCCGCGTGCAAAGCAACGAAGGAACGAAGCTGTTCCGCAGGTCATCCGTGACATCGGTCCACCCCCGGCCCGACGCACGAAGGAGACGGCCCGCCGATGCGGCCATGAACAACGTTGTGCCGTCCGGACAGTAGACACTCCTCGCGCCATAACTGGCAGCAGCTGCAGTCGTCCAGGTGACCCCGTTGTTCGTCGACCGAACAAGGCTGCCATCGTTCTCGACCGCATACACATACCCATTGGCGAGGAATGCGAATCCCCGGCCCGTGAAACTCGAATCAAGCACGGTGTAACCCGTTCCATCAGTCTTTACACGTACCAACCTGTTAGGGGATTCAATGCCGAAGATGTAACCTCCCTTCGTGATAGCAAGATCCGAGAGCGAGGTATTCGCAATGAATGTGGTCCAGGATGTTCCTGAGGTCGTGGATTTGTAGGTCGCCTTTGTTCCGGAATCATCGCTTAAGCCAAGGTACAAGGCGCCGGAGGAGTCCATGGCCAGATTCCGGACCCAGGGATGGCCGACATACCCGGGGATCTTCTGCTCCCACGATGTGCCTCCATTCGTTGACCTCATATACCACGCGCCAACATCGGACGTGTAGCGTCTGCGCCAGATGTTCCCATTCGAATCGACCAGCAGGGCGGAGATCTCGACCGTGTCGATCACCGTCCAGCCCGCTCCTGCATTCGTGGATCGGTACAGATAGCCCGTTGCCGGTTCCAGGATCGGAGAATGGCTCCCCTGATACGGCCTCCCGTACGTCAGCGCCAGAAGGTCTCCGTCCGGTTCGACCGCCATGAGTTGGACGTTCTGTTCCTGAAGCCCGCTTGCCGAACGTTTCCAGTTGATACCGTCCACCGAGCGATAGACACCCGACGCATCGGTGCCGAGATACATCTCGCCCTCCTCCGTACACACGAAGCATTGAACCTGACCGGCCAGTGGTCCGCCGGTGTATGTCCAGGGCACCGACACCTGACAGGCGGCGTCGGGAGAGAACAGAATGACTATCAGACAGGCAACGACAAGTGATGTGCGCATGGACCGTGCCCCTTCGGCGATGTGGAACAGGTCTGTTGGGATGAATGATGCCGTGGTTCGCTACCGGACAGAGTGTGCATGAATGCACATGCGTGCGGCGTCCTCGTAAGCGTTCCAGAGGACGACCGTGCCGCAAAGTACCTTTTCCACCCCCCCCCTGTCAAGCCCACAGACATCGTCATTTTGTTCTATTTTTGGGGCAGCCACGTGGCCATGAATATACTCCGTGCACGGGGTGGGGACTCCGGTTTCTTTGAAATCTGCGTCAATAGAGCAGGGTCTCCGATGGCGTGATTTTTGCTCCAAATTCAGCAGGATCTCGCACGGCACCCAATGATCGATCACGTACTTACTGCGTTCAACGAGGCTATCTTCGACACGGACCGGCAGCGCGCGCTGCGGGTCATCCACGAAGCCGAGCAGGACGGCATCCTCCCCGAAGATATCGTCTTCAAGGTCGTCGTCCCCTCGATCCACATCATGATGAAGTCCACCAGCGAACGGCGGACTCCGAGCATCGCCCAACATTTTGTGGCCGCGCAGATCGCCTCCGAGGTCACCGAAAGCATGGTGGGCAAGTTCGCCCGGTCACCTGAGATCATCGGCCGCGTCGTCATCGGTACTTCTGTTGGCGACATGCACGGACTCGGGAAACGCATCGTGAGCGGGTGCCTCAAAGCGCTGATGATCGAAGTGATCGATCTCGGGCTGAATGTCCAGGCCGAACGCTTCGTAGAAGAAGCGATCGCGCACAACGCCGATGTGATCGGCGTGTCATCCATGATGGTGCACACGGCGCGCGGACCGTCCGCGGCGCCCGGGGTCCGCACACTCCTGAGAGACCGCGCCCTCGAACAGCGCATCAAACTTGTCGTCGGCGGTGCTCCCTACCGCTTCGATCATGATCTCTATCGCACTGTCGGAGCAGACGCGTGGGCCGAGGACGGCATCGTCGCAGGTACCGTGATCAGCGCACTGATCAAAGAGGTCCGCCAGTGAATACGTCGATGGAACGGCTCGTTGCGGCGATCAATGGAACTCCGGCGGACAGGATCCCCGTGTTCTGCAACCTGCTCGACCAGGGAGCGAAAGAGCTCGGACTCGACCTTGAATCGTACTACACCAGCGGCGAGCATGTCGCCGAAGCACAGCTCCGCATGCTCCGGAAGTATGGACATGACAACGTCTGGAGCCTCTTCTATGTCGGCAAAGAGGCGGAACTGCTCGGATGCAAGAAGATCCTGTTCGCCCGGGAAGGACCGCCCAATGTGATGGACTTCGTCATCCGTACCCTGGATGATATCGACACCCTGGAGGTGCCCGAACGGCTGGAGGATCATCCGGCGTTCACCGAACAATCCCGGTGCCTTGCCATCCTGCGGAACGAGGTCGGCGGGAAGGTGCCGATCTGTTCGTACATCTCGTCGTCCATGACGATCCCCGCGATGCTCATGGGGATGGAACGCTGGCTCGAATTGCTGCTCCTTGGCCCCGAGGAGAAGCGCGACCTGCTCCTCGCAACGTGCCACGAGTTCTTCGTTCGCGAGGTCCGCGCCTGCCGTGCGGCGGGGGCGGATGTCATCGTGTACGCAAACCCCTTCGGGTCCACGGATTTCGTGCCGATGAGCATCTTCACCTCCCTTTCCCTGCCGTGGATCATGCGCGATATCCAGGCCATCGGTCCGGACGGGGTCGTGTACTACTGTGGCATGGCACGGATGAACGACGTCATCGGCGTTGTCCGCGAACGGACCGGGCTCGGCACGTACTATGTGAGTCCGCTGGACGACCTCGCATCGGCGAAACAGATCATCGGCACGCAGGGGCTGACCTGCGGGGTCATCAACGATATCAGATTGATCGAATGGTCTCCTGCAGAGATCCGGCAGGAGGTGAAACGCATGATGGAGGCAGGGATGCCCGGAGGACATTTCCTGTTCGGCACCGGCGTCATGCCCTACTGTATCCCGGAAGAGAACATCAGGACCATGCTCAATGCAGCATACGAATACGGACGGTGGCTCCAGTAGCGCACCTGCGCAGGAGCTGACCTTCCTCATAGGCTGCGGGATCCTGGCCCGGGAGATCCGATCCCTGATCAGGAAAAATCATTGGCCCCTCGAACCCATCCTGCTCGACCCGGACCTGCACAACGATTTCTGCTCGCTTGAGAGGGCGCTCGCATCCTCCCTCACCGCGCATCGATCCGACAGCACGGTCGTCTTCTATGGCTGCTGCCACCCCAGGATCGACGATATCGTGGCCGGGGCACAGACGGTGCGCACCCAGGGACAGAACTGCATCGAGATGCTGCTCGGCCACGACGTGTTCAGCAGGGAAGTGGAACAGGGGGCCTATTTCCTGATGGAAGCATGGGCACGCAACTGGCACCGCGTGATCGCCAATGCATTTGGCACCACGACGCCAGATGTCATCCGATCCATTTTCAACGAGGACCGCCGGTACCTCCTGGCGCTCCGGACCCCCTGCACCGGCGACTTCACCGGGGCGGCCGAAGAAGCAGGGCGCGTTGCCGGCCTGCCGGTCAGATGGATGGACGTCTCCCTCGACGCTCTGGAAGACACGCTCCGTACCGCCATCGTGCTCCGATCATCGGCGAATGTCCCATGAACGGGGAGATCGCCACGGACCGCGACGTTGCTGCACTCGAAGAACGCGTGCGCAAACTTGCCGGCGAGAAGTCATCCCTCGAACTCGTGATCAGCCTGATGAACCGGATGAGTGAAGCGCCAGGACTCGACACCACCATCCAGAACATGCTCCATGCCCTGGCCGATGTGATCGGCGGACTCGACCTCATCCTCTACTACATGCGGGAGGGCGAGATCCATTCCGCCGACATCAATGGCAGTGCGCGCCACGACACGTCCATCGCCGATCCCCTGGTCCAGCGCGTGTTCACATCGCGGCAACCCGAAGAGATCGAGCAACCGTTCGAGGACACCAGGATGACCACCGAAGAGTTCGCGAGTGCGTATACCTGGGCCGTACCCCTTCTGGTGGGAGAGGAACTCATCGGGGTCTTCAAGATCGAATGCCTGCACATCAGTCTGGGCGACATGCCACGCGAACTCTCCACCTTCTTTGCGTACGCTGCGATGGTACTGAAGAACGCGATCCTTGGGCACTCGCGCCTGCAACACGCCTACACGGCGCTGTCGGCGGAGGTGAAGGTCCGGAAGCAAGCAGAGGAACAGCTCCTTGATCTGAACAGGGAACTGGAGGCACGCGTCCTCGCACGCACCGCGCAATTGCAGCGGGCGAACGAACACGTGCGCGCGAGTGAGGAGGGGATCCGCCGTTCCCTGCGGGAAAAGGAGATCATGCTGAAGGAGATCCACCATCGGGTCAAGAACAACCTCCAGATCATCTCGAGCCTTCTGAGCCTGCAATCCGGCCGATACCGCGACCAGGAGATCCTCCGCGCGTTCGACGAGAGCCAGAGGCGTGTCCGCACGATGGCCATGGTGCACGAACAACTCTACCGGTCGGAGAACTTTGCCAGCATCGAGTTCGGCGAAAACCTCAAAAGGATCACCCGGGAACTGGTCTCGGCCTACGGCAGGGTGGGCATCCAACTCTCTCTGGACATCGAGCCGGTCACTCTGGCGATCGACAATGCGATCCCCTGCGGACTGATTGCGAACGAGCTCCTGTCGAATGCCCTGAAGCACGCGTTCCCCGCAGACCGTCGTGGAACGGTGTCGATCAGCCTGCATATGATCGATCCCTCGCATGCGCGCCTGATCGTCAGCGACGATGGGGTGGGCCTCCCCGAAGGAAAACGCGGCTGCGAGCACCCTACGACCCTCGGCATGACGCTGGTAACATCGCTGGCCGAGCAGATCGATGGATCGCTGACCTGCGCCACCGGTGCGGGCTGTACCTTTTCCCTCGATATCCCCCTCCCGCCCGCCGATCCGGCGCACGTGCCTCCTTGATTGTGGACCGTCGCCGAAGTACCTTGCATGATCGCCTTTCCACATTTCTGAAGGAAGGATCCTGACCCTGTGCGAACTTCGCTCCTGTGTGCTTTCCTGTGTCTCTCTGCCTTCATCGCCCGCGGGGCCTTCCTGCGCGATGTGCCGGTGACCGTTCGTCAACCCGATGGAACGGTTCTCCCATGCTACGCATCGGGAGACGAGTTCTACAACTGGCTGCACGACCGGCAGGGATTCACGATCGTTCAGGACCCGGCGACCGGGATGTACGTCTATGCACAACGGAGTGGCGACCGGCTGATCAGCACCCGTGTGGTCGCCGGACACGAGGATCCAGGGTCTGCCGGCCTCACGCCATACGCCACGATCTCTGCTGCTGCCGCTGCTCAGATCCGCGCCGCGATGCCGTGGTATGAACCTCCCGCACGGGCGCTGGCACCACGGACCGGCGTCCTCAACAATGTGGTCATCTTCATCCGCTTCAGTGATGATGCCGAGTTCACCGACCCGCCGTCGAAATATGACAATGCCTTCAACGTCACCACCCCGGGCGTGAATTCGATGTACAACTACTTCAAAGAGGTGTCCTACGGACGGCTCGAGGTGTTCACGACGTTCTATCCGCTGAACATCGGTGCCACCGTGCTGAGCTATCAGGATATCCAGCCGCGCGCGTATTTTCTCCCCTACAGCGCAACCAACACCGGCGGCTATGTGAACGACCAGTACACCCGTGAACGGGAATTGCTCGTCCGTGCGGCCGCCTCGGTGTCGGCACAGATCCCGACCGGGCTGGTGGTGGACGGCGATAACGATGGGTACGCCGACAATGTCTGCTTCATCGTAAGGGGCACGCCGTCCGCATGGGCGACACTCCTCTGGCCCCACATGTCCTCGATGGGAAGTTCCGGGCCAACGCTTGGCGGGAAGAAGATCGGCGCATACAACTTTCAGATCGAATCCATGGCCGGGGTCAATGTGCTGTCGCATGAGATGATGCACACCCTCGGCGCACCCGATACGTACCGGTATGCCTCCCCGGACGCCGTAGCCCCGACCGGTGCCTGGGACATCATGGCATCCACATCGAACCCGCCCCAGCATTCCGGAGCGTACCTCCGGTACCGGTATATGACGTGGATCTCGTCCCTCCCGAAGATCACCACCTCAGGACGCTATGCATTGCATCCCGTGAGTTCGCCGACCAACAACTGCTACCGCATCGACTCGCCGAACCCGGGAGAATTCTTCGTCCTCGAATACCGAAAGAAGACTTCCATTTTTGAGAACTCCCTCCCCGGACAGGGCCTTCTCGTCTACCGGATCGACAGCCTCATTTCCGGCAATGCGAACGGCCCGCCCGATGGGATCTACATCTACCGCCCCGGGGGCAACCCGACCACGAGCTGGCCTCCGAACGGCAGCCTGAATCAGGCGGCATTCAATGCGAGCGGACGTACGGCGATCAACGATACCACCGACCCGGCGTGCGTGCTCACCTCCGGGGCGCGAGGGAATCTGGACATCTCGGATGTCAGTGCGATCGGCGATAGCATTGCGTTCACGGTGACGATCACGGAGAAGAAACCGGAGTGGACACTTTCACGGCTCTCACCCGCCAATGAGGTGAACGACATCGCATTCCCGCAAGCACAATCCGGATGGGCCACAGGTTCGTCCATCCTGTTCCGTTCGACGAACAGCGGAGGCACGTGGGTCAACCTCCCTAACCGGCCGGTTGCCACACTCTACGGTGTCACCGCGGTCGACAATATGCGCGCATGGGCGGTAGGATCCACCGCAGTGTACCGGACAACCGATGGCGGGTCATCGTGGGAACACCACCTTCCTGACCATTCCCGGTGGCGGACGCCTCTATGCCATTTCCATGCTCTCAGCTTCGACCGGCTGGGTTTCCGGCGCAGGAGGCACGCTCTACAAGACAACGAATGGTGGGAACAACTGGACGCTCGTCATCACCGGAACGCCCCGGATACTCCGCGCTTTCCACTTCCGCGATGAAGCCCATGGCTGGGCGGTGGGTGATGGAGGCACGGTGGCATCAACATCGGACAGTGGCTCGAGTTGGTCCGTTGCGACGTTCACCGACACACTCGCGTTCAACGGGGTGGCGTTCGCAGATTCACTCACCGGGGTGATCGTCGGAAGGTACGGGCGGGTGTACCGCACGACCAATGGTGGCGCACTCTGGACGATCCAGAGCATCCCGACACGTTCTCACCTGAATGCCGTTGCATTCCATGGCCGCGATTCAGGATGGATCGCCGGAGACAATGGCACGATCCTGCAGACGACCGATGGGGGCACCGCGTGGAGGGGAACCGTCAGCGGCACGATGGTGAACCTCCGGTGCATCGCACCTACGGATGCCCGCATCCAGTGGATCGCAGGGAGTTCCGGGACCATCCTCCGAACGCCGGCGGCAACAACAGGGATCGATCCTGATGACGTGGCAGCGCAACCTCTCATGATCTCCCTCGCGCAGAATTACCCGAATCCCTTCAACCCGGCCACCACGATCTCCTATGCGGTGCCCCGTAGCACCCACGGGCCGGGGATGGTCGAGCTGAAGGTGTACGATCTGCTCGGACGGGAAGTGGCAACGCTGGTCCACCAGCCACAGGGTCCGGGCGAGTACACCGTCCCATTCCATGCGACCGGCCTTGCAAGTGGCGTCTATGTGTACCGGCTGGCGATCGACGGCACCACAGCGGCGCGAACAATGCTCCTCATGAAGTAAGTGCGCAGGGTCGTCTCTGAAGTGTGAATGCCGCAGAGCCGCGGATCATCCCCGCGACTGTACGGCATTCCTACCTCTCGGCCCCAATGACAGTGTGGTTACTTCCCTTTTCCCTGGGCATCACGTGCCGCGGTCCACGGCGGGACAACACCGGCCATGCGGGCGTAGGCGATCGACTGTCCGAGATGCTCGTGCTGATGTGAGAGTATCAGCATGAAGAGCGATCGCACGGTCATCGGATTCCCGAAGAACTCCACGGATTTTTCGAGGTCTGCATCGGAGAGTTCCTTGACCGAGGCTTTCAGGAATTCGAATGATCGGACCAATCGTTCCGAAAGCTCCTTCTTCCCGGTCAGCGTCTTCTCCCACTTCTCTGCATCCGCAGGACCCGTGATCGTGATGTCTTCCGGCAACTTGATGCCCGCGATCTGTGCCATCATGAAGTTGGCGAATGCGAGGTGGGCATAGACCTCACTGACGGAGCGGACACCCTTCGCCGGGCGCCAGGAGAATTTCTTGTCCGGAACCGTATTCTCGAGATCCATGATCTCCTTCTGCACATATTCAATGTGGTGGAGAAGGTCCGTCTGGAATCCACTCCCTGCGAATGCTGAAGAGAGCATTGCCACAGAGAGGAGACAAGGAACAAGCAAGAGTCGGAGTGTGCGCATACGCGGGTCCTTTGGAAGAGTGGGACAGCAGTACGTTTCGGCCATACGCTTACCTGCAGCAGGATGGGCATGCAGCCGGTGTGACATGAATAAGGAGAGCATACTCCAGAACAGGGGGAAGTCCCACATTGTTCCTTCCCCGGCGCGAATCCCCATGCGATCCCTGTCTTGACTTTGGATACCGGGAACGGTACGTTGATATTCAGAAGGCTGGATTTCCGGCCTCTCCCACGCGCTCGGCAACACGCCCACGTCACACACGAACTGGAGAACCCTATGGCGGCACGCGTCCGGATTTGGGATCTGTCACTACGCGTCTTTCACTGGACCTTCGCAGTGTGCGTTGTCTCCGCTCTGGTCATCGCTCTCACCGTCGACGATGACAGCGCAGCGTTCCGCGGACATATGCTCGCGGGGCTCTCTGCAGGATTCATGCTGGTCATCCGGATCCTGGTGGCAGTTGTCGGCGGGAAGTTCTCGCGGCTCAGAGGCCTGTTCTTCTCCCCGGGGGAGACGGTGAAATATCTCACGGGGGCCATCACTGGCACGGCGCAGCGCTATACAGGCCACAACCCGGGCACCGCCAATGCCGCCCTCGGCATGTTCGTTCTGGTGATCCTCCTGGTCGTGAGCGGGCTCACCATGAGTTCCGAACTCGCCGAAGACGCACACAAGCTCTTCGCGTATTCGATGATCGGATTGATCGGTGCCCACCTCCTCGGCATCACCCTGCACACGGTGCGGCACAAGGAGGCGATCAGCCTGAGCATGATCACCGGATGGAAGCAGGGCGAAGAAGGTGCAGGCCTGGCGAACGCAGGATCGCCGACGGGGTTGGTCATCATCCTCCTCGTCGTACTCTGGTTCTTCGGCCTCTCTTCGTCCTTCGATTTTTCGACCGGGAAACTGAGGGTGCCGGTGACAGGACAGACGATCTCGCTGGGGGGTGAGACTGCCGGCGAATCCGACACGCCGGAGTCAGAAGGAAGTGACCAACAGGACATCGACTGAGCAACGCGGACGGGAGGGAGGGGGAAGGGAGGAGACCCCGAAGCGCCAGAAAAGGAAAAAAAGAGACCCAAAAAGAAGAAGGGAAAAAAACCGGCGACGGAAGAGAAAGGAAAGAGAAAGGAGAGAGGGGAAAAAAAAAGAAACGCGAACTTTTGATGGGTATGGAGTGTTTTTCTATACTGGGACGGCCTCGGCTGGCCGCGCTGTCTCTACCATCGATCAATCCACCACCACTTCAGGGGTCACCATGCTCGCAACCGATCACCGGATCTTCCAGATCCTGGGCTCTCTCCTTCTTCTGTTCATGATGACGTTCGTGGACGTCGCCGCCCAGACCACACCATCGGCAACCGCAGCATCGGATACCTTCGTCACGGTCATCCAACGACGCGCACAGGAAGAGATCAAGGCAGATCTTGCCTACGTCGCTGCCCTGCGGAGCGGTGCCCAGGCACGGAAAGAGCGCATGAAGGAAGAAGTGCGCGTCCTTGACGGTCGGGTCAGGTCGCTGGAGAAGGAGATCGAGGCCATCGAAGGCCGGCTTGATACACTCGACTCCGACAGGGATTCGGCCGCCTACGCAACGGGGAAGGACCGGAAGGCGTTGCTGGAAAAGCTGAAGGACCTGCTCGAGACACGCACGGAAGCACGGAAGGCAGAGACCGAGGCGGCCCAGGCGGCGCTGGGGTTCGTGGAAGCCCGTGAGGCGATGTGCAACCATGAATCCGCATTGCTCGCAAAGAAGGCGGAGCGGGATGCTGCAGCGAAGAAGAGCGGAGCCTCGGCGGCGCTGCCTCCCCTCGATCAGGCGATCAAGTCCATGGAGACGGAACTGAACGCACGCTGGGAGAAGGCCCTGAGCGCACAGGACGATTGGGTGTCGGCCGAGAAGGACCTCCTTGATGCCCTCCGCAAACTCGCGGAAGCACAGGATGAGTACCACGCTCCCTGATCCGATCTCGCAACATCGCTGATATCACGACACTGTGCCGGCTGCATATCCACCATCCACTGATGTGGAGGAGGACGCATCCGGCACATTCGATTTTTCCATGCGTACGACGATCCGGTGTTTGACGAGGTCACGGACAAGCGGAATGATACCGTCCCTCATCGGACGTCCATCCATCACGACACGTGTGACCCCTCGTTCGCAATGGTATGGATTCTCAACGTGTATCTCGTAGATCGCATCGCCGTGCCGGTAGGTCAACGTGAACCCATCCCACCACTCGGGGATCACGGGAACGATCTCCATCGTTTCCCCCCGCACGCGTAGACCGAGGATATCTTCGACCCAGACCCGGTACATCAGTCCCGCTGATCCTGTATACCATGACCAACCCCCCTGTCCGGTCCTTCCCGGTAGCCGGTAGACATCTGCAGCGATGACGTACGGCTCCGTGCCGTAGCGCCAGACCGATCCAGGGTCACGCGTATGTTCGACAGGATTGAGCATGCGCATCATCCTTCCTGCGCGCGTGCCATCACCGCTCCGCGCCATCGCCAGCACCAACCAGAGCGCCGCATGCGTGTACTGTCCCCCATTCTCACGCACCCCAGGCGGGTATCCTTGAATATACCCGGGCGAAGGGACCGTTTGGTTGAAGGGTGGGTCGAACAGAAGGATCAGCCCCTCATCCTCCCTGACGAGGTGCTCCCACGCGGAACTCAACGCTGTCTTTGCCCGATCGCCATCAGCGGCACCGCTGATCCAGGCCCATGATTGCGGGAGGGAATCGATGCGCGCCTCGACACATGCTGAAGCACCGATCGGTGTTCCATCGTCGGAGGTCGCCCGGATGTACCACTGCCCGTCCCAGGCGAAGGCTTCCACTGCGGCGATCAATGCCGCACGGTCGCTCGAATATTTGCCGCGTGCCTCTTCCAGGCCCAGGTGGCCCGACAATTCGGCCATTCCTTTCAACACGTCCGCAAGGAACCATGCCAGCCACACACTCTCTCCCTTGCCTCCGGCACCGACCCTGTTCATGCCATCATTCCAATCCCCCGTTCCGATCAACGGCAGGCCGTGTTCGCCGGCCGTTTGGCCACGTGCGATAGCCCGCTGGCAATGATCGAAGAGCGACGTGCGCAACGGAGAGACCGCCGGCACCTGGAGGCTTTCGTGTTGGGACCGCTCGAGTGCAGGCGCTTGCAGGAATGGCACGGATTCATGAAGGATGGACACATCCCCGGTGATCCTGACGTAGTGTGCCACCACAGCGGGAAGCCAGAGGAGGTCATCGGAGATCCGCGAACGGATCCCGGCTCCGTTCTGTGGATGCCACCAGTGCTGCACATCTCCCTCAGCGAACTGACGGCTTGCTGCCCGAAGGATATGCTTCCGTGTCTCTCCGGGCGAGGTGTAGAGCAGTGCCATCACATCCTGCAACTGATCGCGGAACCCGTAGGCTCCACCCGATTGATAGAAGCCGGACCGGCCCCAGAGGCGGCATACGAGGGTTTGATACAACAGCCAGCGGTTCACGAGCAGATCCATCGCGGGCTCCGGCGTCCGGGTGCTGATCGCTCCCAACCGCTCATCCCACCACGCTCGTGTAACGGCCAGCGCTGCTTCCACCGATCTGTTGTCCCGATATCTATGGACCAGCTCTCTGGCCTTGAGCACCGTAGGAACCTGACCCACCATACAGGTCAGTTCGATCTGTTCGCCCGGGAGGAGGCGGATCATGGCCTGCACCGCAGCACACGGATCGAGGCCTGCCCCGGTCCGGCGCGACAACCCGACACGCTCCATCGCTGCGGGATTCTCCACCGAGCGATTGCGCCCGAGAAAGTGGGTCCGATCTGCGGAGTAGGAATCTGCACCCAGGCTGATCGCCGCAAATGCCACCTGATCCGCAGAATCCGGATGGTAGTGGTTGTAGGCGAGGATCGCGTTGGCTTCACCGTCCCACCCGGTTACCACATGCATCTGCGAGGACTCCCGGAAATCGCCAAGGGTCCACTCCACATAGTACGTCACCGAGAGCCGGCGTGTCCGCGCAGAATCATTGCGTAACACCAGCCTCTGTAACTTCACCGGCTCTCCGCCGTCGTCATCCACAGGGACAAAGACCGTCAGTTCCTGTTCGATGCCGTGACTGTTGTGCTCAAAGACTGAATATCCCGCACCGTGCCTCGCACGGTACGCGCCCGGTTCCCGGATCGGCCGCGCGCAGGGTGTCCAGTAGGCGCCCGTCTCTTCATCACGCACATAGATGGCTTCGCTCGCCGGGTCTGTTACCGGATCGTTCGACCATTGCGTCAGCCTGTTGCTCTGACTGTTCCCTTGCCACGTGAACCCGGAACCGGTCTCACTGACGAGCGTTCCGAATCCGGGGTTTGCCATGACATTGACCCATGGCATCGGCGTATGCATGCCAGGCCCGAGATAGATGGCGTATTCGCGGCCATCCGGGGTGAACCCGCCGATGCTGTTGAAGTACGGGAGTTCCATGAATGGCAAGGCAGCGGAGGGATCGCGGTATTCCCGCCGTGCCACAAGCGGCGCGGGAAGGTCGGGAGATTCCGGCGGCACACCGAGCTGCTGCGAGAGGTTTCCACGTGCGGCAACCATGACCACAGCGGCAACGGCCCGCAAGAGCGTCTGATCATCCGCCGGGATCGATTCCGCACTGCGCAGGAAAACGCCGCCCGGCCGGTCGATCCCGGCAATGCCCGCGTCCGCATGGACCGATCGCTCGAGCTGCTCATGCAAGGGACGTTCATAGCCCGGCGACTCCTCATTCAGGATCACAAGATCGGTCGTGAGTCCGTGCATGCGCCAGTACGCATGGGCCTGGAGCATCTGGCGCACCAGGCCAAGATCCTGTTTCTCATCGATGGCGACGAGCGCGATGGGCAGATCTCCCGAGATCCCGTACGCCCACAGGCCGGCCTGTCCCTTGCGGTTCTCGGCGATGCGTTCTGCCGGTGAGCGGAGGAGAAGATTGGGAAAGAGCATGTGACTTCCCAGTTGCTGGAAGCGGCGCGCATCATCGGGTTGTATCCGCATGAGGCGCAGCTCAAGCTGGGCCGCACCCCACGCCAGGTCCATTGCTCGTGCAATGACGGTCTCATCGCCATACTTGTTCATCATCCTCAGGACGTACTCCCGGCTCGGGCCGCAGGCAACGATCATCGAGAGTTGGACGCGCTCACCGGGATCCACGATCACACTCTCCCGAAGACTCAGGATGGGATCCAGAGCAACTCCCTGGCTGTTCCCCGGCTCCTGAACGGCTCCCATGGGTGCCGCAAGGGTCCGCCCACGTCCGATGAATCGGGTCCGGTCAGTCTCATACCGGATCTCTCCGCTGTCGGGTTTTCCCCCGGTGAACCGATGTCCGATATGGATCGGCGTTTCATTCTCCTGCCGCAGTCGCCGGGAAGCAAGTATCGCGCGCTCACCGGGTACGGCTTCCGTCTGGATGAAAAGCTTGTTGAACGCCGGATGCTGGCGGTCGGACTTGTGTGGAGCGAGAGCGAGTTCATAATAGCTTGTCAGGTCGAGTTGACGTGACCGCAGCGACCGATTGATCAGCGTGATCCGCCGTATCTCCACGTCATCGTCAGGCACCACGATGATCTCCGTTTCGCTCTCGATGCCATGGTCGACGCGGTGGAACACTGCGCGGTCAAGAGAGAAATCCGCCGAGAACCCGTCCGGTTTCCCGCCGACCGGTTGATAGGTGGTGCACCACAGCCGGCCCGCGTCGACATCATGGATGTAACAGAACACCCCCCATGGATCCCGGGTCCGGTCCGACATCCATCGTGTGATATCAATGTCGTTCCAGCGAATGTAGCCGCCTCCCGCATTCGTGATCATCAATGCCAATCGGCCGTTCGAAAGCAACTGCGTCCGCGGGGTGGCAGTGTGTGCCGTCGCGAATTGGCTCACGGAGGGTGCAACTTCCCCCAGGGCCGCTACGGAAGAGACCCGGGCGCGCATGGAGATCTGGTTCGAAGGCGGAATATGGGGAGTGCGTTCCTGCAACAGCGGTTCGACGGTACGGACACGCATATCGTCGTGGAAGTACCCCTGGAGGAGATCCCCCTGAAGAAGATTCACCAACGCCAGAAAACCCATCCCCTGATGATGGGCCATATACGCCTGCACGATCACGCCACGTTGCCCTTCACGCTCCGTCTGTTTGCTGAAATCCATGGCTTCGAAGAACCCGTAGGGGCCAAGCATCCCGAGTGTGGTGAGCCGCCGTAAATTGGCGACCCCCTCGCGAGGAACGATGCTCAACGCAAGAAGAGTCGCGTAGGGTGCCACGACCACCTCTTCCGTCAATCCCCGCTTCAGCCCCAGCGACGGCACTCCGAAGGCGTTGTATTGATAGGTCTTGTTGATGTCCAGGTCCCCGGAAGCGGATTCCGACATCCCCCAGGGCGCGTGGTGTGCTTTTCCGTAGGACATCTGTGCCACCACCGCTTCCCGCGTGGCACGATCCAGGAGCGAGCGAGGATATGTGCGCTGAAAGAGCAGGGGCATCAGGTATTCAAACATGGTGCCGGTCCAACTGAGCAATACCTGCCGGCGCTCGAGAGCCCCGTACGGCCGGCCCATGGCGAACCAGTGCTCTGCCGGGACGTCACCTCGCGCGATCGCAATGAAACTACCGAGACGCGCTTCACTGGCAAGCAAGTCGTAGTACGCGTGATCCAGGCGGCCCTCGGTAACATTGTACCCGATCGAAAAAAGACGCCGGCCGTTGTCGTACAGGAATCTCATATTCATGGATGCGGACAGCCCACGCACATCCTCGCGCAGTCGTTCGCCGGACGCGACCATCTCACCGGCGAACCATTTCGCTGTATCAAAGGAGGCGAACACACGATCGATCCATTCGAGCAGTGCCGTGTCTTCCGCTGATGCATGAGCACGGATCCGTTGCAGCGATTCGATCCAGGCAAGCTCGCCCCGGGCAAGGTCGTGGAGCGACGGCGCACGGCTGAGGGCGTGGGTAAGGGCCGAGATGGCCTCTGGGTCTCCCCGGGCAACAACTTCTGCAGGCCTCTCCCCCATGATCTCGATCCAGCCAAGGTACCGGTCAATGATGGCGATCCATGAGCCAAGGAGTTCGTGGAGTGGCCGGGTTCGGAGGGGAACATGTCCTGCTTCCTGTCCACAGGCACTATCGGCCACGTACAGATCTTCCACCACGCGCTGCATGCCACGGAGCGTGGCGATCAGATCCACGATGCGGTCCGGGGGAGCACCCCAGGTGCCCAGCATGGATCGCACGGCCTCCACGTCGACGGCGGGGGATCGATCCGCCACGATGGCCTGGCGCAGAGCTTCACCTGCATCGTAAAGCCCGGCACACGCTCTGTCGTCGAGCAGCTCCGTGCGTATCATCGATCCGAGTCCCTGGTCCAGAGCCACGAGCGCACCGAGGAGATTGCCACTGTCCACCGTTGAGACATACCGCGGCTTCAAGGGAACAAGCGTCTGGATGTCGTACCAGTTCAACAGATGCCCTTCGTGTCTTTCCAGCCCGGCGATCGTCTTCATGGTCGCCGAGAGTCGGCGAATGACATCGTCGATACTGATATAGCCGAATTGGTGGGCTCCGAGCGCACTGACCATCCAGAGTCCGATGTTGGTCGGACTGGTGCGCATCGCAAGCTGATCCTGATAGGCGACCTGGTAGTTGTCGGGAGGCAGCCATGATGTACGCTCATTCACGAACTCGGCGAAATACCGCCAGGTCCGGCAGGCAACGTTTCGTAAGAAGAGCTTGTCTGCTTCCTTCAGGAGTGTCTCCGGAAGCCGCACTGTCGGCCTCCGGTTCAAAAGCCACCCGATGCCGGGTGAGAGGACCCAGAGAACGAGCCACGGGAGTGCGATCCCCATGGCCGGGCTTGAGGAGACGTAGACGAACACCGCACCAAGAAGACTGCAGAGGCTTGCAAGGCCCATCGAGCGAAGGAACGCGGGGAGGCGTGATCGTGCATGCCCTTCCATGGCCCGCGCCGGGGTCCATTCCAGAAGTTTTCGGTGGGAAACGAACCGACGATGGAGCGCGCGCACGATCGCATCCAGGGCCTGCCAGCCTTGATATGGCAGGAGGGCAGCTTCCACACCCACGCGGAGGAGATCATGGGCGAATTTCCTCAGAGAGAGTCGCGTGGCACCGGGGGATGTGGTGGCCCAGGCGAGAGGCTGCGACATCGAGTGGAGCAGCAGCTGGGCACCGACCACACAGGAGGCGATCACACCGGCCTGCAACGAGATCGACCATGATGCGACGAGGAGCACCGTACTGGCGACCGGGAGAAGACTCCGGCGGAGATTGTCAAAGATCTTCCCGCGCGCAAAATGGGAGAGCGCGTTCGGGATCCTCTGACCACCGCGCCCCGGCACAAAGGGAAGGATCCATTCCGCGATCTGCCAATCGCCCCTCACCCACCGGTGATGGCGCTTGATGTAGCTCTGATAGTCCTGCGGGAACTCGTCAAACAGTTCGATATCGCTCGCCAGACCCACCCGCACGTGCACTCCCTCGATGAGGTCATGGCTGAGTATCCTTGATTCAGGGAATCTGTTCGCGAGGATCCGGTGAAAGGCCCGGACATCGTAGATCCCCTTGCCATGATAGGAGCCCTCCCCGGCGAGGTCCTGATGCACATCCGAGACCGCACTCGTATACGGGTCGATCCCGACCGGATTGGAGAACAAGCGACTGAAAGGCGACCCGCTCATGCTGGGCAGCGATGCGCTCACACGTGGCTGGATGATCGTATACCCATCGATCACATGGCCACTCTTGTCGAAGCGGACCTGGTTCAGCGGATGCGACAGTGTTTCGATCATCCGGCGCGCGGTGCCATTCGGCAGCTGCGTATCGCTGTCCAGGGTGATGATGTATCGTATGTTCACCAACTGGCCATGATCGCCGACATGGAGCAGACGCGGTGCCCCGCGTTGCCGGGTGCCATTGATCAGACCATTCAGCTCTTCCAGCTTGCCGCGTTTCCGTTCCCAGCCGATATACTGTTGTTCGGAGTCATTCCATGTACGGTCACGGTGGAAGAGGAGAAAGCGCTTGCCTCCATACCGGGCGTTCAATTCCCGGATCATTGCCTTCGCCTTCCGGACCAATACGTCGTCCCCCTCCTGGTGCGCGTTCGGTGCATCAGGAAGGTCCGTGAAGAGTCCAAAGAGCAGGTTATCCTCTTTGTTCGCAAGGTACCGGATCTCCAGTTTTTCCGCTTCTTCGGACACCGCATCCGGCGTCGTCAGGATCACGGGCACCACCACAAGCGTCCGGCACGCGTCGGGGATACCCGACACCCTGTAGTCCATCTTCGGCAAGATGCGTGGAGGCAACAGCCGCATGACGAGGAAATTCACCACCTCGAGCGCCAGTTGACTTCCCGGGACGATCAGAAGGACTGTGATCAGAAGCCGCACGGCGGGGTGTGCGCCGGACAAGCCCAATTGCAGCGGGACCAGTATACTGAGAAGAGTGAAGATACCGAGCGCAAGCGAATACAAGAGTGCGTGGTGCCGGTACGTCCACTGCAGCATCCTGAATCCCGGAGACTCACGACCCCCGATCAATGCCGCCAGTTCGCCTCTCCGATCTCCGATGAGAAATGTTGCCACGTGGCCCGCGTGCACATCGTTGCCGGCGCTATGAAACAGTGTTGTGGCAAGATCAAGGGCGCGACCGGCGATATGATCTTCGGCAAGCCCGGATCCCCGACGGAGATCTTCGACGGCTCTCCGGCAGCGATCACGTGTGGTGAAATCCGTGCAGGCATACACCCCGGCCGGGTCCTGGCGAAGCAACCACTCCACCCGGCTCAACTCTTCAAAGCACACATTCCAGTCGAGGAGGTCAAGCCGCCGCAAACTGGAAAATGCATTTCCGACGGAGACCTGATCGCTGGTCTGCCGGGCCTTGGCGACGGCACTGAGATCGTTCAAGGATCTCTGGCATGTGCGCTCAAGCCAACTCTGCACGGGTGCCAGCGCGGACTCTTCATCATAGAGATAATCGACCAACTGCGACGCGAAGTACGGACTCGGGTCCGGGTGTGTCGAGGTCATTTCCGCCAGGATCGAGAAGATGCGCTGGGGGTCGCGCCGGCTCACCACGATGAGCCTGTTCGCCCACAGATTGGCAACGCTGCGCTCGCGCAATTCCGTCCGGGTCCGCGCCGCGATCTGTTGAATGCCTTCGATCAGCGCGATCCGGAGCATCTGGGGGACGGCCCACAGTTCACCGATGGTCAACGGGAGATCACGCTGATAGGCGGTAAGGAATGCCAGGATGCTGTCCCTGTCCACACGCAGATCGGAATGCTGGACAAGTTCCTTCGCGAGCGCAGACACCCGCGGCTGTTCCTCCCCGGGTTCACCGGTCAACACGGGCAGCTGACGGTAGAACCGTCGTGGCATGTTGAGCACGATGTTCCGGGCGGTGCCTTCGATGACATACTCATTGTCGAGCAGCCATTCGGCCACGGGCGAAACGCTCTGTTCCAGCGTGTTGGCCACGTCAAGATCGAGGCATGCTTCGTGAAGCCGGAGGCGATCCTGTTCGATACGCTTGAGCAGCGCGGGATCGTGGCGTGCGCCGGGAGCCAACCGGTGGGTGACAGACAGGCGTCGGGCATGTTCTTGAAGCTGGGTCCCGCTCAGAGATCTCAGAGATCTCACCGTTCTCCCGGCCTCTTTGGTCTCGCCGACCCGATCAGGATACTCGATGAAGAGTGCGGGGGGGATCTCGCCGAATTCCGTGAGAAGTGTCACCGGGACATGCATGTTCGCGAATGGGACCTGGAGGATCAGGACACTTTCGCCGGAGACCAGCCATCGCGCGTGCTCTCGAATGATGGACGGACCGATCCGTGCACCCGTGCGGCGTTGCCACATCAGATACAGTGAAGCTCCGATCACACCGCAGAGGACCGATGGGATCAGGAGTGTGTTCCACGAATGCTGCAGAGGCCATGCGCCCGCCAACAATGCCGCGAGCGCGGTCGCCCCGAAGAGAACGAACACCGTCAGCGCCCCGGCATAGAGTCGCCAACCGGGCGAATCCCCGACGATCAGGCTTCCGTCTGCACCTTTGCTCGCATGCGCGGCGACGCGGAAGCCTTTCCCGCGGAGATGGCGGAAGGCCTTGCCTGCTCCATCCTGCCCGCCGAAGTAACCAACGAGTATGCCTGAGTACATCACGGGTTCCTGAGTCGTTGAGACGAGTGTGAATTGCCGGCACCAGGAACGGACTCTCCGCTCCAACTGCGGGGTCAGGCGAGCCGCGACGACCGGATCACATACAGGAGGAGCAGCGCTCCGACCAGCGCAGCCAGGAACAGCCCGAGCACCCCACCACTTCCAATACCCAGAAGGCCGAAGAGCCAGACGCCGAGAAAGGACCCGAAGACACCGAGGATCACATCCCCGACGATCCCGAACCCCGAACCCTTGACGAGCTTCCCGGCAAAGAATCCAACGAAAACGCCGATCACGAGGAAAAGCAACACGTGTTCTGTGCTCATGCACGATCTCCTTTGTTCATGGAAGGGGCAGCCCCGATATACCCGGCATGACGCCTCGTCATGAACGTGCATCGCCGTCCACAGAGGGCTGGCACAATATACCGTTCCTGGAGGAACCATGAATCAACTGGAAGGATGAAAGAGTAGCTAATCCCTGCCGGGACCTCCTGGTACGCCTCCCGGTGACCACCAGGGTGGCATCCGTCGGGGATGAACAGGGGCATGGGAAAATGGACGTTCGGTGACGACCTCCGGGGGGGCCACGCCGATCGTCCCCGCATTGCGGGTGACTGCGTAGGGCCATCTTATCGAGGATATTGCTGATAAAGCTGCGTACTGCGGAAGCAGAGATCTTCAGATGACGGGCGATATCGATGTAGTTTTCATTGCCGCTCCGCTTCCTGATGACCTGTGTGTGCGATCTCCACTATTTCCAGAAACTCGCGTCCAGCACGAGGTCCCGCACCCCATTGATCACGAACTGAACACCAATACACACAAGAAGGAATCCCATGATCCGCGAGAGACTATTCACTCCGTTCATTCCAAGCACGCGGCGTAGACCTCCCGCTCCCCGGAGAACGGCCCATGAGACAAGCGCGGCAACAATGATGGCAATGACGACTCCGGCGTAGGCCCAGGGTTTATCATTCCCATGGCGGCCGTTGATCGCCGACGACATGGTGATCACGGTCGCGATCGCACCCGGGCCGGCCAGGCTCGGCATGGCCAGTGGACTGAACGCGATGTCCCGCTTCTGCTCAGCGTCCGCCTTGTTCACAACAGGAACCTGATCCTCATCAGGAAACAGCATCCTGAATCCGAGAATACCGATGACGAGCCCGCCTGCGATGCGGATGCCGGGAATGGAGATGCCGAAGATCACCATGACGAGATGCCCGGCAAGGAGGAACGTCACAAGGATGCCCGTCATATAGAGACAGGCCCATGTGATCTGCCTGTTGCGCTCCGCCGCGGTCAGATGAGCACTGATGCTCAGCAGGAGTACCGCAGTGCTCACGGGGTTGATGATCGGGACGAGCGTAATGAGGGTGACCCCCACCCACGAGAGAAAATCAGCTATGCCGGTCACGCGGACCCTCGTGAGGGTGGCGGCGTCCACCGCCAACCCATGATCTCAGGCATGTCTTCTCCGTGCAGCATGATATATCGCCGGTGTTCCAACAATTTGTTGCTGAGTCCCTTCCTGACACGCACGCCCGCCTCACCGGTCGCCGGAAGACGGTCGATGACATCCATGGCCAGATGGAAACGGTCCAGGTCATTGAGCACGGTCATGTCGAACGGCGTCGTTGTGGTACCTTCCTCCTTGTACCCCCGCACATGAAGGTTCCGGTGGTTCGTCCGCCGATAGGTCAGGCGATGGATCAACAGCGGGTAGCCATGATAGGCGAATATGATCGGCTTGTTGGCGGTGAAGAGCGCGTCAAACTCCACATCACTCAGTCCATGCGGGTGTTCGCTCCGGGGCTGCAGCTTCATGAGGTCAACCACATTGATCACCCGGATCTTCACCGCGGGCAGATGTTCGCGGAGCAATGAGACCGCAGCGAGAACCTCAAGCGTGGGAACATCCCCCGCGCAGGCCATGACCACGTCCGGCTCATCGTCTCCGTCATTGCTCGCCCACCGCCAGATGCCGATCCCCGTCCGGCAGTGCTCAACCGCGGCATCCATCGCCAGCCATTGTGGGGCCGGTTGCTTTCCTGCCACGATCACATTCACGTAATCATGGCTCCTGAGGCAGTGGTCGGTGACAGAGAGAAGCGTGTTCGCATCCGGCGGCAGGTAGACACGTACGATCCCGGCCTTCTTGTTCATGACGAGATCGATGAATCCCGGATCCTGATGACTGAACCCATTGTGATCCTGACGCCAGACATGGGACGACAGCAGATAGTTGAGCGAAGCTATCGGGCGGCGCCAGGGGATCTCTCGTGCCACCTTCAGCCACTTTGCGTGCTGGTTGAACATGGAATCGACGATATGGACAAAGGCCTCGTAGCATGAGAAGAAGCCGTGCCGGCCGGTCAGAAGATAGCCCTCGAGCCACCCCTGGCATTGGTGCTCACTCAGCATCTCCATCACCCGTCCATCGGGTGCCACATGGTCATCGCCGGGGATGATCTCCCCGGTCGAGCAACGGTTCGTGACCTCAAAGATCGCCCCCCAGCGATTCGAAGAGGTTTCATCCGGACTGAAGACACGGAAGTTCATCGGGTTGCGACGGACAACATCGCGGAGATAGCGCCCCTGCACGCTGGTTGCTTCGCCGTCGTCCGCACCAGGCAGTGTGGTGGGGAGGGCGTACTCCCGGAAGTCCGGAAGATCCAGCTCCTGGAGGAGCAGGCCTCCGTTCGCGTGAGGATTTGCGCTCATACGCTGGTTGCCCGCTGGCGCGAGAGCCGCAAGATCAGCACGCAGTGCGCCTGCGGCGTCGAACAACTCGCCGGGGCGATAACTCTTCATCCATTGTTCCAGGACATGAACATGCCCGGGATGGGACATATTGCCCATCGGCACCTGATGTGAGCGGAACGTGCCTTCGGTCTTCAGGCCGTCCACCGTGGCAGGTCCCGTCCAGCCTTTCGGAGAACGCAGAATGATCATCGGCCAGAGCGGACGTTTCCTGAAGCCCTGCGCACGGGCATCGCGCTGGATCTCTTGGATCTCGGCGATAACGTCATTCAGGGTGGACGCCATGCGCTGGTGCATGGTCTCAGGATCAGAACCTTCTACAACATACGGTGTGTATCCGTAGCCGCGGAAGAGTGCATCCAGTTCTTCATGGGGAAGGCGGGCCAGGACCGTCGGGCCTGCGATCTTATAGCCGTTTAAATGCAGAATGGGGAGGACCGCGCCGTCGAGCACCGGATTGAGGAACTTATTCGAATGCCAGCTGGTGGCAAGCGGGCCGGTCTCGGCCTCGCCATCGCCAACGACACACACCGCGATGAGGCCGGGAGTGTCGAATACCGCGCCGTAGGCATGCGACAGGGAATAGCCGAGTTCACCACCCTCGTGGATGGAGCCGGGTGTTTCGGGGGCTGCATGGCTCGGGATACCGCCCGGGAAGGAGAACTGCTTGAAGAGGCGCTTCATCCCCTCTTCCGTTTGAGGTACTCCCGGGTACACCTCGCTGTAGGTCCCCTCGAGGTACGCATTCGCGACCAGCCCCGGCGCACCATGGCCGGGGCCGGTGATATTGATGACGTTGAGATCCCTCTCCTTGATGATCCGGTTCAGATGCACATAGATGAAGTTCAACCCCGGTGTCGTCCCCCAGTGCCCCAACAGCCGGGGCTTGATGTGGGCGAGCGTCAGCGGCACCTTCAGCAACGGATTATCGAGAAGATAGATCTGTCCGACCGAAAGGTAGTTGGCGGCGCGCCAATAGGCGTCGATCCTCCCGAGCAGCTCCTGATCAAGCGGTTCTGTGCGGATCACGGGAGCCTGTTCGTGGATGTGCATTTCCCGCTTTCCCTTTTCGATGACTGCATTTCCCCGGTATCTCTACTGGAGTGTGCCGTTCTCCGCGGCATCCTTCATTTTCTCATTCGCAAAGATGGCGACTTCGACACGCCTGTTGAGCTGGCGGCCTGCGGCATTGTCATTCGACGCCACAGGATGCAGTTCGCCTGTCCCGACAGTGGAGATCCTCGAGCCCGGGACGCCCTGGCCTTTGTGATAGTCGGCAACCGCCTGTGCACGACGTTCCGAAAGCGCTTGATTGTACTGGGTCGTGCCTTCGTTATCCGTCGCACCTTCGATCAGGATATTGGTATCGGGGTACTTGTTCAGGATCCTTGCGAGATTGTCGATGTTCGCTCTGGCCGCGGGTTGAAGTTCCGACGAATTCGTGACGAACAGGATGCCGGAGTCGAATGTGATCTTGATCCCTTCCCCGACGCGTTCAACGGTCGCATTGGCGAGGTCCCGCCTCAGTTCTTCTGCCCGCTTGTCCATGTTGTTCCCGATGATCGCTCCCGCGGTGCCACCCACAGCCGCGCCGATGATCGCACCAAGCGCCGTGTTCCCTGCCGCTTTGCCGATCAGGCCGCCGACCACCGCCCCACCGCCCACGCCGATCGCTCCGCCCTTCACCGCATTGCTCGCTGAACAACCCACGATGATCGTGGCGAAGCAGAGCACCGTGGCGAGTGTTCCTTTGTGATGGAATCTCATAGCAAACCTCTCTCAGGAAAGATGCGCAGCACATTGACCCCCTCCTCCGCACTCGCTCGAGTCCCTGCGGGGCGGATGAACCGATACCCGCGCCCGGTAACCCTCCCCTGAGCTTCTGGTGTTTCATCCCGGGTCGTTCCTGGCACCTCGACAGTGCACGGTACCTCCAGGTACGCTACACGAGTCTCTTGCCGCTGATGACCCGAACCAGGATCGCAATGATCGCCAGGACCAGCAACAAATGAACGAATCCTCCCATGGTATAGGAGGTGACCATCCCGAGAAGCCACAGGACGACGAGAACGACTGCAAGTGTATAGAACATGGTGGTGATCCTTCTATTGTGAACCACGTACTTCGGTATCTGGTACGGAATACACTTCCAGCCATCCCTGCTGGTGTCGGGAGCTTCCGTCGCCCCGACCTCAAGAGAATTCAGGAAGCGACCCTGCTACTTGTGGATCGTCCCGTAGAACCGGATGCCCTCTGCCTGCCGCTCCATTTCCCACAAACATTCCCATCCCGAATGGTCCTCTTTCTGGCTCGACCGGCCGAACCGTGGGGGACGGTAGAACACATTGATCCCCTCGTTCATGGCCGGGAGGACATACCCGGGGACATCAGCACAATCGCAATATCGAGGCGCGAGTCCCCTCACCTGCATCGTTCGGGATGCCGTCGCCAGAGCGGCATCATACGTCTTCCCCACCGCCCGTACGTACTCCTGCACACTGTCCACATCGTACACCACCACGCTCACGGCTGTTTGAACTTCCGTCGTCAACCTGTCGAACGCATGTCGGGCAAATCGGCCTGCGAGTGCCGGAACATCCCCACGCGTCAACGTGGAGTCCATCCCTTCCAACGAGTGCAGGGCGAAGTACGACAGATGCAGATTGTCAGGCGAGGCAACAATGAACCGCGCTGATGACCCCAGAGTCCCTATGGTGTACGGGGTCCCGCCGTAACAGGTCGACAGGATCATGAGATCGTACCTGTCGTTACCCTGGGTGAATCCCTGCACGCCTTCCGCCAGATCACGCACCGTGAATGGCCGGTCCGGATAGGACGCGTCATAACCCGTCCCTCCAAACTCCGGGATCCCATGGCCAAAATACATGAACAATGTTGTTGCCCCGGATCCCTGTCCCCGTTGGAAACGCTGGAACAGTTCCCCTTCGGGGGCAAAGTGAGAGCGCTCCTGGTCACGCCAGTAGTTCTCGTGCACGACAAGACGCCCGCCCCGGTAATAGAACAATTCACCATCGCTCACCGGGAAGAAGAGCCACGCCGTGCTCGCCTGCTTCTGGTGAAAGATCCAGACCTCCGCCGACGGATTGCTCTCTGCGATCACTTTCATGCCCGAGAGCGCTTCCTCGTCTGCCATGTGGCCGTTCCCGCTGGTGTCATGGTAGAGATAGTTCCCATCACCATGGATGACGCACACGATCGACAACCGCACCGGCGGATCATTTTCCCGCCCCTGCACCATGTCACGCTGAAGCGGAGTACCGGCGCCGCAGGAGGAGAGAACGAGTGCAAGGATGATGTACACGAGAGCCAGGGCACTCCGGCCCTGACTCCCGGTGCTGACGTTTCTTCGCCCGATGTTCGCCACTGGGTTGTGCATGGGAGATCCTTTACCTGAGCAGGAGGATCAACACAATGATGCCAACCAGCAGCGTGACAAGGCTGATGGTGATGACCTGGTCGGCCTGTTCGGTGTCCTGCACGATGTACTCTGCGAACGCATTGAGCCGCGCATCCGGGACTGCTTCATAGCCGTTGGTGCCGGAGAGCTGGTGCTGTTTGTCGAGCAGCGAGGTCCTGAGGCGTTCGATCCCGATCGCATCGGCACTCGAGAGGGTCGGTGATTCATGAAGAATATCCAGGACCCGGGACATGGTGCCCATGGAGCCGGTGAGTATCGCACGCTTTTCAGCCGCCACATTCGTGCTCTTCACTCTGTGGGCGGTATCCTTGAGGTATTGCTGGAGGTCCCCTTTCCCATCGGCATGGGCCGACAGCCCGAGAAGGGACATCATGATGGTTACGGCGACAACGTTGCGAACTTTCATTGCGGTACCTTTCCATAAATGGGACGGCGGCATCTGTAGACTTCAACCACGATGTTCACACGGCACATGCTACGGCCCGACCCCGCCTCACAGCTTTGCGATCAACCCGCGCACTTCTTCCTTCGTCTTCCCGAGCTTCTTCTGCAGCCTCCCCAGGAGCTCTTCTTCCTTGCCATCCAGAAACAGTACATCATCATCCGTCAGTCCGGCGAACTGCTGCTTGAGTTTCCCGGCCATCTCGTTCCAATTGCCTTTGATGGTGAGTTTGTCCATGGTCAATGTCCTCTGTCCGATCTTCATGATCTATCCGATCTTCTTGTACAGATCCCTCTCACGATCACTGCATGTCGGTGATCGATCCACAACCCCACGTTTCCGGTCACTGATGCCTCCTGTTGTATATACACTCCCCACGGGACCACTGCGTTTGTCAGATCGCACCCGCAAAAAGAACAATACCCGACACAATGATCAATGCACCCGCGACCCGATTGACCCAACGCAGACCGCCCGAGGTGACCCTGCTTTGGAACATCGTCGCTACGGCACCCAGGGTCACAAACCAGAGTGCTGAACCCGTGAAGATGCCAAGCACCACAAGGATTGCTTCAGCGCTCCCCCGGTCGTGAGCGAGTCCGAATGTCGCAAAGACAGCGAGAAAGGCGAAGATGGTAAGAGGGTTGGTCAGTGCGATCAGGAACGATGACACGTAGATGCTCCATCTTCCCCGCGAGTCGAAGAACTTCAGTGGATCCGCCCGTTTCGCCCGCAGTGTCCTGAGGCCAAGAAGCAGAAGCAACAGAGCACCGATCAAACGAACCCAGAACGCGTGGCTATCGATCACATCCTGCACAAACGTCAATCCAAAGGCCGCTATGCCGCCATACAACGCGTCGGCAGTGGCGGCGCCGAGACCAATGACCATGCCCCGGGCACGCCCTTCAGCGAGGGTCTTGCGGATGCACAGTGCGCCGAGCGGCCCGATAGGCACCGCCATTGCGAATCCGATGATCAGACCTTTGAAGAGTACCGTTGCATCCATACCCATCTCTCTTGATCAGGAAGTGTCCCGCAGATCCCGATCCTCACACAGGGTCCGGACCATATCCGGACCCTGCCTGCGCTGTGAGGATAGTGCTCAACGTCTACCTCTGCACGACGGGTCGGTCAACGATGATCTCGACCCGGCGGTTGTTCGCACGCCCTTCGCTGCTGGCGTTGTCCGCGACGGGCCGCGTTTCGCCCATACCCGAAGCGATCACCAGATTGCCGGCGTATCCGCGGGAGATGATATAGGACCGTACCGCATCTGCACGCCTCTGCGAGAGGTCCATATTATGTTCGGCGGATCCCTGCGAATCCGTGAACCCTTCCACCGTAAGCCTTCTGTCCTTCGTCGCCAGGAGGGCCGTGGACACCTGATTCAACCGCTCCCGCGCTGCCGGCAGAAGTTCCGCCCGGTTCGATGCGAACAGCACGCTGCCCGAAAGGGTCAGCACAAGGCCACGCGCATCTTCCTTTGCCCCGGCAAGCTTGACAAGATCGGCCTGCGCTACTGCTGCCCGCACTTCTGCCTCACGACGTGCGGTCTGCTCAATGGCCAGCTGATCCGACTTTTCCTTGTTCTCCTGTTCCGAGGCCGCAAGATTCGATTGCGCGGTCTTGGCGATCTCCGCCTGTGTTGCCTCCAGAGAGGTCTTTGCAGCAGCGGTGGCAGCATTACCGGCTGCGGTAACGGCCAACGCATCCGCAAGATGGGCCTTCCGGCCCGCGATGTAGGCGAGATCCCGGGTCATGAAGGATTTCGGTTCATCTTTGAATGATTCTTCGGCAAGGACCAGGGCCTGCCGGGCCTTGTGCACTTCTGCCGGCACCAATTGCTGGGCCTGACCAGTGCTGACACGCTGATATGCCGCGCGGGCAAAAACGAGCTCTGACGGCGGTGCTGTTGCCGCACATCCAGCAAGGCCCAGCAGCGTGAATATGACGACCATCGTTCCGATGATTTTCATGATCTATTTTCTTTCCGGAGGTAATTGATTGGCTTTGCGGAGTTGCTGGACCCGCTCGATCGCTTGTGCAGCTTCCTTCTTGTCAGCATCCCCCCGTGACAGTGCAACGGCCACTTCGGCATCGGCTTCCGCACGCAGGAGCATCGACTCGGCCTGAGCCTGTTCCCCCGCGGCCGCCAGTTCCTGCGCCTTCACGAGCTGTTCCTTTGCAAGCTGCAGATACAGGGACGCCGTGGGTACGGCGGATGCCCCTGCTTCCTCCGCGGCACGTATCGCCGATGTCGGAGCTTCCTTATTCAGCGTCGGACTGCTCCCACACCCGACCATCGCGATGCCGAGTACTATGGTGCTTCCCCAGACAGCCAAATGTAGATTTCGCATGGTGTTCTCCTTTGTGTAGCAATGCGATTCATCTTTTCGTTCGGGGCTCACGGTGAGACCCGCAGTGCGTTGTATGAGTCTACCGAAAGATCCCGTCGAACCCAATAGGTCGAAGGGATGAACGTGTAGCTAATCCTTTGCGATCGCATGCAGCCGGTGCCCTGCAGTGCTCCACAACGTCGTGTGGCCGCTGCCCGGAGTTCCATTACCCCCGCTGCCCGGGGGATTCGTGGGGCACCACTTCCGACCCGAGCAGCACAGCGATCCACTGTGTATCCTGCCTGGACTCACATGCGAGTTTCAGCGTCATGGTCAATGGTACACAGAGCAGCGCGCCAACGACCCCGAGCAACGTGCCCCAGAATACCAGGGAAAGGAAGACGACAAGCGTGGACAACCCGAGCCGGCGCCCCATGATCCGGGGTTCGATCACGTTGCCAAGGATCGCCCCGATGGCAATGTATCCGCCCGCCGTCAATGCTGCCGACCCCGGTCCGAATTGCACGAGCGCGAGCAGCATCGCGGGAACAGCTGCAACGATCGAACCGACGTTGGGCACATAGTGGAACAGGAACGCCAGGAACCCCCAGAGCACCGGGAAATCCACCCCCAGGATCAGAAGCCAGAGTGTCGTTAACACGCCGGCCAC
The DNA here is from genome assembly GCA_016707525.1 of Ignavibacteriota bacterium. NCBI lineage: Bacteria > Pseudomonadati > Ignavibacteriota > Ignavibacteriota bacterium. The sequence continues at coordinate 67,967 of JADJHP010000017.1, forward strand.
GAGATTGATCAGGGTCTTGATGACCATGTAGCGTTTGATCTGGCCGACGAACCGGGTCACCCCCGGAAACACGGCATGCGGCTGCTCCAGGATCGACCGCAGTTTGATCGGGAAACTCGATGCTTCAAGCAGGATGAACAGGACCGTGAAGAGGATGAGCAGAACGTTGGACAGGGCTGAACCCAGCGATGACAGGAGAGAGGCGGTCAGGTCCATCACTCCGGCAGGGTTGAGAGACCGCAGGAGGGTCTCATCGGTGATCACAACACCATGCGCCTTCGACACGTGTTTGAGTGACAGGACCAGGTCGTGCATCCTGATCCGGTACGCGGGCAAGGCATCGTAGAAATTCGTCAGAGATGCGCCGACAACACCTCCCAGCACCACGAGGAATGCCAGCATAACGACCATCACGACCCCAACGGCCAGCACGGAGGGAACCCGGTGGCGTTCCATCCAGCGCAATGGTACCGTGCCCAGGATGGCCAGGAACACAGAGACGAGCAGGAGCACCAGGACATACTGCGCCTGATTGATCCCCCAGAGGATCACCACCAGAGCAGCAGCAAGGAAAATGGGACGCGAGCCCACATGCGACATCAGGACACCTGCCATCGGGATCACACCTCTCTGAATTCAGAAACCAACAACATCGCCCACCCCACTGCGCAGCGCAAACCACGAGAACTCGATGAACGTTTCGCCCTTCCGGTGATCGTATCGGACAGCCCCGATCGCCGCGGCACCGGACCCATCCGGCATGTTGGTCCCCCGCATCGTGATCTTGTTACCGATGAACGATGCGATCCTATTCACGATCCCCTCTGCGCTTCCGGTCCTCCCATCGATCATCGCAATGGCGAGATCCCGGTAGTACGCCCGCACGCTCCCACGGGCACGTCCCCCGCTGACAGTGATCGCAAAGGTCGCATCATGCAAGACGCCTCCGGTGATGCGTACATGCTCCGCGCGTTCGAGGAAGGCGTTCAATGATTGGAGCCCCATCCTTCTCAGCGAACCGGAGAACCTGTACGAAAGCCCCGGAGAGCCGATCGGTATCACCATCGCAACGGTCATCTCCCCGGCGTTCATGAAGCGGCCACTGGCCCGGACAAACACGGTGTCAGCAGGGTCTGCGGTAGTCACGACACGCTCCACCCCGATCTGCACACTGTCCAACGAGATCACGCCGGGTTGTTGCCGAACGCCGGACCTCTCACCGTAGCGCAACTGTCCGTTCGTCACTACCAGGCTGTCGATCCGCACATCGTTCCCGGTCGAGGAGAGGAGTTCCGATGGCATCATGGGGCCCACGGGATCTTTGAAGAAGGGCTTTTCTTTGTTGAGCAGGATATCGAAGGTCGGATCCTGGCATCGGATGGATCGGGCACCGTATGATCCCCCGTTGAGAGGAGCGAGCCATGCGACGCCGGACGCTTCAATGCGTGGCACAGCCATCCGCAGCCGGGTCCTCCTGAAGGGACTCGATGCGAAGAACAGTTCATCCTCATGCGAGGGGAGCATCGACAACGAAGAGATGGAGAAGGTCGAGTCGGCCACCGATACCCGGAGGGAATCATACTGGACTTCGTAGTCCGATCCCGGAAGCACCAGCGTGCCCTGCCGTATCTCGATGACCACAGCGGCAAGGTGCGCGGACGTGATCTCCCGATGCCAGATCAACGACCACCAATCCATACCACTCACGGCAATGGGGCCACCGCGGGCCGACCACGATGTGTCCCGCGAGGCAACGACGAGGGAATCGCATTCCACACGGTTGCTGATGATCCCGATCGTGAGGGTGCCAGGCTGGAGTTCGTATTGTGGATATGCCTCGGCGAAAGCCCGCACAAGTCGGGGTTTGACCATGCTGTTCACAATGGGGTCAATGAACAGGACCAGAGCGGCGACGCCGAAAGCGAGCACGGCAGCAACGACCGCTCCCGTGCGCCCGACGGTCCTCGCCCCCGGCCACCACCTTCTGTCTTGTGCTGTCGATGTGCTCACGCTGCCGCTCCACGCCCGTCTCCACATCTGCACGACCACGGGCTGTTCGGTCATCACCATCGTGCCGGGATCCGGATCTCTCCGGCTCATCCCGCGCACGACGGTCGCAGGGGGATGGATACAGTGTGCCGGAAACCGGGCAAGGATGAATCGGGCGGAAGGATGAAACGGGGGTTAATTCCCCAAAGGAGGAAGGACCGGGGGCGATCAGAGGGAAGCGGAGGCAGAACGGCGATGGGAACGTTGAACGATGCAGCGAACGCTACGACTGGTCCTTGTTCTCGTATGTATGTGCGGCGATCTCCAGCCGGCTATGCAGCGCCATCTTTTCGAGGATATTGTGTATGTGGCTCTTCACCGTATACGTCGACAGGTTCAATCTGCTCGCGATCTCCTTGTTGCTCAGCCCTTCCGCAATGAGGACGATCACTTCACGCTCGCGTTTCGTCATGCGCACCGCGCTCGCAAGTGATCTCTTGCCTCTTGTGAGAGCATGATTCACCACATGAGTGAACAAGGAGCCTGTCAGGAGAGGTGGGAGGACCTTTGCGCCGCGCGCGACGGAACGGATGGTGTCCAGGACATCTGCCACGGTCGCATCCTTGAGGATGAACCCTGCAGCGCCGGCTTCGACGAACTCCACGATATCCTGCTGCGAGGGGATGAGTCCCATCCCGATCACCTTGACCTGCGGCAGTTCCTTCGTCAGAATGGTGACCACATGTACGCCGTTCTCGTTGCGCAATCCGAGATCGATGAGTACGACATGGGGCTTGGACGTCCGCACCTGCAGGAGAGTATCATGATTCCCCCCGGTTGCTGCGACGACCCTGAGGTCCGCCTGCTTGTTGATCATGGCTTTGATGCCATCGCGCAGGATGCGGTTGTCCTCGATGAGCAGGATCCTCAGCTTCTTCATACGGTACCATCGACTCTTGGGGTGTCCGAGCGTGGATTTTGAGCCGACGACCACTGTCATTAAGATAGCAGGTTTCGCGGTAAAGGACAACAGACCACACGGTGAACCGGGCGTGAACACGTTCGATGTGCATCAGCACCGCATGCGGGCAGCCTCACGCCGGACGGATCCTGGACGGTGATCACTACTCCCCTACGGCGCACCGTGCAGCGGCCATCGCGACCCCATTCGCCGCTCCGTAGCCGCGTCCCGATGCACGGCGGGCAAGTGCCACACGGAGCGACTTTCGGGCACGGTGGAGACGGGATCGGACGGTGCCAAGAGGGCAATCCAGAAACTCAGCGATCTCGTCATACGGCATTCCCTCAATATCGCACATGATCAGAACGGTCCTGCAATTGTCCGGAAGTGCCGAGAGAGCCCCGACCACATCATCATCCAACAGGTGAGAGAAGACGGGATCCTGGATCGGCGAACAGGTCGCACCCGGGTGCCCGATCCCATGAGGGCCTACCCCCTCCACGTATTCAAGGGAAATGCCCTTCCTGGCGTCCTTCCGGTACATGTTGATGAAAGAGTTCTTCAGGATGCGAAAGAGCCAGGCGCGGACATTCGTCTCCGGGTCGCACGTTTCCCAGTGCCTGAATGCCTTCAAGTATGTTTCTTGCACAAGATCATCAGCATCTGCCGTATTCCCCGTCAGATGCACGCCGTACCGGCGCAAGTGGCCCATATGTCCCAGAGTGCGGGATTCAAAGACCCTTTTTTTGTCCATGGTAGCTCCCGTCATACAGCCCTCTCTGTGTGGCGATCGTGGTCACATCGGTAGCGATGACGCAATGCTACTTCCGCAGAGCGGCCAGTTGACCGAAGAGCCCAAGCTCCAACTCCGTCAACTGTGTGGGCAACGTCACCTCAGTGGTCGCAAGCAGGTCGCCGAAGCGGCTCTTCTTGCCGTAATGAGGCATGCCGAGCCCACGAAGCCGCAACACCTTGCCATTGACCGTCCCCCTGGCCAGGGTGACGGCGATGCTCCCTTTCAGCGTGTGCATCTGTGTCTTTCCTCCGAGCACGGCATCGTAGAGGGGAACAGCCAGAACAGCATGCAGGTCATCGCCCTCCCGACGAAATGTCGGATGGTGCGCGATCCTGACCGAAAGATAGAGATCGCCTCGCGGGCCCCCACTCGTCCCGGGTCCACCTTTTCCCCCCAGCCTCAACACCTGCTGGTCAGCGATACCGGGACTGATCGTCACCCTGATCGTCTGACCGTCCAGTGAAATGAGACGGGTTGATCCATGGTACGCTTCCTCCAGGGAGAGGACCGTCTCTGTCTCAAGATCCCCGCCTTTGCGCGCGCTGCTCCGCCGTTTCCGGCGCTCCCCGGTGTGCTGCCCAAACAGTAACTCGAACAGATCACCAACATCTCCATCCACGAAGCCGTGATCGAAGGCACCGGTGTCTGCCGTACGCTGTTGACCGGTGCCTCCGGCGGCATACTTCGACCAGTCAAATCCTCCGGGCTGTGATCCGCCCTCCTCAAAACGCTTCCAATCCACCCCGAATTGATCGTACTTCTGCCGCTTCACGGGATCACTGAGGACCTCATTGGCCTCATTGATCTCTTTGAACCGGTCCTCACCACCTTTGCCCCCGTTGCTTCTGTCGGGGTGATGCTCCTTGGCAAGTGCGCGATAGGCCTTTTTGATCTCCGCCGGAGTTGCGGTCCGTGCCACGCCGAGAACCGCATAGTAATCCTTGTACTTCATGGTCCGACCGGGCTATGCTTGAAGAGTTGTTCGTCCAGGGTATCGATGTATCGGGCCAGATCTGCCGGTGGCAACAGATCCGGCTGTACACCGGGTTCGCTCTTCGGCACTGATGATCTCCTCTCACGTTACCGATCATGCCCCCCACCGGAACGACACGGCACTGCCTGCCCCGATGGGCGCTTCAGTGGGCTAGAAGTAGTACCGGACCCCGAGGCCGGCGTCCAGACTGAACGCCGATGCAGGGAGGAGTTCGAACGATGGCGCGATCTCGAGAAAGAAATCCGCCACGGTGTCGACCGGCAACCAGACGATACCGATCACCCCCCGCAGAGCGATGGATTCATCATACCCCGCACCTGCGTTCAGCCGTGCGCCGATCCCGTAATACAGCGGGAACCGTTGATTGGAATGGATCGCGGTGAACGAATGCCAGAGGTGATCCATATGATAGTGTACGCGGCGGCCGCGATCATCGTGTCCACGGGGCTTGCCCACCCAGCTGCTGCCGATGGACCAGCCGAGACCAAAATCCAGCGCATGCACCGGAGAGATCCAGACCTTCGCACTGAGGCCTGTCGGTTCACCGATGATCACCCCGAGCCCGATCCCGTGGTCCTGACCAAACGATCCGCGGACACCACAGAGCATACAAGCGACAAGCATGATCAGTCTGAGAGGGAGGACGGTCCCATTACGCATACTCTGCATTCCTTATTCGAAGACACCCTTCGACAACCCCGGAGCCGGATCACTCCTGCCAGAGGAGGGGACCACGGGATCCAACGGTCTCTGTGCGACATCAACGGTCAGGAGCCGCTTCGACCTCGGACGGCGTGGGGCGTGGAGCACCGGGATGTCGATGGGTCCGGTGTGCATGTGAGGCGGGAGCGATCTCCCCTGTTCGTCACGGGGCTCGCTGGGCTCCTTGACCGCCGGAGTGCTCCCCCTGCGGTGGTGGTCGCTCGTGTCAGGGTGTGGATGTGGATCCGATGTGCTCATGATCGTCCTCTCTGCGTTGCACAGCACCCCGTCTCTCGACCACGGGAAAAGCACTGCATCCTGTTCTGCTCCGGTAGGGCCCGATGCACTGCGTCTCAACAGGACATCCTCCGCAACTGCCCGACGAAGGATCGTCTGACACTTCGTTTGCATGTGGCGGGGTCTCAGGGACGCGAAGATGCATCTTTCGCAATGTGCTTGCGGACACTGTCGATCCGCGGAAGGGGTTGGCGTGCGCAACGATCGTATACAGCGCGAACGTGTCCCCCGACCCGGTTTCCTGCCAGCCCGCGAATACCGCATCCAATTCCGGTACATCCTGCACCTGTGGTGCCCATGTGCGAAGTGCATCTACCATGCTGTCCTCCCCGTTCGGTTCCCGTGCCCGGGATACCCTACTTTGTATCCAGTATGATCGGCAATCCATCCCTGCCTGCACCGACAATGATCACTTTGGTGTTCGGTGACTGCGCGATCTTCTCCGTTGCCTCGATCCCCTTCCAGCGCAGGAGCTGTTCGCTGATCCCCGCGGCAACGATCGTCTGGAAATCCGCGATCCCCTTCGCCTCGATGCGCTTCCGGTCCGCTTCCTGCTTCTCCTTCGTCAGGATGAACTCCATCCTCTGACTCTCCTGGTCGGCCCGCTGTTTCTGCTCGATAGCTTCCGTCAGCTGGGTCGGAAGTGCAACATTCCGGATCGGTGTATTCTCGATCGTGACCCCGCGGGGGGCGACCGTCCGGGCCAGCTCCTCCTGGATCGAGAGACCCAGTCGTTCACGCTCCGTCGAATAGAGTGCACTGGCCTGAAAGCTCGCTGTCACGGCCCGGCAGATGGACCGGAATTGCGGTATCAGAATTATGGTCTGGTAGTCGCCGCCGGCGACGGTCTTGTACACCCGGGCTGCAGAATCCGGATTCAGTCTGTACAAGGCACTCACCTCGAGTCCGATCGTCAGACCTTCGCGAGAGAGCACCTGCATGGCCTCCTTGTGCTCCTGCGTCTGGATCGAGTATTTTATCACATTCGCCAGCGGATTCACCGGACTGATGCCTGCACGCAGGGTCTGGTCTGAAACGACGCCGAAGAAATCCACGACGCCGACGTGGCCGGCGGGGATCTGGGTGAAACACTGGAGGACCGCGAGGATCCCGAATACCGCCGCGCCGAGGATGCTGATCCGCGCAACGGGCCGGAAGCTCAGGTCATTCTGACGAACTTTCCGTGACGCGTTCACCCAGACGATGAAGGCGATCACTGATATAACGATAGAGAGGAGAAAGAACATGGGGGTTTCCTTATGTGATGATCAAATCATTCAGAATCTTTGTCTACGTGCGGGCCGGGGTGCGCACCATAGTACGTCTCATCGGCATCCACGCGCGACCCTGCTACCCGAAGTGCAGGGAGGTGGCGACAGCCTCAACGGTCTTCCGCTCCGCTTTCCATTCCTCCTCACGGCGTGTCACCTCTGTCACTTCGATCTGCGCAAAGCGGTGGTACGCTTCGTTGGCGGTGGCAGCAGCCTTTTCCAGATTCGCGAGTTCGGTCGGGGTCATCTCGTGCAGCGGACAATGCACGATGAGAAAGGGTCCATCAAGCTCCGTATGGTGCAAGGATCCGATCTTCTTCCATTCGTGAAAGAAGAGGGTCCTCCATTCGGGGGCAGGCGTACCGGACAGATCCAGGAAGATCTGGTATTCCTTATCAGACCCGGTCACCTTCCTTGTTTTGTCTGTATTCATACGCTCGATGCGGATGTCAGGGGCAATGAATGCCGACCCTGTGCGTGGTATCAGTGTTGTTGTCATGCGGCCCTCCTGGAACTTGCGTGCTTTGTTGACCGGTCAGGACGGGGTGTCCATCAGGGTCGATACAAATTTCTCATCTTTGCAGCGCCGACAATGCGCGGTGTCAGCTCCTCACCGGGCTGACGTGCGTTTTGCCGCCGGCCGGCGGCGTTTTGCGCCTGTGGCGGCGGCAGTCCGGGCCCGGGATGGTGACGACTGGATCAGGTTGAGGCGGGACTGCAGGACCATAAGCTTGGCATTGGACTTCTTCAGCTGGATCACGAGTTTCTTGAAGTCATCCAGCTGCGTCTTCGATCTGTCGTTGGCGATGCCGTACTTCTCCTGAAGTTTTCCAACGAGTTCTTCGTATTTTCCCGCAATGGCCGCGAGCTCGTCATTCATCATTTTCCCCCATTGATGAACGGCCTTTCCCCTCCGTTGCTTCCATTCTCCCTCGATCCGATCCCAGTTCATCAACACGTTCCTTTCATGCACGCGCCAATCATCGACATGGACGTTCCCGGGATCCCCATGGGGGGGTCGGGCCTATTGGACGTGATACAGTATACCGGAAGGCCAGGTGGCTTGAATCGGCTGAAGGGATGAAAGAGTAGTTAATCCCTTACGGGGAAAGGAAATGCGGCCCCGGGAGAGGTCCCGGGGCCGGCAGGATCACGTGAGATCTCAACGATCAGCAGGAGTACTGTCGTATGTCAGCAACCGCCCAGCACACGCTTCTGGGTCTTTTTTACCGGTCCGCTGGAGGTCCTCTTCCGGATCAGCTCTGGCAGCACTCTTCGGGCATGTTCCTCAAAGCGCGTGGTATGCTCCGCACCCGAAGAGGCGGACGCGGGATGCACTGCGACGTCAAGGAACTTGCTGCGAAAAGCATCAAGCCCTCCCCTCAACACACGGAGGTTCGTATACCCGAGCTCGGTCGCCATGATCGCGATCCGCCGCGCCGTGGGTTCGTCTTCGGTGACCACGACGTTCGTCTTGCCCCTCAGGGTCAGGGCCTGGTTCGGTTCTTTCTCGAACAGATTGTCGATGGTGAACGAGGTCGACCCCGGCAGACTGAATCGTGCAAATGCATCCGCAGGCCGGAAGTCGATCACCTGCAGCGCAGCGTCCTCGTGGATGAGCCGGTATGCCAGTTCATCGACCGCCATGGTGTCCAGAGGGTAGGAACGGACAAGCTCCTCATCCTTGACCATCTCCTGGAGGGCTGCTTTGCGCTCCGGGAAGATGAACGCGGAGAGAGCAACCAGCAACCCGATAGAGGCAAGCCCCACATAGTACCGGGTCATCCGGATCGGCTTTGTGTCAATGCCGTTCACCCGATTCTCGACGATGGAGACGACGACAAAGGCACCGAGTGCAACGATGGCCAGAAGGAACGCAAAGAGATGCTGGGGCATACCAAGGGTCTCGAACATCCGCGGACTCCCCCAGTTGGTGGCCTTGTAGAGTCCTTCGAAAACAGGATACCCTTCAGCGAACACGAACACTCCCAGCACGGCACCGCCGATGAAGATCATAGCATCGACCTTCCCGATCGCGGCGGCACAGACACTTGTTCCCGGACAGAAGCCCCCGACGACGAAACCGAGCCCCATGATGAGTCCGCCAATGATGGCCGACCAGAGGAACGTCGGGTTCACATACACGAGGTTGATATCCAACAATCCGAAATGCTCCAGCCCCATGACGCCCATCATGGCGACGACCCCTGCCGTGAAGAAGACCCGGAGCACGGTGAAGTCGTACCCGTAAAAGAGTCCGACGAGCTTCCGCGAGGTGGAGAACCCGGCCTGCTCGAGGATCGCGCCGAATGCTATGCCGATGACAAGTGCAACGATGAAATTCAGATCATTGCCGATGATCTCCGGAACCAGTGGTCCCATGGTCGTCTCTCCTTAGATCCAGAGTTTTCGGAAGAAATATGCAAAGATATACGCCCCGGCAAAGATCGCCAGCATGGTGATGATGCCCCCCGTCGACATGACCGCCATCCCGCTCAAGGCCGCTCCGCTCGTACACCCGCGTCCCAGCTGGGAACCGATGCCCCAGAGCAACCCTCCGCCGAGTGCACCCGCGATCCTGACCTTTGCGGTCGACCGGGGGCCGAACTCGAGCTTCAGGTCCATGCGATCGGAGATCACGCCGGAGACGAATGCCCCGATCACGACGCCCACCACCTCGAACACCAGCCAGTTCATGAGGGGATTCCCCGCGTGGTCGCCGGTGTACTCTTTATAGAATGTCGTCGACGCGGTATGCGCAGGAGCGACGGTCCCGACACCCGCCACCACAGCGCTCTTGAATGCTCCGCTTGCCCCCAGCCCGCGTCCCGTGATGTAGATGGTAGCGGTCAGCAGCAGGCCCAACAGGGCCCCCGCCAGATACGGATTCATATATGGTCTCGGTTTCATGACACGTTCTCCTCTGAGATCACCGTTCCAGTGGTGTGCGGCGTTGCGTCCGGTCCGGCGGTATGGTCTGCAAGATCTTCGACACCCGTCAGCATTGCTTTCAAATTGGAGGTCGCGGTCTCGCCCGTGGTAATGAGGTACAGATGTCCGACCACAAAGGAGAGCAGGAGGAATGCGCCGATGGTGTGCGCGATCGCAATGACCTCCAGCGACTCGATGTTCAGCGCTGCGATCCCGTACTGCTGGGGATAGCGGTACAGCATGTACAGCAGCCCCGAAGTGACGATGATGGGGATGACAAGCACCTTCAACCCGAAGTACGTGATCTTCTGGAGCGGATTCAGTTTACTGAGCACCGTCTTCCTCGTTGGATGCGGTGCATTCCGGAAGATCCCGAACAGATAGTAGTTGAGCTGGGAGCGGATGTTCTTGAGACTCGGCACATATTGCCGCCACTCACCCGTCGTCAGGTGCCAGAAGATGGCGAACACGATCAGCAGGAGGAGCATGATCGCTGCAACGTTGTGGTACCGGACCGCATCCCGGAATCCGAAGAACGTGTAGGCCCCATGGATCTCGAACCCGGTGAATCCCAGGAAGAAGATCAGGACCGCCTGCAGCCAGTGCCAGAACCGTTCAAATGCCTTGTAGACCACCACCGATCGTGTGCTCATTGTGCACCTCCTCCTGTGTGCCCTGAGTGCCAGAACCATTCGAATGGAGCCGTGGACCACGACCCCTGCCAGGGTGAGGATCAGAAGCCAAATGCCCCCGGTCTCCACCAGATCCGAATAGTCCCGGCCGGGCATGTAGAAATCCGTCAGGGATGCGAGTCTGCCGTTCGTGCGCGCGTGGCACTCGGCGCAAGGAACGGTCTCCTGCTTCGATGAGACCATATGGTTCACCGGCCAGTACATCGAAGTCGTGATGAATGAGATCTTGCCGCTGAAGGGCAAGCCGACATCCTTCATGCCGGCTGTCGCTGCAGTGGACCAGTCGAAGTCCTTCCAGAACGCCCCCTCTCCCTGCTTGTCGGCATACAGCTTCGGCTGGATGAGGATCCGGTTGACCGGATCGAATGGCTGCCGGGCCCGGTGGATCTTCACGGGAATGATCTTGGACGACACATCCGCATACGACCCGTGCAACTGGTTCAGGACGAGGGCCCGCGTGGTATCATCGACCCTGTCCCCCAACAGATAGTGCGATGCGGTGCCGTTGAACCAGGCATACTCGGGCGTGACATTTTTGGCCCATTGAAAGCTCCCCTTGATCGACATGTACGCGTGATTGCCCATGCTGTCTTCTTCGACGAAGGGCTGGCCAGCCTTGAGGCGCCCGGCCGTCGACCAGTCCCAGAACATCTTTGTTGCATTGTCCTTCGCATAGGTCGGGATGTGACAACTCTGACATGCCACCTTGAGCGTGTGTTCGTTCAGGATCTCATCCGCGTGCGGTGTCTCGGTATGACACTGTTCGCACGTGGCACGATGTTGATTCGTGGACGCCAGCGAATAGAGTTTGCCGGCTATGACATGCTTTTCGGTCTGGTGACAATCCACACAGACCATGTTCATCCCATCCGTTCCCATATGGATGTCGGTGGCCGCCGCCGGCTCGAACATCGACATCTCCAGGTCGCCATGTTTGACGTTGTTCCCACCTCCCCCGAAGAAGTGGCACACACCGCAATTCGCCCTGCGGGGCCTGCCGATATGCTCCGCGATCGCCCTCAGGTCCAACGTGGGCTCCGGCGCGCCTCCTTTCTCGGGGGCCTTCGCGTACGTCTCCGTATTGTCGTGACAGACAAGGCAGTCGATGTTGGTGGAGTCCGTGAAGACCTTCCCCCGCGCATCCATGCCATAGCCGATATGACACTTTGCACAGCTCTGCTCGTTGCCGCGCGTTCCGATGCAGAAATTGTTGATGGCGTTCTTCTTGCCGAGGTAGACGACGCCCCGGCCGGCGATGTACTCTTCCCGTTCCCAGTTCCAGTGATTCGACTCCATGACTTCCGTATGGCGCTGATTGTGGCAGGCGATGCACGCCGCCGTGACCTGCTGCGGAGAGGAAAAGACCTCCTGGAGAGACGGGAACAGCGCATGGTTCACAGAAGGGACCGGCTTCTTCGCGTACCGCTGCTTGAGTGTCATCAGGGTCGTGGCCTCTGATTCCTTCCGCGACAACGAGCCGACGGCAAGGAGGATGGCGAGACCAAGAAATGCCAGAATGAGGACGATCTTTTTCATCGTAACGCTTTCATGTGTTCGGACAGTACCAGGCACTGCACCCGGGGTCTCCCCTGTCCCCCGGCCGGACCGGGGTCACGGCCGGGGAGCAAAGGAAAGGACGGTCGGGTGCGCTCGTGTTAGTGCAGCATCCACGACAGGGAGATATGGAAGAGGTTCTCTCCCAGTTCACTCGTGCTGCCGTTGTACTCTTGCGCGATCTGACTCGCCGCCGCCGCGGTCTGCTTCTTGTTCAGCGCCATTTCATAGGCGACGTGTACGCTCAGCGGGCCCGCGATGTTCACGCTTGCGCCGGCCATGAGGTGGTTCTCCACGATCGCAGGGAAGACCGGAAAGATGGTTTCCTGAGGCACAGGGTTCGAGCCGTACGAATAGCCGGCACGCACCGTGAACATGCGCGACAGGTCATACTCGCCACCGAAGCGCACATTGTAGGAATCCTTCCATTGCATGGGGAAGAGGATCTCGAAGCTGCCGCTGTTCCCGAGCATGCGGTTGATGTTGACGTTGTTCCCATTGGACATCGACAGCGTCATATTGTCGAAGGCGCTGGCCCAGTTGATCCACTCGGCCTCCGCGGAAATGCGTAACTGTGGCGCCAGCTTCCATGAGAACCCCGCGCCGATCGATTGCGGGAACTTCAACGTCACATTGAGGTCGTAGGCCGCCACAACACCTTTCGTCATGTCGATCCCCATGCCGCCGAACTGCGCCATCACCGCTGCCTGTGCCTGCTGCTGGGTGGCCGTCGGATTGGCTGCCATGTAACCCTGCATCGCGCGGCCGAACGCATCATTCATCTGTGCGGTCATGTCCATCGATGCCTTGCCGCCTTTGTACGTCACACTGGTCGGCAGTGTGTAGGACACGCCGATGGAGAGGTCGTCGTTGAGATTGTACGCCATCCCGATCTTCCCCCCGAAACTGAATCCGGTGAGATCGCTCATGTCGGCCAACGCGGTCACTTCGGAATACCCAAACCCACCCATCGCCGGCGGCGCCGAGAAGAGTGCCCCGAAGGTCATCCCCGCGGGTACACCGTTCGGAATGCCCTGCATGATCGAGGGCTGAAGGCTGTAGGGCATTTTGAATTCGAGCTGACTGTACACCAGATGCGCGGAGACGCCGATGGACAACTGGGGCGTCAGCTTGTAGGCGATGCTGGGGCCACCCTGCATGACGGCAAGCTTCGAATGATACTCCTGTGCTGTCGGGAAGAGCTGGTGCTTGAGCGAAAAGTCCGCTCCCATCCCTCCCTGCGTGAAGACACCAACTCCCCAGGCAAGAGGAGCGTCGGGAGACTGATGCGCGTACGCGAGGCCAGGCATCGGGAAGTAGTTCGTCTTTCCTTCCACCTCGGAGTTGAGTATATTCGTGAACTTCAGGGACGGAACCATCAGCGAGAAGTTCGCATCGATCGAGGATCCGCTGAGGAAGGATATCCCCGCCGGATTGGTCATCATCAGCATCGGACTGTCGAACAAGCCAATCGTGGTGCCTCCCCGGCCAATGGTCTTGGCATTGAAGCCGACAATACGTGTTCCGTTCGTTGCAAAAGCCGTTGCCGCAAGCAGAGAAACCAGGAGAATGGTCCCAAGGCGCTTCATGGTGACTCCAGTCGTGAAGTAAACAGGGGGATAAGATCCAAGGAAATGAACTTGACAGCTTGTACTTACTGCAGTATATTGCTATAGTATAATATAGCAAACAATGGTATCTGATGCAATATGGCTGACCTCCTAACCGCTAAGCAGCTTCAAGATCTCCTGAAGATCGACAGGACCACTATCTACCGGATGCTCACGGATGGTCGTCTCAAGGGGGTAAAAGTGGGCAACCAGTGGCGTTTTCCCAAGGATGCCGTCGACGCCCTGCTTTCAGGCGTTCGACCGGACGACCAGGAAAAGCCGGGGGTATCGCACCAGGTCCTCCCGATCAACTGCATCCAGCCCATCCAGGACGTCTTTGCCGACATCACGCAGGTCAGCTCACTCACCACCGCACCTGACGGGACTCCCCTCACACGACTCAGCAGCCCCTGCGCTTTCTGCTCGTTGATCCTGGGCTCGGAGTCCGGGAAGGAGGCGTGCATCGCCTCATGGCGGAAGCTGGCAACGCAACCGGAAGTGAAACCCCGCTTCGTCACGTGCCACGCCGGGCTGCATTATGCCCGGGCCCGCGTCGAGATAGGCGACACGCTCGTGGCGATGTTCGTGGCGGGACAGTTCTATGCATCGGCTCCCGACAGCACAGAAGAGAAGGAACGCATCCGTTTGCTCGCGGCAACACACGGGATCGACGAGGGCCAACTGGCCAACGCAGCTCGCGAGGTCCCTGTCGTGGACGCACGGAAGGAAGCACAGATCGGTATATGGATGGAAAAGATCGCGGGAACCTTTGAGCATTTCGGAAAGGAACGCTCGGAGATGATGTCGCGCCTGCGCCGGATAGCGGATATCACTGCTATCACTCTGCCCTAGCCCCTCCCCCCCCGGGGCTCGGCCGGCCCCACCTCACGGCCGGCCGCTGGCACATACCCCCTTCATGAGAAGTGCTGTTCGAACACCCGCCGGAAATGCGATCCGTAGATGGCCAGGGTGATCGCCGTGGAGAACAGTCGCGGACGGCGGAACAGCGACCAGAAGAACAATTGCCAGTACTGCGCCCGCTCCCTCCCCACCATGCCGAGCAGGATCATTGACTTGACAACAGCAGCGAGTTGCACGAACCCGATCGGGGCCCGGTGCAATTGTTGCGGTTCGTGGGTCTGCAGGAACTCCGTGACCCTGCGATAGTATTCCCGGGGCGAGTAGACGGTGGCCAGTATCCGCCGGTATCCTTCCAGGAGGACCGCCCGTTCCATCCGCGGTGAGAAGTTCATCGAGAAATCCGTATTGTTCCCGGTGAACACATCCAGCAGGCGCTTCTCCTTCTTCAACCGTGCATGCAGCCTCGAGTTGATCGGTGCGTTCAGCAGCCCGACCATCGCTACCACGATGCCGCTCTCCCTGATGAACTGGATCAGTGCATCGAAGATCGCCGGGGGGTCATTGTCGAACCCGACGATGAATCCCCCCTGCACCTGCAACCCGGCCTTCTGGAGCACCTTCACGCTCGCGATCATGTCGCGCCCCCTGTTCGGGGTCTTCTTGCATTCATCCAGACTGCCGGGATTCGGGGTTTCGATCCCGACGAACACTTCTTCGAATCCCGCCCTTGCCACCATCTGCAGCAACTCATCATCATCGGCGAGGTTGAGCGAGGCTTCGGTCCCGAGCGAGAACGGATACCCATGACCCTCCATCCACGCGATCAGCGCCGGCAGGACCTCCTGCTTCAGTTTGTCCCTGTTCCCGATGAAGTTGTCATCCACGAAGAACACGTGGCCGCGCCAGCCCGTTGCATAGACGGCCTCCAGTTCTGCGATCACCTGTTCCGCGGACTTCGTGCGTGGCCGGCGTCCGTAGAGGACGGTGATGTCACAGAACTCACAATCATACGGGCAGCCGCGTGAGTACTGGACATTCATCGTGGCATAGTTCTCCAGGTCGATCAACTCCCACATCGGAAGCGGGGTCGTGGACAGATCGGCCCATGCGGCCGTCGTATAGCACGCTTGCGGCGTACCGCGCCGCAGATCTTCCAGGAACATCGGGAGGGTGATCTCGGCTTCATTCAGAACGAAATGCGCAACACCCGTGAACTCGGCATGCCGCGCCGTGAAGAGCGGCCCCCCAGCCACGACGGGAACACCGGCAGCATTGCAGCGCGCGATCACGGCACGTGCGGAATCTGCCTGCACGGACATCCCCCCGAGAAAGACGTAGTCCGCCCGGTGGAGATCCCGCTCGTCGAGGGGTGCACAATTGAGATCGACAAGCTTCTTCGTCCACTCCGGCGGGAGCAGTGCCGCAACCGTCAGCAACCCGAGAGGCGGCTGCCCCACCTTGCGCGAAATGAACGAGAGGGCGTGCTTGAAGGACCAGAACGTATCGGGATATTCGGGACAGACGAGAAGGATGTTCATCGGGGGCCTCCCACGGATCGCCGGACAGTGTGCATACACAGGGTACTCATCTCTTGCACAAATCTACGCCGACGTGCATGATGACCGCATCCATCAAAAGGATGAAAATGGAGCTAGATCCTCCAGGGTTGGTCACACCCAAAATAGTCCATTTATTTCTCGCTATTGGCCGCCGGAAATTGTATACTTACTCATTGATCATTTGTGATCGTTGTGTGGTTTTCACTGACGCCGTATCATCGGCGTGGGGTTCGCAAGGACCCGGCAGTCAAATCCGCGGCTTTCGGCAGAGAACGCTACCATGGTCAGTAAAGACAGGGTTGCGTTTTTTCGTTTGTAGGCACACTTCTGATTGTGGATGACCGTGTCCGCCGGCTGCGGATGTACATTACTTGAAAGGACGTGTTCCATGGAAAAAGGAACAGTCAAATGGTTCAACGGAGCCAAAGGCTTCGGATTTATCTCACGCGAAACCGGCGAGGATATCTTTGTGCATTTCAAAGAGATCGTCGGCGACGGCTACAAGACCCTCAACGAGGGTGACAGCGTCCAGTTCGAGGTGGTGCGCGGACCGAAGGGTCTGCAGGCCACCGGCGTGACACGGGCATAATCGCCCCGGCCCCCCAGGCCACACAACCCCGGTCGCTCAACGACCGGGGTTTTTTTGTCCCCGGTCATTCGACCGGAGAACCCAGAAAGGTAGTACGCTTCATGCCCGAACGGCGAACGCAACGGCCCCGTACACGTCTCACACTGCCCGACCCGCCGACCTCCAAACTCGACGACGTGCGAAAGAACGTCCGTAGCTTTATCCTGAACCCGACATCGATCGGAGAGTTTCACGAGGCGCTCCGCCGGTCGGCAGGCAACGATGAATTCGCCCCTCACCCTCTCAATGGCAAACGATTCCGGAAGATCGTGAGTGATGTGGTCCGGACACGAAAGAGTGATGCACAAAAACGCAGGGACACAGGAGAAGGGAAACAACGTCCATGACGCAGGATACCATACTCCGCGACACACTCGCACAACATTTACCCCGCCACCAATGGGTACCGATCGCTGACATCTACACCATGGTGGAACGCCGCATGTTCCTCGATGCCGACGACCGGTGCTGCTCCGGCCGGATCGCCCGTGTACCCCACTGGCACAAGAGCGTGCGAAGGATACTCTACGCCATGAGGCGTGAAGGAAGACTTCTCAGCCGTTTGAGCCAGTGATGGACGCTGGCCCCGCCATCACCATCACGATCACCTGACGTCGCGAGCCCCGACCCCGGGTACAACCCGCCGGCCGGGCCCCGGACGGACGCCTGGAGTCTACACGAGGAAGCTCAGGCCGAACGAGAACAGGAGCATGCTTCCCCGTTTCTCCTCCGTCAGTGTCTTTAAATAGCTTGCGCTGACATCCAAGGCTGTCCGCCGTGTCAGGTAATAGCGCATCCCGCCATTCACCCCCACCCATCCACGTTCCGCAGGATTCTTGAAATCCACCTTGTAGAAGGACGCCCCCACATACGGCACCGCCCGCGCATCTTTCATGAGAAATGAGTATGTGACGAATACCGTACTGCCAAAGGTCAGTGTTGTATTGCTCTTCTGCTCCGTCCGACCTGTCAGGGGTGCCACTGTGGTGACGGTGGCGGTGGTGATGGTGAGGGTGGGGCCAATGCCGATCTGAATATTGTCCGTGATGAAGGGGGCGAACTTCCCTGCGATCGTGCCGACGTTGACCGACACATCCGTGGCAAAGGTCGTGAAGTAGGAGCCCTGCAATTGCAGTTCAACATCCCCCTTCTGTTGTTGGGCCGGACACACTCCGGAGACGGAAACGAGAAGCAGGAACACGGCGGAGAACGTGGTCGCTCGCATGAGAAGGCTCCATATGGTGAGAAGGAACGGCATTCAGGGTTTCGTAGATGATACCGTATTCGGGGACGACCTGCCAGCACCATACGTCGCGTATCGGGCACCTGCAGATCATTCCACAATTGAAACAGCATTTCCTACCTGACTTTCTCCTGATTTCTGTCGATATTCCGGTGGTGCTCCCGGCCACGCCCGGGAGACGCACCCCACGGCCACTCTACCCGCTCTTTCAGCAGTTCATCCAACGCTGCCCGCGTTCCGTCCAAGGAGATCCATGCGATGCACTTAGCACCGGTCGACATTGCCATCATCATCGTGTACCTGATCGCTACCATGGCGATCGGCACGGCCTTCCAGCGGCGAGCCTCAAAGAAGCTGGATGCCTACTATCTCGCCAACCGTCAGGCGACGTGGTGGATGATCGGCCTCTCCGGATGCTCCAGCTACGTCGACATTGGCGGCACGATGCTCATCATCGGCGTCATGTTCTACACCGGACTCAAGTCCATCTGGATCATCCACTTCGGCTGGGGCTTCTTTGGCATGGCCATGTTCATGGCCTTCCAGGCGAAGTATATCCGGCGGTCCGGGGTCATGACCCCCGCCGAGTGGATGGAAACCCGCTTCGGCAAGGGGCGTGAGACCGAGATCCTCCGGACCATCATCGCGGCGTTCATCCTGCTCTCCATGATGCTGATGCTGATCTACGTCGCGGTCGGCACCGGGAAGTTCGTGGAAGAGTTCGTCCCCCTCCCCCGCTGGGAATCCACACTCATCCTCTTCATCGTCGTGGGCATCTATGTGACCCTCGGCGGTTTTTTCGGCGTGATCTGGACCGACCTCTTCCAGACGCTGCTTATCATGGTCGGCGCCGTGTGCATGACCATTGCTGCCCTCCAACTGCCGGATGGACTCTCTGCCCTCGCGGCTCGCAGTCCCGGCTGGGACTCGCTCGCGATCCCCTGGAACCTCTGGCCCGACTACACCTCGACGGTTCCAGCGCAATTCCACCAGTACGCGCCACTCGGCCCCTACCTCGGCGCCAGCCTGCTCTGGCTGGCGTACAAGTTGCTCCTGGGGCCTTTCGGGTGGGACTTCGCCTTCTTCCTCACGACAAAGAGCCCGCGGGAGGCGTCGCTCTCGGCAGGTATGTGGACCCTTGGCCATACGGTGCGCTGGCTCGTCGCCGGGTCGTTCCTCACCTTTGGAGTCTACTATCTCGGCACCGGCGCCTCCTTCGATGCGGAGAAGATCATGCCGCTGGTCGTCAAGAGCATGCCTGCGGGTATTGCCGGACTCGTCATGGCGGTGCTCCTCGCCGCCCTCATGTCCACCCTGAGCGCCATCATCAACGTCTCCAGCAATGTGGTCCTCAACGATTTCCTCAAACGCTATGTCGCCCGGAAGATGTCCGAGAGTTCGCTCGTGCATCTGGGCATGATCGTGTCAAGCCTCGTGATCATCATAGGATTCGCGATGAGTTTCATGTACGACAGCATCATCGCCGCATGGGAGATGCTCCTGTACGTGATGCTGACCGTGGTGCTCGTCCCCGGGACATTCCGCTGGCACTGGTGGCGGTTCGGGGCCCGGTCCTTCATCTGGAGTATGCTGGGATCGGCGATCGTCGTCGGCGTGCACAAGCTGTTCCTCGATTTCCTCCCCCTGCACGAGGCCATCCTGTTCCTGATGACGGCATCAACGGTCGTCACCGTCGTGATCACATACCTCACTCCTGCCGCGGACATGGAATCCCTCGTGGCATTCTATGCGCGGGTCCGCCCCTTCGGATTCTGGAAGCCGGTGCGCGAAGAGGCCGAGCGCCGCGGACTCATCCCGGTGAACGACCCGATGCCCCGCGTGGATATCCTCAATGGGTTCATTGCTGCGTTCTTCCAACTCTGTCTGGGGATCCTCCCGTTCTATATGTTCCTGAAGAATTGGACGCAGGCGGGACTGTGGGCCGCAGTGACCCTTATCGTCGCTATCGTCCTCTACTTCACCTGGTACAAGAATCTTCCTTCTGCCGATGAGATCTGACAACCTGATTCCACCTATCGTTCTGAGACGACCATGACCACACCGAAGCTTCACCTGATATGCAACGCGCATCTCGATCCCGTCTGGCAATGGCGGTGGGATGAAGGTGCGGCAGAGGCCGTGACCACATTCGGCATCGCTGCCCGCCTCCTCCGGGAATTCCCGGACTTCGTCTTCAACCACAACGAGGCCATCCTCTACCGCTGGGTCGAAGAACTCGATCCGGCGTTGTTCACGGAGATCCGGTCACTCGTGCGGGAAGGACGCTGGTGCATCACCGGCGGATGGGACCTCCAGCCGGATGTGAATATGCCGGGCACGGAGGCGCTGATACGCCACATCGCTGAAGGGCGGCGTTATTTCCACGACCGTTTCGGTGTCACCCCGGCCGTCGCGTACAACTTCGATTCCTTCGGCCATTCCGGAGGACTGCCGCAATTACTGGTGCGTGCCGGCTACCGTTTGTACGTCCATATGCGCCCGGAAGAGAAAGATCTTCCTATCGGCTCGGACCTGTACCGCTGGCGCGGGGTTGACGGGTCGGAGATCCCGGTGTATCGCATCCCGTTCTCCGCGTACAATACGTATCCCGGGAAGACCGTGGAGCGCATCATGGCAGCCGCGGAGATCGCCCTCCGTGAAGAACGGGACACGCCGGTCTTCTGGGGCATGGGGGACCATGGCGGCGGGGCGGCACGGGCGGAACTCGAATCCATCCGCGAATTGATGCAGCGCGAGAAGCGTGTGACGATCGTCCATAGCTCTCTCGAACGATTCTATGAAGCCATCGCAGACCGGATCCCTTCCGCCCCCTTGCTGGAAGGAGACGTGAATCGGATCTTCACCGGATGCTATACGTCCATGGCGCGGCTGAAACGCCGGATGCAACAGAACCTGGCCGGGCTTCTTCAGACGGAAAGTGCACGCGCGGCATCGTGGTGGCTCAAGGGACAACCGTATCCTGCGGAGCAATTGACGGACGCCTGGCGCGATCATCTGTTCAACGATTTCCACGATATTCTCCCGGGATCGTCGGTGGAGATCGCGGAACACGATGCCCTCGATCTCTACGGCCGCTCATCCGAAACACACCGTCGGCTCCGCCTTGGAGCGGTCAGCGCATTCTCTCAGGGCCCTCCCCGCCCCCTGCAGATCCCGGTCACCGTGCTCAACGCCAACCCTGCCAGCACGCACGTCCCCGTGGAATGTGAGTACATGATCGATCACATGCCGCGGTGGGAAGGGAAGTGGCACGCACGCCTCTTCACGATCGACGGGACGGAACTGCCGGTCCAGGAAGAGAACGCGGAAATGCTTCTCCTGGCGGACCAATGGCGCCGCAAGGTAAGTTTCACCGCCACCCTCCCTCAGGTCGGGGCCGCCCATTTCCGCATGGAGATGCACGAAGGCCCCTATGAACCTGCGCCGGCAGCACCAGCGATCCCCCACAGGATCGACCCGGCGAGCGGCCGCATCACATCCCTCGCAGCCGGAACCGTCGCCAATATTCTTTCCGGAGATCTTCTGCGCGCGCTCGTGGTGAACGATGATGGGGATTCATGGGGCATGGAAAAGTGGAGCTACAGGGATGTGCTCGGAGAATTCGTCCCCGTGCCAGGCGCATCGCGGGTCGCAGAATCAGGCGCCATCCGGACGATCCACGACGCCCGCTTCACCTACGGCACAAGCCTCCTCACGGTTCGTACGATAGCTTATGCGCATCACCCCTACATCGAATTCCGGATCCGCGTCGTCTGGAATGAGGAACGGAAGAGGCTGAAACTTTCCTTCCCGACATCCCTGAAGAGCCCCGGGGTCTTTTGTGAAGTACCCGCAGGCGCGATCCACCGGCCTGCGGATGGCGAGGAATACACACACGGACGCTGGCTGATCCTGGAAGACACAGCCGGAGGGGTGCCTGCGGCGTTCGCCATCGTGAACAGCGGTCAGCACGGGTTCGACTGCAGCAACGGCGAGGTCCGCCTCTCCATCCTCCGCAGTGCTCCGTACTGTTTTGAACGGACGTTCGATCTTGGCTCGC
The DNA here is from genome assembly GCA_016707525.1 of Ignavibacteriota bacterium. Taxonomy (NCBI): domain Bacteria; kingdom Pseudomonadati; phylum Ignavibacteriota; species Ignavibacteriota bacterium. The sequence continues at coordinate 90,115 of JADJHP010000017.1, forward strand.
GGTCATCATACAAAGTGATGGACCTCGGCGTCCATGAGGCAAGGATCCTCGTGACCACCGGGTCGCCGGAAGATGTGCGGCAACGTGTGTCCGGCCTGGCCGACGGCCTCGCCGCGCCTCCGTATGTCCTTCCTCACTATCCTATCGGGGCCGGGGTCCCCGACCGGCAGGAACTTCTGACACTGACCCCGGGAACCATCCGGCTCCTTGCATGCAAGCAGTCGTGGGATAGGTCGGCGTTGATCGTCAGGGTGCAGGAAACGAAAGGGACCCGCACGGAAGGTACGCTGGTTCTGAGGGCCCCTGCGGCAACGATCAACTTCGCATGTGCGCCGTTCGAGGTGAAGACGTATCGTATTGAGAAGGATGGCAGCTACCGCGAAACAGGAATGATCAGCGAGAACTGATCGCCGGGGGCACCCGACATCGTGGTCATGGTTGACCACGTGTTGCGCAATCTTCAAATTGACGAGTGCAGATCCAGAGAAGTCGCCATACGTGCGCAAAAAAACGGGATTCTCCGACAGTTTCTCGCGGGCATCCTGTTTGCTTGATATTGCCAGTGGATGGGCATGGCCTGATCCAACATACTGGCAGGCGATCCCGCAACATAGGGGAAAGATGCATGGGTGGTGCACGATTCATTGAATACGAAGGAAAGCGGATCCTCTTCATCGATTTCGGTGGCGTGGAATTCGAAGACCTTGTCGGTATCATTCGGGAGAGCAAAAAGCTGATCTCGAAGGAGGCTCCGGGTTCGGTGCTCACCCTTACGAACGTGGCAGGCGCGCGTGTCAACCCGATGACATCAAAGGTGTTGAAGGAATTCACCACATTCAACAAGCCTTACGTCAAGGCGGGCGCGGTCATCGGAGCAACGGGGTTGCTCAAACTGGAATTTGACATCGTGATGAAGTTCTCGGGAAGGGTGCTGGCGCGGTTCGACACTCCAGAGGAAGCAAAAGCCTGGCTCATCGGCCAGTGAGCAAGGGCACGCCCTTCTCACCTGGTGGCCCCTCTCACTCAATCCACCCAGGGCATGTCCTTGGTCTTCTCGGGAAGACCCGCTGTCGCCGCCCGCTTGCGCTCGCGCTCCGCGATCTCCTGCTGCTCCGCCGGGCTGAGCAAACCGAATTTCTTGATGTAGAACAGCAGTTCCTTCCTGTCGATGGGCTTCTGCAGATATGCATCACACCGCGGCAGTGCCTCGATCACATTGAGTTTGTCGCCCAATGCCGTGGTCATGATGACCCGTGCGGCCTTCTTCCTGTCGATCCTCTTCTCTTCCTCGAATGCACGTATGGCCCGCAGCACCCCCTGACCGTCGAGTTGCGGCATCATGATGTCAAGGCAGATGAGTTCGAAGGGTTTCCCCTCGGCGTGTGCCTGTCGGAATGCATCGAGCCCGGCCTTCCCATCAACGGCAGCGGCCGTCTCACCATACGGACTCAGCAATGTGGTGAGAACGAAGCTGCTCGCACTATCATCTTCAACGACCAGGATCCGCATGACCGGCTCGTCCTTTCGCTCGTGATCTTACTCTGCTGCGATCCCGGTATCCCACCAGGGACTCCCGCTCGCTGCCTTGCCCGGGTTCCGGGGACGACATTGTTCGTCACAGTTGGAGTTGCAAACTGCGTGCCTACAAACCGTGGAGATTTCCAGCAGGAATGCAGGGGAGGAAGCGCCTCGATCCACCCGCATGGCTAAAATCAGCCATCTGCCTCCTCCCCCGCTCGCAGATCTTGCCTTCTCTCCCCTTCCACTCCAGGAGGCAGATATCCCATCAAGGTCATTTCACGTTCGAGACAAGCATCCGGTAGGAATCCCCTGTCCAGTGGTCGGTGAACGGCGGAGCCTTTGCGATGCCTGCACCGATCCCGGTCAGGATGGTCATCTTGAAGACCCGACAGATCCCGGCTTCGTTCTGTTGTGCAGCGCAGTACACCGGCAATCCCCATTGGATCGGTGCGCCCAGGATGGTGGTCTTGGTCACGACCCATCCACCGGACACAGAAACCGCAAGCACACGTTCCTTCGGGTAGGCGCCGGCGTAGTACTGACGCACTGCCGCAACAAGGTCCGGTACGCTTCCCGGTCCAGCGAATCCCGCCGCATGCGCGGGGAAGCGCGCCGACTCGAGTGCCTTCTTCGCATCGGCGGCGGACCGCTTCCTGCTTGCCTGCACGTTCCCGAGCGCGGTGGAGATCTCCGCATCCTTCGGGTTGAATTGCAGCGCGCGTTTGAGCTCGGCCTCGATGCTCTGATACTGTGCATCGCGGTGCGTGTCCATGATGAACTCGGCATCGGCAAGTTTCAGCATGGCATCACGCATGATGTTCTTCGCTTCCTGCGCCGTGTTCTCCTGCACCCACGTCAGGCGGTCGACCAGGCCAAGATAGCATTGACTCGGAAGATCGTCGGGGCGCTGGTTGGCCTCATCATACATCCCTTTCTTCGGATCCTTTGGCGTCAAGGCGATGATCTTCCGGTCCATGGCATCATCGGGCTGGCCGTATTTCGCGGCGAACTCCTTGAGGAAGCCCAGGATGCGCGGCCTGTCATTCTTCATGACATCAGCGGCAAGAGCGATGACCTCAGCGGTCTGCTCCGGACCATAGGCGATGTTCACGGCATTCGGGAAGAACCGCTGCGTTTTGTCGCGGAGTGCCTTGTGCATCTCAACGATCGCGGTCCAATCTTTGAGCGCTTCCGGGGACCCCCCCGCACCAACGGGCGTTGCCGAGGACGACGGGGTGGCAGGTGCAGCGTCAGGCGCAAGGTAGCGGTACTTGCTTTCCAGAGTGCGCAATTCACTGTTGCCCGGCTCCGCTGCCTTTATCTGATCGATGAGAGAGCGTGCTTCGCTGAGCTTCGTGGCTTTGACCTGGGCATCATTGGTGTTCTCTGCAGCACGTAAGGCGGCCTTTGCGGACCGGATGGTCTCGCGGATATCCGCGGCCGGTGACGACATTGCACTGCAGAGCATCAGTACGGCAACAACGAGGAGTGAGGACGTCTGGATCTGGAAGTACATGGCACCTCCACATGATTGTCCATCGGATTGGGATTACGAAGAGGGAGAGCAGACCCCAACAGAATGTACGGAACGGCAACGCGGGACGCAACCATACGGTGGATCACACGGGATCCACGGGATCACGGCAGCACATCACACTTTGAATGTCTCTGGGGGGACCTGCTCGGGCATCGCCCGGGGGATCAGCAGAAGGAACGGACGGAGGGCTACGCCTTCAGCAGACCGAAGCGCTTGATATAAAAAAGCAGTTGTGCCCGGTCGACCGGCTTTTGCAGATAGGCATCACACTGGGGCAACGCTTCCAGAAGATTCTCCCGGTCGCCGAGTGCCGTGGTCATGATCACCTTCACCTGCTTCGCCGCCGGGATACTGAACTCCTTCTCGATCACACGGACCTGCTTGAGCGCAGCCTGGCCATCGAGCTTGGGCATCATGATGTCGAGGCAAACCAACTGGAACGGGTTCCCCTCCGCCAACGCCGTGCGGAACGCTTCCACTCCCGCTTCACCGTCAGGAGCGGTCGACACGGCACCGAATTGTGTGAGATACGTTGACAGGACCAGCATGCTCGCTTGGTCGTCTTCGACGATCAGGATGCGCATGTACGATGTCCCTTGCGTGGATACGGGGAGTGCGGGCGTCTGTTCACCCGCATCATGAGAATACCATTACTATAGAGAGAAAAAACGTGAAGCGCAAGACTCAGGCTCCCGGACCGTCGTCATACGGGGCCTCCGACAGCAGGATCGACGTATGCTTCTGCGTGAAGACCGAAAGCGCCCAGTCCCCGGGAAAGAGGATCACGGTCTGCCCGCGTGCATCGTCAGCAATGATCGCGCCGGTCGGCAGGATGCCGGGGGTCAGGGTCGATCGGTCGACCGAGGGGTGCACCCATCGGGCGAATTTCCAATCCGTCGCACCCAGATCCACCTCGGCCCCGTATTCAGATTCCAATCGGAATTTGAAGACCTCGAACTGCAGGGGACCCACGGCGGCAAGGATGGGGATCTGGGTCGCCGAACCCCTCGGCTGGAATCCCTGAACAACGCCCTCGCGCAGCAACTGATCCACACCCTCGCGGAACCGCTTGAATTTCGACGGGTTGGGATTGCTCAGAAGTGAGAAGCACTCCGGCGGGAACCGGGGGATTTCATTGTACACGATCGCCGGATCCTCCGTCAGCGTATCGCCTATACCAAGGATCGATTGGCCGACGAAGCCGACGATATCGCCCGCCACGGCCTCATCCACCGTTTCACGGTCGCGTCCGAACAACTTGGACGCATTGGAGAGACGGATCGTTTTGCCGCTCCGCGCATGCGTCACCGTCATATCCCGTTCGAACCTGCCGGAACAAATGCGGAGGAACGCGATGCGATCGCGGTGGCGCGGATCCATGTTCGCCTGGATCTTGAACACGAAACCCGAGAAGGTCTCGCTGTCGAGTTGCACTTCCACGCCATTGCTCGACCGCGGGCGCGGCGGATCCGCATACTTCAGGAACCCATCGAGCAGGAGCTGGACGCCAAAATTGTTCCGCGCGCTTCCGAAGAAGACGGGCGTCATGCGGCCTGCCCGCACCGCGTCAAGGTCGAACTGCGCTCCGGCATGGTCGAGCATCGCGATCTGTTCAAGAAGTATCGCATGCTCGTTCGGGTCCATCCGCTCGTTCACGATCGGGTCGGAAAGAGAACCGACCTGCTCGGGGACCCGGTAGGCACCGTTCGATCCGAATTCGAAGAGATGCGCCTCCTTCTTCATCCTGTCGTACACGCCGCGGAAATGAAAGCCCGTCCCCAGAGGCCACACCATCGGGAACGCCGCGATCCCCAGCACATGCTCGAGCTCGTCCAGAAGCTCCAGTGGGTCCATGGTCGGACGGTCGAGCTTGTTCATGAACGTGAAGATCGGAATGTGCCTGCGCCGGCATACTTCGAAGAGCTTCCGGGTCTGTGCTTCGATGCCCTTTGCCGAGTCGATGACCATCACCACGGCATCGACCGCCGTGAGCACACGATAGGTGTCCTCGGAAAAGTCCTGGTGCCCGGGGGTGTCCAGCAGATTGATGCGGTACCCGTCGTAATCGAACTGCAACACGGTGGAACTGATGGAGATGCCGCGCTTGCGCTCGAGCTCCATCCAGTCCGATGTGGATTGGCGCTGGTTCTTCCGCGCCGTGACGGAGCCGGCAAGCTGGATGGCGTTGCCATGGAGAAGGAACTTCTCGGTCAGTGTTGTCTTTCCCGCGTCCGGATGCGAAATGATCGCGAACGTCCGGCGGCGCAGGATATCGTCTTTCAGCCCCATGGTCCCTGATGGATATGCATAAAGTATTAATATACGAACAATGCGGGTTCGCTGCCACTCTCCAGACGGCCGGATGCCACTCTCCGGCCGCACAGAGTGCTACCCGGGAATCAACCACGGCACACCTCGTTCTATGAGATAGGTCATATACACCTCATCCGCGGAATGATGAGATTCTCTCACCAGCACGGAAGCCCGGTGCTTCCGGAAAGCAGGATCCCGACATGATCGCAGATGATATCGTCACCACATTTGGCGCACGCCTCCGGCACCTCGACAGGAACGAGGTCCTGTTCGCACAGGGTGATACAGCATCGCACTTCTACATCGTCCGCACGGGCAAGATAAAAATGATGACCCACACGGAAGAAGGCCGCGAGTTCGTCCAGGGGTATTTCACCGACGGCCAGAGCTTCGGGGAGCCCCCGTTCTTCCTGAACGAACCCTACCCCGCCTCCGCCGTCGCCATGATCGCCGGTGAGGTCTGGGCATGCCCGCGCGACGGATTCCTCACGCTACTGCGGGAGAACCCGGGGATACACCTCGCAGTGACACAGGGACTCAGCAGCCGGCTGTTGTACAAGTCGATGATGCTGACCGAGATCGCGGTGGAAGAGGCCGAGCACCGACTCACCACCCTGATCGAGTATCTTCGACGGGCAGAAAGCGGAACAGGGACCAAACGGTCATTCCGGGTCCCGCTGACCCGCCAACTGCTGGCCGATATGACCGGCCTCCGCGTGGAAACGGTCATCCGGTCCATCAAAGCAATGGAACAACGAAGACTCCTTTCGATCGATACCGACGGTAAGATCGTTTGGAGACACGCGCAGACACAACAGAAGGAAGCAGGGCCATGACATCACTCAACACCACAACGCTCAAAGAGATCGTGACGCAGGATTTCCGCGCCGCGGCGATCTTCGAGAAGTATGCGCTGGATTTTTGCTGCAACGGAGGCGTCACGATCGAACAGGCATGTGCCGCACGGCGCCTCGATGCGGCGCCCATCATCGCAGCTCTCGGAAACCTCGGCCGCTCCCCGCTCCCTCCCGACGACCGCTTCACCCGGCTGGCCCTCGAAGACCTCATCGAGCATATCGTCACCGTCCACCATTCCTATGTCCGGGACGCGATCCCCACACTCCTGACGCACACCGCTAAGGTTGCGCGCGTCCACGGCGAACGGCACCCTGAAGTCGTCACGATCGCGGAACGATTCGCTGCCGTTGCCGAGGAACTCCAGCATCACATGATGAAAGAGGAACGCATCCTCTTCCCCTACGTCACCGCCCTCGCGCGTGCACGCCGTGAAGGACGGCACATGGCTCCTCCGCCGTTCGGGAGCGCGGCGAACCCCATTCGCATGATGGAAGCAGAACATGTTGCTGCCGGAGATGCCCTCGCGACCATCCGGTCGTTGAGCGACACCTACACGACCCCTGCGGATGCATGCACGACGTACCAGGTGACGTATCAGGAGCTCCGGCAATTCGAAGAGGACCTCCATACGCATGTTCACCTCGAGAACAACATCCTGTTCCCCGGTGCCATCGCGCTGGAGAACGGGGCGGCAGCGGCGCACCGGTCACCTATCGCATAAGGGAACGATCATGAAGGCATATTGGACAGGTTTCGCCGCTGTACTTATCCTCTCCTTCGCCGTCCTGGGCTGGGTCGGCGTCTCGATCTACCAGAAGGCCCCGCCCATCCCCGACAGGGTGATCACGGCGGACGGAACCGTCGTGATCGACGAAGGAACGATCAGTGCTGGCCAGAATGTGTGGCAGGCACTCGGCGGTATGGAGGTCGGTTCCGTCTGGGGGCACGGGAGCTACGTTGCGCCGGATTGGAGCGCTGACTGGCTGCATAGGGAATGCATGTTCATACTCCAACGGTGGGCGGGAAGCGACTTTGGCCACAGCTACGAGTCACTGGCGCCTGAACAGCGGGCGCAGCTCGCCCGGCGGTTGCAGGAACTGATCCGGACCAATACGTATGATCCGGCGACCGGCACACTGACCATCGACCCGATCCGCGCCGAGGCATTCCGTGCGAACGTGGCATACTACAGTGATATCTTCGCCAACGGGCGTCCCGAGTACGCGATACCGAAGAACGCGCAGCCGGATCCCAGGAAGCTGCAGCAACTCGGGGCCTTTTTCTTCTGGACCTCCTGGGCCGCCGCTGCCAACAGGCCGGGGGAGAATGTCACCTACACGAGCAACTGGCCGCACGAGCCTCTCATCGGCAATGTTCCCACCGGCGACGCAGTGGTATGGACCGGTGTGAGCATCATCCTGCTGCTTGCGGGCATCGGCGCTATGGCGTGGTATCATGCATCGCTCGAGCGGACGCCGGCATTGGGCGAGATCCCCAAAGAAGATCCACTCCTCGATGCGTCACCGACCCCATCACAAATGGCAGTGGTGAAGTACTTCTGGACCGTCACCGCCCTGTTCCTGTTGCAGATCATCGCCGGTGTGGTGGCAGCCCATTATGCCGTCGAGGGCGACGCCTTCTACGGCTTCCCGTTGTCGTCGATACTTCCCTACAGCGTGGTGCGGACGTGGCATACGCAGTTGGGGATCTTCTGGATCGCGACGGCATGGCTGGCCGCAGGCCTCTACATCGGGCCCGCGGTGAGCGGCGTCGAACCCAGAGGCCAACGCCTCGGCGTGAATGTCCTCTTCGGCGCACTCGTCGTCGTCGTCCTCGGGTCCATGACAGGCGAGTGGCTCAGCATACAGAACGTGCTCCCGGATGAACTCTGGTTCCTGTTCGGACACAGCGGATATGAATACATCGATCTGGGCCGGATCTGGCAGATCGCACTGTTGGTCGGACTGTTCCTCTGGCTCTTCCTGCTGGTCCGCTCGATCCTCCCGGCATTGCGGAAGAAAGATGAACAGAAACCGATCCTCACCCTGTTCCTGATCTCTTCCGTTGCGATCGCCTCGTTCTATGCCGCTGCCCTGATGTACGGCAAGCACACCAACCTGGCGATCGCGGAATACTGGCGGTGGTGGGTGGTGCATCTGTGGGTGGAAGGCTTCTTCGAGGTGTTCGCGACGGTGGTCATCGCGTTCCTGTTCGCCCGGCTGCGGCTCGTCAGCGTCGTCGCGGCCGGCAAAGCGACCATCCTCGCCGCAACGATCTTCCTGTCGGGCGGGATCATCGGCACTCTGCACCACCTCTACTTTTCGGGCACCCCGACGATCGTGCTCGCGCTGGGTTCGGTCTTCAGCGCTCTGGAGGTCGTGCCACTGGTGTTCGTGGGGTATGAAGCGTGGGAGAATATACGGCTCTCGCGCACAACGGCATGGGTGGTGCGGTACCGCTGGCCGATCTACTTCTTCGTCTCGGTCGCGTTCTGGAACATGGTGGGTGCCGGACTCTTCGGGTTCATGATCAACCCCCCGATCGCGCTGTACTATATGCAGGGGTTGAACACGACCCCGGTGCATGCACATGCAGCGCTGTTCGGCGTGTACGGGATGCTCGGGATCGGACTCATGTTGTTCTGCCTCCGGGCGCTCCGACCGGCGGCGGTCTGGCCGGATCGCGCACTGTCCTTCACCTTCTGGTCGATCAATATCGGGTTGATGGCGATGGTGGTGATCAGCCTCCTGCCCGTCGGACTCATGCAAACGTGGGCCTCCGTGGAGCATGGCTACTGGTATGCACGGAGTGCGGAATTCCTGCAGACGGACGTGATCGCTGCATTCCGGTGGTCACGCGTGGTGGGCGACACGATCTTCACGGCGGGCGTCCTGGTGCTCTCCGTGGTCATCGTCCAGATCTCCCGGAGACTCCGGCGATAAGCAGACGGGGGTTGACGAGTATCGGGTGGTACGGATGAAACGCAACAGGCCCGCCCCGGAACAACGGGACGGGCCCTCGCGCGCTTTCACCACACCACCACCTATTTCATCAGCATCATGCGGATCATGCTCGTCTGACTGCCGGCGCTCAGCCGGGCAAAGTACACGCCACTGGCGAACCCGCCGGCGTTGAACGACGCCGCATGGCGGCCCGCAGGCATGTCGCCATTCACGAGGGTCGCCACCTCCCGGCCCAACTGGTCGAAGACCACGAGCCGCACCTGCCCCGCTTCCGCGGTCTGGAACGCGATCTGCGTTGCCGGATTGAACGGATTGGGATAGTTCTGTGACAGCGCGAATGCCACGGGCCCGTCGGACTCCACTCCCGTCGTGCTCATCACACGGATCGGTTCGCTGACATGGACCGAACCATCGAGGTCGACCTGGCGCAACCGGTACCAGCCCTCACCTTCCGGCGCGCGATCAACGAACGTGTAGACGTTCGCCTCACCCGTCGTACCGTGCCCGGCAACGAAGCTCCCCGGAAGATCGGTATACGTGACGCCGTCGGTGCCAAGGCGCTGCACGAAGAATCCATAGTTGTTCAGCTCGCTGACGGTCTGCCACTGGAGCGAAACGCTCTCGCCGGTCTGCGCTGCGACGAAGGACGCGAGCTGGATCGGAAGAGGTGCTGCATCCGAGGCCAGGAAGATCTCCCTGTCACTGGCGTCACTCTTGTCATAAAAGATGTGGCGGGCGTAGTCCAGCGCAACCGACGGAGAGCGGCCGGCGTCCACGGTCTGCGGCACACCGAAGCCGGAACCAGTATTCTCATTGTAGGCGATATGGTCCGTGCCGTCATTGTACGCAATGGCAACGGTCCCACCATAGACAGCGATCGCGCCCTGTGAACCCGTAACGAGCGCGCCACCGGTCCAGGAAGTGGTCATCACACCAAAGTACATCATGCTGCCCGAGTAGTACAGAACATACGCATTCCCCGATGCATCGAGGGCGAGGCTGTTCTTGCCCGTGGTCACGCCGGCGTTCCAATCGAATCCTTCGCTGCCACCGGAGCCGGACGCTGCATCAGTGACGAAGGCCAGGTTCTTGCTGCTCCAGGACGCCCTGCCGCCCCAATTCTGCGCCTCAAACACGATGTGGTACTTCCCATTCCCATCGATCTTGATGTTCGGATTATAGAAGTAGTTACCCGAACCGGAGTCGTACCACCCATCGGCGATCACCGTCTCGGCAAAGGAGCCGGTGGTATTCTTCGCATACACGATCTCGCCATATCCGTCCCCGTCCGTATTGCAATAATACACGATATGCGCGTGACCCGACCCATCCACATCGATGTCCACGAATCCGACCGAACTGTAGGCAAGGGCACCCGGCGTGCTCCAGCTTCCTGACGCACGGTGGGCGTACATGGCCGATCCACCCGAGATGTACACGATATGCGGAATACTCGCGCCGGAGACGGCGATCGCAGGGTTCGATCCCGGACCGACCAGCTCTTCGTCGTCGATGTTCAACTTATAATAGATGTTCCCGTCACGTGCATACGCAACATGGGTGTTGCCGTCACCATCCACGGCAGCATCGACAGAGCCGTCATCGATGGCATTGCTGGTCATCTGATACGGAGTGAATGTGATCTGGGCATTCGCTGTGAACACTGAAGTACCAATGAGCAGACAAAGGGATGCAGCAGTCAATGTGAGGACCATGAAGCGGTTCATGCAACCTCCGGAAGTGCGATTCATGTGATAGAGCGTCATAGGCGTACTGCAGGTGAAGCGTGGAACAATATAGCACACGAGAAGCGCGACGCATGTGACCATGGTCACGGGACGTGCAGGACCCGGGAACCGATCGTGTCGGCTTTGCGTTTGCCTGCGGTTGACAGATTTTCTTGTGGCTTTTTACGGGGCTTCTGGCTACCATCATTCTGCACCTACCGGGAGGTCCCCCATGCTTCTACATCAAGCGTTCGTCCGCAGCGCAAAAAAGTATTCCGGCAAGCTCGCGATCATCGACCGCACCCTGGGCCGCCGCGTAACGTATGGCAAAGCCCTGATCGGTACACTCATTTTGGCGCGGAAGTTTGGCGCCTACGATCCTGGCTTCCTCGGCATCATGCTGCCGAACTCCGCCGGATCGATCCTCGCGATCCTCGCGACGCTCATGAGCGGGCGGACACCGGTGATGATCAACTATGCAACAGGCGCTGCGGGGAATTGCGAGTTCGCCCAGAAGAAATGCGCGTTCCGCACGATCATCACCTCGCGCGCCCTGTGCGAAAAGATCGGGTGCCGCCCCGTGGAGGGCATGGTCTTTCTCGAAGACATCATGGCGAGCATCGGGCCGGTGGACAAAGTGCGCGCGGCACTCAAAGCGCACCTCCCCACCGACAAGCTCCTGACCCGCATCCACCGCGGGGATGAGGATGAGACGCTGGTGATCCTCTTCACCAGTGGGAGCGAGAAGGAGCCCAAGGCCGTCCAGCTCACACACCGGAACATCACCGCCAATTTCGAAGGCATCACCAAGGCGTTCACGTTCGTTCCCGAGGACATCTTCCTCGCCAATCTCCCCTACTTCCATGTGTTCGGACAGACGGCGAACCTCTGGGTGCCGCTCGTGGTCGGGACAACCCTGGTCACCTACGCCAACCCGCTCGACTTCAAGACCATCTGCGACGTTGTGCGCGAAGAAAAAGTGACCATGATGGCAGGGACCCCGACCTTCTTCTGGGGATATCTGCGGAACGGGAAAGAGGGTGATTTCGATACGGTCCGTATCCTCCTCACCGGCGCGGACAAGTGTCCCGACGGCCTGCGGGACGGGTTCCTCGCAAAGCACAACAAGGTCCTGCTGGAAGCGTACGGCGCAACGGAAACCAGCCCGGCCATCACCATGAATACGGTGGACCACAACCGCCCCGGCAGCGTGGGACGGCCCATTCCGGGCATGGAGGTGCGCGTCGAGAACTACGAGACCGGCGAATCCTGCGCGGCCGGCGAGATCGGCAAGATCCTCGTGAAGGGTGCGAGCGTGATGAAGGGGTACTTCGACGATTTCGAACAGACATCGCTCAGCATCCGGCACGGCTGGTACGACACAGGCGATATGGGGTATGTGGATCCTGATGGATACCTGTGGCACGTGGGCCGGCTGAAGCGATTCCTCAAGATCGGTGGAGAGATGGTGTCGCTGATCCGTGTCGAGGACGCGATCCAGAAGGTCATCGCACCGGATATCGAATGCTGCGTCGTTGAGATCCCGGACGCACTTCGTGGCGCGCGCATCGTTGCGGCACTGACCGGCCGCATCGACGAGAAGGCCGTGATGAAGCAGCTCGCGCTGCACCTCCCGCCGATCGCCATGCCCTCGCGCTTCGTCTATGTGGATGAGATGCCGAAGATGGGGAGCGGCAAGATCGACTTCCGCGCCATAACAGAAACGGTGCGGGACATCGTCCAGCACCGTTGAGTTGCACGCCTCTCCCCGTGGGATCAGAGGCCGTAGCTTGAGGGCAGGAACTTGTGGCCGTAGGTATCGGCCATCTCACCGATGAGTTCTCCCTCGGTCTCCGGCATGTCGTCAAGCGCCGCGGCGATCTTGCCCAGCCACTCCATCTCCCTCGGCACGAGCGAGAGCTTCCCTTCCTGCTGCGCCCGCGCGATGAGGGTCACGGCGGTGCGGGCAGCGGCCACGGTCTGACGGTATGGATCGGGCGCGCCAACGATGGCCTGGGCGATCGCAACGGTCGACTCCGGCGACAGGACGAGTGCCTGCGGGCTCAGCCCGATATCCGACTGCACCAGCAGCGAACGGTACTCGGCGGTCTTCTTCTGGCGTGTCGCTTCATTGAAGATACGGCAGTCGTATGCCAGCAGTTCCAGGTAGGCCTCCGGCGCGGAGCCCGATAGCAGCCGCAGGTTCTGCACCGACTCATTGCTCCAGAGATCGCACATCGCCGCGGCGACATTCCCGACCGGACTGAAGTGTGCGCAGCTCGCCGACTTTCCTTCCATCGCGATCGGCGTTCCCGTGATCGCCTTGATGACGGGGCCTTCATACGCGCAGTCCTTCGACGGGCCCTTCGCTCCGACACGGTACGCCATAAGGCTCCGCACCACACTGGCGGCACGGATCACCGCGGCAAGCACTTCCGGCAACATCCCCTGACCCGCAAGCTGCATCGCGGTGTTCGCAAATCCGCAGGCAGAATCCGCCCCGGGCACGACCCTGTGCTTCGATGCCACATCAACGATCATGGTCCAGAGGAACTCCATGTCCCTGGGGGCAAGAACGCCAAGCGCGAACATCGCACCGCGGACGTCGCCGTACATCAGCGCCTCGTCGTGGACTTCCTTCCCGCCCACCGATTCGATGGAGAGGATGTCCGCACCGGCCTTCGAGCATTGTTCGAACGATGAACGAAGCACATCCCATTCCTCGCCGGAACGGAGAAGCGGTGGCCGCTGGCGGTCGCGCACGTCGGTCGGCGTCACGCGCAGCGCACACGGCAGTCCATAGGCCTCGTGGGCTTTCTTCAACGCCTCATGGAGGATCGCCGTGATCTCCGCTCCCCACTCCGGCGCCTCGGTCATCGGAGGCAACAACTCGAACTCCAACACCAACCCGGGAAGATGCAGGCGCTTCCCTGCGCGGATCACCATGTCCGCGATCTCCTGATAGTGCTTCCGCACATCGGCCCAGGTGGCCTGCTCGATGGTCATCGTGGGGAGCGTGAAGTTCAGCTCAGGATAGACCTGCCCACCCCCGATGGTGATGCCGAACCCGCAGTGCACGGGTTTGGGTGAGTGGCCGAAACAGAGCGCATCAGGATCGCTGATCGCAAGCGAAGAGTAGGAGTTGGTCATGTGGATCGTCCTGTCGGAATATGGCGAGATTGACAGAAATATACGACGGTCGAGTGACCAAATGCAAGGAATGAAACGCTGTTTACTCTATGAAACTATCAATATCACTGACAGGTTTGACTATCCTGGTGCCCGGATACACCCGTAGGGGCCGGGCATGCCCGGCCCCTACAACAAATCCACATCCGAGGCATCCGCGATCCGTTGCCTGATCATGCCCCGAATGCACGTGTAGGGGCCGGGCATGCTCGGCCCCTACAACGACCCCACCCCAGAACCTCTACGCATGCACTACGCGAATAACCCATCGATCGACAAATACCGCTCTCCCGTGTCGTAGTTGAAGGTCAGTACCCTGGACTTTGCCGGGAGCTCGGGTAGCTTCTTTGCCACGGCAGCGAGCGATGCACCGGACGAGATCCCGAGGAAGATCCCCTCTTCCTTCGCCGCACGCTGCGCGTACTGGAACGACTCTTCCTTCGTCACCTGGATGACACCGTCCAGCAGTTCCTTTTTCAGGATCGCGGGCACGAATCCTGCACCGATCCCCTGGATCGGATGTGGGCCGGGCGCACCGCCGCTCAAGACCGGTGACAGGGCCGGCTCTACGGCAAAGACCTCCAGGTCCGGGAACTTCGCCCGCACAACTTCCGCGACGCCCGTGATGTGCCCGCCGGTCCCGACGCCGGTGATGAGAACATCCAATCCCTCCGGAAAATCCTCAAGGATCTCCCGGGCAGTCGTATTCCTGTGTACCTCCACATTCGCCTGGTTCTCGAACTGCTGGGGGATCCACGCGCCGGGAGTCGCCGCCGCAAGTTCCTTCGCACGCTCGATCGCTCCCTTCATCCCCTTCTCTCTCGGCGTCAGATCGAACTCGGCACCATACGCCGACATGATCCGGCGGCGTTCCACCGACATCGATTCAGGCATCACGAGTATGAGCCGGTATCCCTTCACGGCCGCAACGATCGCCAGCCCGATACCGGTGTTTCCCGAGGTCGGCTCGATGATCACGCTCCCCTGCTTCAACACCCCGCGCTTCTCCGCATCCTCGACCATCGACAATGCAATGCGGTCCTTGATGCTCCCGCCGGGATTGGCGCGTTCCAACTTCACCCACACTTCACGGTCGCCAGGGAACAACTTGCTGAGCCGCACCACGGGTGTCCGGCCGATCGTTCCGAGAATGTTCTGTGCTTTCATCCTTCCTCCTCTATTCGAATGTGGTTATCAATTGTCCATTGGAATTATCAATTATCGATTATCCATGGATCATGGATAATTAAAAAGGCCCCCCGGTCGTCCGAAGGGCCTCAACAATGAATACAACGTCAGTGCGCTCTTACGAGCATGGCACGGCCGCCGCCCTCCGGTGTAGAATGGGACAACAACAGGCGCAGGCCCCCGTGCCATTGGTCATATGTGCTGCACGATTCTTCATGTCAGTGTAACGTCCCCTGCCCGGGAAAGGTTCCTGATATCCGTGGTCCGCGTACGTGCCCCCCTTATGTCCGGGGAGGCAGCGCGGCGTCAAGGTCCTCGATCAGATCCTGAACATCCTCCAGCCCGATGGACAACCGGATCGTGGTATCCGTGATACCCGCTTCCGCTTTCAGGACCGGATCCATGGAAGCATGGGTCATGGTCTGCGGATGATCGATCAGGGATTCCACGCCACCCAGCGACTCCGCAAGCGCGAACACCTTCACACCACGCAGGAGCCGGTGCACATCGTCGATGGTCCCCTTCACCTCGAAGGACACCATGCCGCCAAACCCCTTCTGCTGCGCCTTCGCCGTGGCGTGATGCGGATGACCGGGAAGTCCCGGGTAGTACACCTTGCTCACCCGCGGATGCTTCGTCAGATACTCCGCGATGGCACGGGCATTGGTCTCATGCAACGCCATGCGGGGAACCAGGGTCTTGATGCCTCGAAGCACAAGCCACGCATCGAAGGGTGCCTGCCCCTGTCCGAGGGCATTGCACAGATAGGCGATCCGCTCCGCGACCTTCGGCTCTTTCGCAACCACCGCACCGCCCACCACGTCACTATGGCCATTGAGATACTTCGTTGTGGAGTGCACGATCACATCGGCGCCCAGATCGAAGGGGCGCTGGTTCACCGGGGTCAGGAACGTATTGTCCACGATCGAGAGCGCCCCGTGCGCGCGTGCAATATCGGCGAGCGCGCGGATGTCCAGGATGTTCAGGAGCGGATTGCTCGGCGTCTCGATCCACACGCCTTTTGTCTCAGGCCGCAACGCTTTCCTGAGGTTGGCCGGATCCTGCATGTTCACGTAGCTGAGCTGGATGTTGAACTGCTCCTGGTAGGTCCGCATGATGCGGTCCGTACCGCCGTAGCAGTCGTGCGTGACGATGATATGGTCGCCCGACTTGAACAGATGCAGGGTCGTCGCGATCGCAGCCATCCCTGTTGCCACCGCCACCGCACCCGCACCGCCTTCCAGAGCCGCGATGTTCTCCTCAAGCGCCTTGCGTGTCGGATTGGAGGTACGCGTGTAGTCGTACCCTTTGGTGGTCCCGATATCCTCGAACCGGAAGGTCGACGTCTGATAGATCGGCGTCATGACGCTGTTGTACGCAGCATCCTTGTTCACACCGGTATGGATCGCTTTGGTCTGAAAGCGCATCGCGCTGCTCCTCATCCTTCTAGGGTGAAATGAAAAATGCCTCTTCCGATGATCGGAAGAGGCATGAACCGTGCGGCGCGTCTTCTCCTCATCTTCCCCCGGAAAAATACCCCGGGGCAGGATTTAGCACCTGGCGCCCCGTTTCGCTCACGGGACCGGTTGCTACGGCGTCTCAGGGCCTGTTCCCTCAGCCGTTCTTGATAAGATTAGCAGATTTATTGTATGATTTTGAAGGGAAAGAAGCAAGCCCACCGCGGCCCGCCCCCCCCCCCCCCCCCCCCCCCCCCCCCCCCCCCCCCCGGCCCCCCCCCCCCCCCCCCCCCCCCCCCCCCCCCCCCCCGCCCCCGCCCCCCCGCGCCGCCCCCCCCCCCCCCCCCAAAACCAAAAAAAAAGGGGGCCCCAAGGGGCCCCCCCCCCCCCCCCCCCAACCCCCCCCCCGCGGCCCCCCCCCCCCGCCCCCCCCCCCCCGCCCCCCCCCCCCCCCGGCCGGGCCCCCCCCCCCCCCCCCCCCCCCCCCCCCCCCCCCCCCTGCCCCCCCCCCGCGCCCCCCCCCCCCCCCCCCCGGGGGGGGCCCCCCCAAAAAAAACCCCCCGCCCGGGGGGCGCCCCCGGCGGGGGGGGCCCCCCCCCCAGGGCGGGCCCCCCCCCCCCCCCGGAGGGCCCCCCCCCCCCCCCCCGGCGGCGCCGCCCCCCCCCCCCCCCCCCCCCCGCCCAGGGGGGGGGGGGGGGGGGGGGGGGCCCCGGCCCCCCCCCCCCCCCCCCCCCCCCGGGCAAGGGGGCGGGCCCCCCCCCCCCCCCCCCCCGCGCGCCCGCCCCCGCCCCCCGCCCCCCCCCCCCCCGCCCCCCCCCCCCCCGCTGCCCCCGCCCCCACACCCCCCCCCCCCCCCCCCCCCCCCCCCCTTCCCCCCCCCCCGGGGGGGCCCAAGGGCCCCCCCCCCGCCCCCCCCCCCCCCCCCCCCACCCCCCCCCTCCCCCAGGCACCGCGCCCCCCCCCCCTCCCCCACAACCCCCCAAAGACCCCCCCCCCCCCCCGGCCCCCCCCCCGCGGCCCCCCCCCCCCCCCCCCCCGGGGCCCCCCCCCGGGGGGCCCCCCGCCCCCCCCCCCCCCCCCCCCCGCCCCCCCCGCCACCCCACAAGGCAAAACGCGGGGCGGGCCGCCCAACAAAAAAACCCCCCCCCCCGCCCCCCCCCCCCCCCCCCCCCCCCCCCCCCCCCCCCCCCCCCCCAGGGCCAGCCCGGGCCCGGCGGCGAGGCCCCGGACCCCCCCCCCCCCCCCCCCCCCCCCCGGCGGGGCCGGGCCAGGGCCCCCCCCCCCCGGCCGCGCCCGGCGCCCCCCCGCCGCCCCAAAAAAAAAAAAAACCCCAAAGGCCCGGGGCGGCCCCCCCCCCCCCCCCCCCCCCCCCCCCCCCCCCCCCCCCCCCCCCCCGGCCCCAAAAAAGCACAAGGGGCCCCCCCAAAAAAAAAAAAAAACCCGGGGGCCCCCCGCGGCCCGGGCCGGGGGGGCCCGGCCCCCCCCCCCCCCCCCCCCCCCCCCCCCCCGGGGCCCCCCAAAAAACTCCCCCCCCCCCCCCCCCCCCCCGGGGGGGCCCCCCGGGCCCCCCACCCCCCCCCCCGGCAAAACAACCCCCCCCCCCCCCCCCCCCCCCCCCCCGCCCGGGGGTTTGGGCCACCCTCTTGCTTCTCAGGTGCGTCTCGCCTACTTTTTGTCAACCCGAACCCCCCATCCTCCGGACGCCAGCATCCATGAAGACCACTGCGGTCGCACTGATCCTGTGTATCGCCACCATCTGTAACGCACAGGAACCGCCCATTATCGTTATCCCAACGAATCCGTCCCCGGCGGTCACCCTCGCTTCGAAAGAGGTGCGGCGCTATGTCTATATCCGCACCGGAAAACTGCCCGTCATCGTCTCCGACAACCAGAAGATACCGCGGGCCCGGTCGGTGATCGCCATCGCACCCAATGCGTCCCGACTCCTGGCGAACCTCCCTGTCGAGAAACGCTTGCGTGACTCGCTCCACGCCATGCCGCTGGAAGGGTTCTGCCTCCGCACCCTGCCTACCGCCACCGGATCGATCCTGCTCGTGTGCGGCGCAACGGATATCTCAACGCTCTACGGGGCCTACGCTCTCGCAGAGACGATGGGCATCCGGTTCTCCGCCCATGGCGATGACATCCCCGATGGCCGCATCACCTGGTCCCCCCCGGTCCTCGCCGAATGGCATACACCGCTCTTTGCAACGCGCGGCCTCCAGCCCTTCCATGATTTCCCCGAAGGGCCCGACTGGTGGAGCGTGGATGACTATAAGGCGCTCTTCGCCCAGATGGTGAAGATGCGGATGAATTTCTTCGGGCTGCACACGTATCCCGAAGGCGGCGTCGGTCCGGAGCCAACGGTATGGATCGGCTATCCTGAAGATATCCTCCCGGGAACGGGCGTTGCCAGGGCATATCCCGCGCGGTATTTCACGACCGCAGGCGACCCCGCATGGGGATATAATCCACAACTGACGAGTACGTATCTGTTCGGCTGTGGACAATACTTCGACGCCGAGGCCTACGGCTCCATGTTCATGGCCGGGTACGCACCGCATGATCCGATCGGCACCAACATGCCGTACAAGCCGGATGTCCTCCGGCATCCCGACCCCACGCGCCTTCCCGCGGAGGGGTGGAATGGATTGTTCGACCGTACCGCCAGGCTCTTCGCCAATGCGTTCACCTTTGGACGCGGACTCGGAGTGAAGATGTGCATCGGCACCGAGACACCCCTGACGGTACCGGCCGCCGTACGACAACGTGCCCTCGCACTCGGGAAGGACACCACCGACCGCATCCTCAGGCGTGACCTCTATGAAGGCATGTTCACAAGGATCATGCAGACCATTCCGCTGGACTACTACTGGTTCTGGACGCCGGAGGATTGGACCTGGAGCGGCACCAACGATGCGCACATCGCTCAGACACGAGCCGACCCTGGACGCGGCCATGCGCGCCGCGGAGAAATTGAACGCGCCGTTCTCCTTCGCCACATGCGGATGGGTGCTCGGGCCGGCACAGGACCGCGCGATGTTCGACACGTTCCTGCCGAAGTCGTGGGCGATGAGCTGCATCAACCGCAACGTGGGCTACGATCCCGTGGACCCGGATTTTGCGAAGATCACCGGCCGTCCGCTCTGGGCGATCCCCTGGCTCGAGGACGATCCCGCATTGATCATTCCGCAACTCTGGGCAGGACGCATGCGCGCCGACGCTGCCGATGCGCTCGCGTACGGATGCACCGGACTCATCGGCATCCATTGGCGCACCCGCGTCCTCAGTCCGAACATCGCCTCGCTCGCGGCCGCGGGGTGGTCACAGAAGGGTTGGAACCCGGATGCCGGCGAGCGCGTCTCTCCCGAAAAAGCCGTGCAGCGCAGCAAGGACCCTGTGCGCGACATGCCGGTGGAAGATTTCTATCTTGATTGGTGCCGCACACTGTTCGGTGAAGAGCCGTGCGCGGGTGCCGCGGCGATCTTCTCGCGCATCGATGGACTCGACACGTACGACCGCGGGCGCGCCAGCCGGATGAACATGCCGGTCCCGGCCGATTGGGTGAGTGGACCGGGAGGCATCAAAGCAGACACGTTGACCTGGGAACAACGCCGTGGAGAATACCGGTTCGTCGATGAGTTCGAACACCTCCGCCCGCTCGTGATCGGTCCATGGCATCTCGACCGGTTCGACTACTGGGCTTCCACGTTCAAGTATCTCCGTGCAACAGGCCGCTATGCATGCACGTACGGCGAGATCGACCGGCTCCTCAAGGCGATGCGCGCCGATTCTCTGGGCGACCGGTCCCGATACCGCCAGCGAGCCATCGATCTCCGGTCGCGGCAGATGAAGGAACTGGAAGAAGCGATCGCCCTGCTCCTCCAGACCGTCAGCACCAACGGCGAACTCGGGACCATCGCCAACTGGCAGCAACATGTCGTTACCCTCACGGTCACCATTCCCGGCCGTGAAATGGAAACGCTCCTGGGTGCGCAACTCCCTGCCTCGTGCTGGCCGGCGAATATCATGATGCATCAGGACAGGATCATCGTGCCCACGCAACGGACATCGCTGCGCAAGGGCGAGGACCTGCGGTTGAAGGTGATCCTGCCACAGGAAGGGATGCAGACCGCACGGATCTTCTGGAGAACGATCGGAGAGAAGGCATTCCGCGCAGAGCCACTTATCAACCGGGGCCGCGCAGTATGGCATGGCGTCATCCGCTCCATGGCGGTCCGGGATGACATTGAATACTACATCGAAGCGGCGACCACGCGGGGTGTACAACGGTATCCGGCCGGGGCTCCAGACCGCAATACCACGGTGGTCGTCTACTGAGCGGCCTCCCGTTCAGCCGATCGTACCGAGTAACGCACCGAGAGCTTCTCCCATGGCGGCCCCGAAGGCGGCACCGCCCTTTCTCCCGAAGAGCCGGTGGTGCGACGCACCGCCGGCCACTGCCCACGTAACGACCCCTGCGTCGTCCACCGACGCTGACACGGGATCCAACCGCCAGGGCCACACCGTATCACTCCCGGCACTCCCGCCTGGCACGAAGCGCCACCCCTCTCCGGTGTGGACAAGATCCCGCCCCGCCGTCATTGCGAGAGAGGCCGTGGACCACATGTTCCGCGCCTCCTGCATGGCCCCTTCCCAGAAGGCGCTGTCGATCGGGTCGGCCAGAAGCTGGATGACATCCCCACGCCGCGAACCCGAGAGCGCACAGGCAAACCACGCGCGCATCGCAGGGGAGAGCGACCCAAGCAGGTTGCCATGAGTGGCCTTCCAGTATGTCCCTCGCTCGTGTGTCGGATCGAATGCGCCTGAGGGAGTTCCGCAGGGGTACCAGTGGATCGGGAGACCGGAGCGCCAGAGTCTCACGTAGGCTGCCTGATCGAGCCCCACATTCCATTCTCTCTTCGGCCCTCCTGTGGAACCGGCATTGAGGACGACCGCAGCCGTCTTCGATCGGAGGAGGTCCGGCGCGCGGTTGAACGCCGCGGCGACCACCCGTGCAGAGCCAACAAGGGACAGCACGACGGGTTCCGGAGAAGCATCGAGAAGTTCCAACAACAATGTGACACCCGCCTGTTGCGCTGCAGGCCGGCCGCGCAGATCGTCGCCGACGGAGTCGAGTGGCGCCACGGGCCCCGCGGCGACGGGGATGGCGCGTCCGAGGATGTGTCCGAGTTGAACGACAGGAACATAGCCCGGATCGCGCGCAATGTCCCATCCGGCCGGAGCGGGATCGAGGAACTTCTGCGTGACGTCGAGGATCACACCCCGCAGGTCGAACTCCGGAAGGGCGGCAATGGTTGCCAGGTCGAAATGATCATCCGGGTCCTGAGGGGGATGGTACATGTCGGTGATGTGGATCAGCGGAATGCGCGAAGAACGTGTGCGCCCGGCGATCGAGGGCGCGGTCCATCCCGCGGCCAGCAGCCCGGCTACTGCGGCACTTCCGTTCTTCAAAAAACCTCGTCTGTCTTGCATCTCAGTATCTCCCACCACCATTGCTTCCTATTCTGGTCTTTTCAATGAAGAATTCTTAGCTTTTGATTCTTAATCCACCTTCCTGCCCTTGCATCTCACCCTAAAAGGCCGTATTTCCCAGACATATCCACCTGTTCTTTCCACACCCCATAGGAGTCACTCATGGTCCCCATCCCGGCTCTCTGGCTGCCCATCCTGGTGTCAGCCATCTTCGTCTTCATCCTCAGCTCGCTCGTGCACATGGTCTTCGGCTACCATGCCGGCGACTACAAGAAGCTCCCGAACGAAGAAGGCATCGCCGATGCACTGCGCAAGTTCTCCATCCCCGACGGCTCGTATCAGTTGCCCCGTGCGGCTTCCATGAAGGAGTTCGGCACTCCGGAGCATCAGGAGAAGGTCAAGAAGGGCCCGAATGCGATGATCACGATCTGGGCAGGTACCAACCCTTCCATGGCCGGCCCCATGATCCAATGGTTCGTCTATTCCATTCTGATCGGCATCTTCGCGGCCTACGTCGCCGGGCGCGCACTCGGACCGGATGCACACTACCTCGCGGTCTTCCGTTTTGCCGGCGTCACCGCTTTTGTCGCCTACGCACTGGGCGGATGGCAGGAATCCATCTGGTACAAACGCCCGTGGTCCACAACGCTCAAGAATACCTTCGATGCGTTGCTGTATGCGCTGGTGACCGCCGGGACCTTCGGATGGCTCTGGGCGCGCTGACCGGCGCTATTCGTACCCATTCTTGAGGGTGATGGTACCGCCCGGTTGAAGTTCGATCACGAACTGATCACGCTCCTGTGTCATCGTCGCCCCACGCTGTGCTGCGATGAACCAGGTGCGGAATGGCTTCTTCAGCCGGGCGGTGCCGCGTTTCTCCGCGGTGATGGTCACCTCTGCCACCTGTCCACCCTCCCGTTTCGCGCTGACCAGGAACGCCCCTTCGGCGCGGAGCGTACGGAACGAGAGGTCCTTCCATGATGACGGAACTGCCGGGAACAGCTCGATCTGTCCGGCGTAACTCTGCACCAGCATCTCCTGAAGCCCCGCCGCGAATGCAAAATTCCCCTCCAGCGTGAACGGACGGTAGGTAAAGTTGGAATACCCCGACTTCGTCTGATCGCCATTCACGTGAAAGCCGTTCGATGTGCAGAACGCGCGCGCAAAGATGCCCAATGCCCGGGCCGCGCCCTCGCCGTCCTTCGCCCGCGCCTTCATGTTCCCGAGCCAGGAATACGAATACCCGCACCACTCCGCCGGGCCGACGGAATCCAGAAGTGCAAGCGTCCCGCGGATCATGCGCTGCGCATCGTCGCCGTCCTCCCAACGGATGAGCCCGAG
Organism: Ignavibacteriota bacterium; assembly: GCA_016707525.1. Lineage (NCBI taxonomy): Bacteria > Pseudomonadati > Ignavibacteriota > Ignavibacteriota bacterium. The sequence continues at coordinate 113,705 of JADJHP010000017.1, forward strand.
CGGATGGATCGCCATCGCATGCGAGAAGTGCCGGTGCGATTGGCGGTACGGGAGCGTCGGTGCGAACATGAGAGCACCCGACGGCTCTGCGACGAACTGCGGCAATTCATCCTTCACCGCCGACCAGTGTTCCGCCTCGCTCCTGCGACCGAGCACGGATGCCATGTCGGCCGCGGCCCCGAACGCGAACCGCATCAGGGCGAGGTCGTAGTTCGTCATCGATGTGAACCACGCGGTAATGTCGTTGTTGTTGATCTCCGGACTGGCGCTGAGCGGTAGCATGCGGACGCCGGCTGCATTCTTCGTGCTGAGGCGCTCGAGGAACTCCGCCGTCTCGCGGAGCCACGGATAGGCTCGGGTGCGGAGGAAGACGGTATCCATGCTGTACCGCCAGTGCAGCCAGTAGTGGTGCGCAAGCCATGCGCCAACCGTCGGACCGCACGAGTACTGTATCCATCCACCCATCTCACGGCCATCAAGGGTGGTCACACCCGGCACATTGAGCCCCTCAAGACCGAAGTACCGCTTCGTATACTCTTTGTACGCGTTCCTGTTCCCGTCGAGGTGGTCCAGATAGGCAAGTCCCTCTTCCAGATGGTTCCCGGTATAGCACGGCCAGTAGCTCAATTGCGTGTTCAGATCGTGGTGGAAATCCCCCTTCCACGGTGGGATGCGCCCATTGTCCGCTGTCCAGATCGCCTGGAGCGAGATCGGCGGTGCACCGCGCCGCGAGGTTGAGCCGAAACGGTACTGCTCCTGATACCACTGTTTCTCAAGAAGTGGATCGGGGACATGGATCGCGGACTTCGACCAGAACGCATCCCACCAGCGCCTGTGCGTGCGCACATCGGCGGCAACACCACGCACCAGCGCACTGCGGCAGGCTTCGCGCGCATCAACGGAGGCCGCCTTCGTTCCGCGTTGCGAACTGAGACTCCAGGCTCCTTCCACGCCCCCGGCGCCGGTCGTGCGCCAGGAAACCACGACCTGATAGCGGAACCCTCCCCAGCCGGCCTGGGTATAGACCGCATTCCCCGGACGCACATCCACCTTCCCTTGCGGATAGCCGAGGCGGACGAGGTTGTCGCCCTCCACGGAACCTGCAGGCCCCGCATCCGCACCGCCCGCATAGGCAGGCGGGATGATGACCGGCTGCAACCCTTTCGGTGCACCATGGAACGTGAACCAACCGACGGGCTGTGTCGCATGAACGAATGCGGTCAACTCCACCCCGCTCGCCCATGTAACGTGCGCGGTGGCCGTCGCGAGCGAGAGGTGCACCGACGTCACCGTACCGAATCCTGTCGTATCGAATTCCAGGCGGCCCCGGGGATCTTTGTCGGCGCCGGCTCCCGTTCGTACGGGGCATCAAAATACTCCTGCACGATCCCGTATTCCTTCTTCGCCACCTGTCCGCGCACCCAATCGAACCGGAACTCCGGACGGTCCAACCCCTTCATCGGACGGAGATCCCAGAGGTCGGCGCGATCCAACGAGATCCGGATCTTCCCTTCCTTCTGCCAGACCAGTGCGCCGAGCATACCGTTCCCTAACGGAAGAGCTTCGTCCCACACCGGGGCCAGCCGCTCGCTACGAAGGTCGTGCGCCACCGTCGGCTGCGCATGGCTCGGCAGAACGATGGACGCGGTGAGGGTGAGGGTAAGAGCAAGGCAAGGGACGCTTCTGCGGAACGGCAACACCATCATACCTCCGGTTCTTCTTGATCTGTCAGCGGTCTCTATGAACGCGGCTACTACTTCGGGTCGATACGGACTCTGAACGTCAACGGCACCTCAAGGCTCCGGTCCGGAGCAACGATCATGTTCTTCACACGGTACACGACGGTCACACTGCCATTCACAGAAAGCGAATCTGCCGAAGGGCGGACGCCGAACACCGTGGATTGCCCCGCGGGGATCGTCAGCTCTTCCGGAAAGACGAGGACGCTGGTGGGCGAGACACGCTCCAGGCGGTAGGTAAGGTCTGACGAATTCACGGCCGTCACGGGTACAGGCTTCCTCCCGGTCGTTGCCACCTCACCCGGTGTGATGGCGATCGAATGGGTGAAGATCTGCTTCAGCCAGAGGGAGTCGCCGATGACCTCATGCTCCCGGTACACGGCGGTCCGTTTCGCAAGCAATGCCTCCCTGATCGATTCCGCGGAGCGTTCCTTTGCAAAGACGAGGGTCATGGGCCTGTGCGCGATCCCCCTGCGGTTGAACTCGAACGAGATCGGCTCGTGAGAATCTGAATTGCCCATGATGCCGAGCCCCTTCTCCCGGGCCCAGGCGAGGACCTGTGGATACCATTCGGTGTGATTCGCGACCTCCATACCCCACAGCGTGCCGTTCCCGAGGATCTCCGTATGCTCATCGTACCACCGTGCCACGCCGTCGGGCTGCTGCCCTTTCCATCCGGGGTGATTCCAGAAGATGATGGCACCCTGCTTCCGCGCCTCCGCCACCGCATCGCGCCAGGTCTCCTTCGACAGGGCATTCGCGTCCTGGACAAAGATCGCGTTCAGGTGGCCGGGGGGCATGGAACGCGTGATCTCTGCGCCGGGGATGAGGATCAGTCCGGTCGCTGCAGCGACCGGGCGCGCGATCTGGACGCTGAGGTTGCGGTCCGAGCCCAGCCAGGTCTTCTTCGGCAGATATTCGATGTGGTCCGTGATGGCGATCGCGTCAAGCCCTTCCGACAGCGCCTCTTTCACCCGGAACTCGGGCCACAGATCGCCATCCGAGAAGACCGTATGCATATGGAAGTCGCACTTCAGCGTATGGTACCCCTCGATATCGGGGATCCGTATCGGGGTGATGCTCAGGTTCTGAGCGGCGCCGCAGAAGGTGAGCACCGTCAACAGGAGGATGGAGGCGAAAGAACGTTTCATGGTCATGGCCTTGAAAGGACGATCAATGGATTCATTTGCTGCGCGACATGGCGCGTGCTTTCTCGAGGATGCCCGGACGGGCCTCCTCCATGATCTCCCGCAGATCTTCGTAGGCCATCGTGCGCTGTTCGAACGTCCGCTTCCCGAGCGCACCGAGGAAGCGCCCTTCGAACTCGCGGAAGTATGCGCCATAGATATGGTAACTGTCGGCCAGGTGGCAGTACCGTCCCACGTGCACTTCCTTCTTCGCGAGGGCACTGACCTTCTCAGCGATGAGTTTCTGCAGTTGCACGAGCGCAAAGATGTTCATGAACGCCGCTTTGTACGCGTCGTTCGAACGGAAGCGGACGTTCATGCTCAGGTACGGGATGCCGGCATCTTCCGTGATGCGGCACCAGATGCTCTGCAGGCAGGGCGGATCGTAGCAGTCGTTATCCTCCCACACCTTCCACGTGATCGCCTGTGCCCGGCGGCTGTACGGCGTCTCCGCGAGCTTCTGTGCCATGATATCGATCTGGTTGGCGATCGCTTTGCCGGGAGTGTCGTAGCCGAACAACCGCTGATGGTAGGTATACTCCCAGCGCGTGTCGGAGGGATCGTTGGGGTCGCGGATCAGGTGGTCCTTGATCCCGTCGCACACCTCCATCACATACTCCTGCAGATCTTCCGGCCCACCCGGGAAGTCCTTGTGGATCATCGGCTCCGCGAGCGGGTCGTGGATGGTCACCATCATCGTTGCATCGATGCTGGGCGGATCGTCGGGCTTGTCGTACTGGGTCTTGATACGACAGCCATTGGTATGGAGTTCGATCAGGGCGTTTTCCCATGCCCGGGCGATGCAATCGCCTTCGGCGTGCAGGACGGGGATACCGTTCATCGCGGTGGTCTCGTGGAGTGAATGGGATCGTAGGGGAACAGCTAGAGGAAAGTACGGGAATGCTTCAAGAATGGCAACACCGGACGGCCGTGTTGCCGGGACGTGTTGCCGGGACGGAGGAGGGGACGGGCTGCGGAGGATCCGCCCCACCCTCCCCTGTCAATCCGCCCCCATCAATCTTCCCCCGTCCCCCCGGCCTCGTCTTCGGGATCCTCCTCTCTCACTTCGTCCATATCATAGACAAGAGAGAGGCCCGCAAGGAGCAGATGCAGGTACGCCGTACGGAACTCAAATAAGAGAAACGCGAGCAGGGACCTCCACAACAACCGGAGCACCATAGACACCTCCCGTCTTTCCCGGCGTTTCCACCGGGATCAGATGCAGTTCTCTGATCAACATCGCGATCGCGGCTTTCGGATCGAGTGGCCGGTCGCGTTCGGTCTGCGGTTGCTGGCGTGTCATGGCGTCCCTCCATGGGGCTGTGAATGATGACAAAGTGAACGTCACCAATATAGTCCGCCCATGGCGCGGGAGCGTATCAAAAAATTATCGTTTTTGAGGAGGGGGGGGGAGGTCCTATCGGATCGTTTCCCGTTTGACCAGATAGCGGTTCAGCCGTTCGGGATCGATATGGATGCCCAATCCGGGCCCCGGCGGAATGGTGATGAAGCCTTCCCTGTCCAGCACCACCGGTGGATCGGCGATATCTTCCGTGAAATAGCGGGAGGTTTCTGAGGTGTCTCCGGGGAGAGTGAATCCGGGGACAGTTTGGAGATGGATGTTCACCGCGCGCCCGATGCCGGTCTCGTCCATACCCCCCGACCAGACGGGGATGCCATGGTGCTGGCAGAGGGCTGCGATACGCATGGATTCGATGAGTCCGCCCACACGGCCTTCCTTAATATTGATGATCCGGCAGGAGCCAAGCGCAAGCGCCGTTGCTGCATCATCCAGGCAGAGGATGGATTCATCGAGGCAGACCGGGGTCTTCAATTCCTTCTGCACCAGGGAATGCTGGTAGATGTCGGCGTACGACAGCGGCTGCTCGATCATCGTCAGTCCGAATGCATCCAATGCGCGAAGCATCGGAAGGTCATCCAGCGTGAAATCGCAGTTGGCATCGACCATGAGCTGGATATCCGGGAAGCGCTCGCGCACGGCACGGACCCAGGCAACATCCTTGCCGCGCTTGATCTTCATCTTCACGCGGTGGTACTTCTTGTCCACCGCTTCCTGCACGGCGACGAGAAGATCATCAACGGTCTCCTTGATGCCGATGCTGATGCCGGACATGATGCGGGCCGGCGTCTGTCCGAGCAGGGCATGCAGCGGCACGTTGTCCCCTTCGGCGAGAAGGACCAGCAGAGCATTCTCGACCGTCGCCTTTGCCATGGGGTTCCCTTTGACCTTGCGGAACTCGGCGAGGATGTCCGCCATCGTCATGCCGTCCTTGACCACCGGCAACAGGAAGTCGCGGATGATATGCGCGGCGGTCGAGGTGGTCTCGGGCAGATAGTACGGGTCCGGATCGGCCACGCATTCGCTCCATGCGGTGTGTCCGCCCGACGTGACCCGCAGCAGCAACGCCTCCTTGCACGTCCACACATGCGCGCTGATACCGAAGGGGCTGATGAAGGGGAGCCGCACGGTGACGAACTCGATGTGCTCGAGCGGCGGCGGGATGCGGTGCAGCACGGGATGATCGAAGGCAAAGGCCATGGTGTGAGTCTCGTTGCTGGCTGTGGCGGGGGTGAATGGTGATACCGGAAGATACGCCATTGTGAACGGAGATTCAACGCCGAGGACGGTCCCCCGAAGCAGAGAAGAGTGCCGAAGAGCAGGAGAGCGAGGGAGGAAACGAGAGTGAGGAGACGAGAGGAGGAGAGTACAGCAGTCTGGGGAGGCGACCGGGGAGCTGCCCCAGCAGGTTTCTCCACCGGGACGCCTGACAGCTCTGGATCGAAGAATTTGGAGAAACCGAGAGGGGGCACTCCCCGGGCGCCTGTCCGAGCACTGCTTCGAACGCGATCGAAGAATTTGGAGAAACCGAGAGGGGGCACTCCCCGGGCGCCTGTCCGATGACCGTGCCCCTTGCCGGCTATGGATAAACAAAGCCCCCCGTACCCTGCGAATACGGGGGGCTTGTTCTTCCAGCAGAACCCCTTGCGGGTAATACCTGTCCCTAATCCAACACCACCACCAGGTATTTGTCCTGCCAGAACTTCTCAGGCTGAAGGATCTTCAACTCTGTACCTTCACCGTCTGTCTCCGACACCGCGAACAGGTCTGCATTCCGGCGGGGCAGGATCTCAGCAACGTGCCCCTGGATGCGGATGGTCTGTTCACGTGTCTTGTCCATCGCGGTGAACGTCGTGGGATCGATCCCACTGCTCATCACCGTCGTGGAACCAAGAAGCCCCCAGAGGAACCCGCCTTCCTCCGTGATGATCCCCTTCTCTTCGAGTTCCTCTCGGGGGGCAGCTACGTAGTACCCTGTGCCAAGCATGCGGCGCTGGTGTTCCAGCTCCATATCCTTTTCCGCGAGTTCGCGGGTCTTGTTGTTGATCGTGGTCTCAAGTCCGGCGATCTGGGCCTGCAGGCGGGTGATCGATTGCTCGCGCTCGAGCAGGGTCGCCTGGAGATTCTCTACCAGCTTGTTCAGGCTCGCGATCTCACTCTGGGATGCCTTCAGGCGCGCGATCAGACCGTTGATGCGCTTCCGGTTCTCCTTGAGCTCATCGCCGATGCTGGTGATGTTGCTCAGCAGCTGCTTCCGGGTATCGAGTGCGGCACCGCTCGTTGCACCCTCCGTGGCAGCTTTCTGGGCAAGGAGTCTCCCCTCCTTCGCCCGGGCGGCTTCGATCCCGGCGTAGATGCCGTTGATCTCTTTCATCACATCTTCGATGTATGCATCGCGCTCGCTGAGGAGCGACTTGTAGGACTGACGGTCGGTCTCGGCCTGCGACAACTGGGACTGCAGCGCATTCTCTTTTTCATGATCGGCGCATCCTGCGGCCAGGAACACGACGAACAACAGCGCTATCCAGAGATGCCTCATCTTCGGTTCTCCTTCACGGTGAGTGGTGCGGGTGGTCGATCATTACTGCACCAGGATACGAAGGAGAGGCCTGCCCCTCAATCGGGCAGACGGTGTATTTTCCTGACTAGTATATTTACCCTACCCCGGAACCACCCCCATCCCCCAAACCCCCTGTTTTCGCCCGATTCTTCCTCCCATCCCCCTCTCTTTTCGCCTTGCGTTCCCCTCTATTTCTCCTCTCTCTTTTCTTCTTTCTTCATATCCACCACCCCCGTCGCAATAGCATGCCGCACCAATCCCGCGGTATCATGGATATCCAGCTTCTGCATGATGTTCGCCCGGTGCGTGTTCACCGTCCGGAAACTCAGGAACAGCTTCTCCGCGATCTCGCGGTTGGTCAACCCCAGGGCGATGAACCGGAGGACCTCCAGCTCACGCTTCGTGAGCCCGCTGCCCGATGGCGTGGGCGGTTCCACGGTCTCCTGCACGGCAGCACGCTTCAGAAAGCCGTCCACGATCAGGCGTGAGATACCCGGACTGAAGAACCGTTCACCGGACATCACGGCTTCGATGGCCTCAAAGATCTGGTTCTTGCTGGCATTCTTGAGAAGATATCCGCTCGCACCCGCCCTGAGGATCTGATACACATACTCCTCATCTTCGTACACGGTCAGTACGATGACCTTTACCTGCGGGTGGCGCTGCGTGATCAGGCGCGTCGCACCAATGCCGTCCAGCCGCGGCATGGAGATGTCCGTGAGGACAATGTCCGGCGTGAGCTCCTCCACGAGTCGCAGCGCCTCCTCACCATCCGCGGCCTCACCGACAACAGCATACTCTTCGGAGGTCCGCAGCAGCGCCTTCAGGCCGCTCCGCACGACATCATGGTCATCAACGATCAGTATCCGTGTCTTACGCATTATCATCCTCCTCAGGAAGAGGCAGGGAGACGGTCACCGTCGTCCCGCCGTTCTTCGTGCTTTGCACATCGCACCGTCCTCCGAGAAGTTCGGCACGCTCACTCATGGTCCGCAGCCCGAATCCGTGTCCGGACTCCCGGCTCCGCTCAACATCACCCTGTATGAAACCCACGCCATTGTCCCGGATCGTCAGGACGATACCGCTCTCATCACGGCCCAGACGCAGGTCCACCTGCGTGGCATGCGCATGTTTGGAGATATTCCCCAGGGCCTCCTGCGTGATGCGGTACAACGCGATCTCCGTCGTGCCGTCCACATGGTCCTCCGCCGCATCCGGCACCTCGCACGTCACCGCGATCCCCGTTGACCGCTGCATCTCCGAGCACAGCAGACGCAGCGCCGCGATCAACCCGAAGTCATCCAGAACGCTCGGCCGGAGGTTGGACGATATGCGCCGCACCTCGCTGATCGACCGGTCCAACTCCACCGCCACCTCCTCAAGCTCGCGCGACATCTTGCGGTTCCCGGCCGGGACGCCGTCCTGTAACACATCCACGCGGTACCGCGTCCCCGTCAGGCGCTGACAGACGTCGTCATGCAATTCGCGGGAGATCCGGGCTCGCTCCTCTTCCTGCGCACGCTGCATGGAGGTCGCGGACATCCGGAGGCTCGCAAGCCGCGCTCGTTCGGCGGACTCGAGCTGGTCCGTCATATGATTGAAGGCCTCTCCTACCAGACGGAGCTCATCGTGCGTCGTGATCTGCACCCGCCGGCTTGTATCGCCATCGGCGATCGCGCGCATGACGCTCACCAGGTGTTTGAGCGGTCGCGTGATATGGCGCGTGGTCACCATGCCCGCCCCGATGCCGAACACCACACTGCCGAGCAACGCCAGCAGGATCGTCGTGTTCGCCGTGGTGCCCGCCTCCAGGAGTTCCTGGCGCGCCTGTTCGAGGCCACGCTGCGTCCCGGTCTTCACGCCGGTGTCCAACTGTATCTTCAACTGACGGTACAGCGTCAGGAATGCGGTCAGCCGTTCCCTGCGCTCCTGCTCGAGTCTGCGCATCGCGGCGGTCAGCCCGAGCACACGCGCGAGGCGCCCGCGGAGTTCTTCGGACAGGGTACGCTCTTCCGGTGTGAGGAGGAGGATCCGGTACGCCTGGGCGAATTCCCTCAGCCGGGCCTCCGCAGCGTCCATGCCCGCACCATACTGCGATTCGCCGGTGAGCAGGAAGCTGCCTAATTGCTTCGTGATGGTGCTCAGCTGGATCTGCATGCCAAGGACCACCTGCAGCCTCCGGTAGGCGATCGGATCATCCGCCGTGACGGCACTCTGTATCCGGTCGATGAGCAACCTCTCGAGCGCCTCAGCCTCCACCTGCAGCGAATCCATCGTGCGGGAGAATCGTCCGCGCAATGCGATGTTGTGCGCCGCCCCTTCGTGCAATTGGTCGAAGGTGAAGCGTAACGCGGCATCATCCGACGACAGCGGGCTCCGTCCGCCGGGGATCGTTCGTTGCAGGAACGACGCATCGGCCAGCCCCTCATCATAGGCATCCACGAAATTCCGGTCGCCGGTGGCGGAATAGCCGAATGCGGCGAATGCGGTCTCCACCAGATGGTTCTCCAGCGCATACACCGCCGAGTTCGCCGGCTCCCTGATCTGCGCAAGGTCCTGCAGTTTCTCCCCCACCATCTGGGTCTGCTGATACGAGATAAGGCCGATGCTCACACACAGCAGCACCAGAACCCCGATCCCCAGTCCGAGCTTCGTGCCGATCTTCACCATAGCAGCTCCTGTACCGAAAGGTCAAACTATAATGAACAGAAATGGGGGGACAGAGGAAAGGGGCAGCAGCCTCATCAGATTCACGGCAGGGTCAAGTTCTTCGGGTGCATTCCCGGAGGTTGGCCGGTGCATCACCTCATACCCCGGGCACGCGGATCGTCCCTTCAAGATACGTCACCGCATGGCCCGCGATCTCCACCCGGTCACCCTTCAACGCACAACGAAGCGTGCCGCCCCGGCGCGAGAGCTGGAGTGCAGTGAACGTCGTTTTCTTCAATCTCTCCGCCCAATACGGCACCAAGGTCGTGTGCGCTGAACCCGTCACAGGATCCTCGGGTATCCCTGATTGCGGCCCGAAGAACCTGGACACAAAATCGACGGTCTCCCCGGGGGCGGTCACGATCACACCGCGGCACGGTACCTTCCCGATCATCGCGAAGTCCGGTTCGATCGCACGTATCTCGGCTTCCCTGTCATACACCACAAGGAGATCGTCCTTCCCCCGGAACAGCTCGCGTGGCGGGCCACCGAGAGCACGCATCAGACCCTCGGGCACTTCGGCCGGACGGATGGTATCAACGGGGAAGTCAAGCACCAGGAGATCGCCATCCCTCCGCACACGGAGGACCCCGCTGCGCGATGAGAATGTCAGGCTCTCCCCGATGTATCCTTCGTGATGGAAGAGCGCATGCGCGGTCGCCAGCGTCGCGTGGCCACACAGATCCACTTCGCATACGGTGGTGAACCAGCGGATGTGAAACCCGCCTTCTTCGCGGACATAGAATGCGGTCTCCGCGAGGTTATTCTCCTCGGCGATCGCCTGCATCACGTCATCGGGGAGCCACGTATCCAGCGGACAGACAGCAGCAGGATTCCCGTGAAACAACTCCCGGGTGAACGCATCGATCTGATACATCGTGAGATTCATGGATGCTCCAGGTGAACTCTTCGATCAGACGAGCCCGAGCTTCTTCTCGGCACCCGTACCGGCCTCCTCCACGCTGACGTGCTTCCTGTCGAGCCGCCCGAACTGCTGCACCGGCTCTACTCCTCTGGGATTGTACTTGAACCTGTCCGTACCGCGGCACAGATACGTTGTGAAATGCGGATTGATGGAAAGGTCGCACTTCACGTTCGTCCGTGAATACCGGATCGTCAGCCCCGCCCGCCGGGTATCCGATGGGTTTGCCGGCGAACCGTGAACCAACTTGTCATCATGGATCGAGACCTCACCGGCCTTCAGCGTGACGGGCAACGCCGTGTCCTCGGCGAACTGCCCGCGTTCACATTCGAGCATCAGCACCGAATCGGTCTCCCGCACACGGATATGCTTGAGCAACCCTGCCCGGTGTGAGCCCGGGACCACGGTCATAGCACCGTTCTCCACCGTGCTGTCATCGAAGGCCAGCCAGACCGTCAGGGACTCGTGGGGATCGAGCGGCCAGTAGTACGCATCCTGGTGCCACCCCACGGTGGACAGGCTGCGGGGTTCTTTGATGAAGAAATTCGACCCCCAGAGATAGAAATCCGGCCCCAACAGGTCTTCAACATAGTCCAGAAGCACCGGGTGCATGCAGATATCATAGAGAAACCGGCTCGATTCATGCCATTCCCGGATCTCTTTGGAGGATTCCCCGGGTTTGAGCAAGGCCAGTAACCCCTGCAAGCCAGCGTGGAGGTCCCGGACCTCTGATGGAGCATAGACCGCCGGGAGGCCGCGGAGATACCCCTCCCGTACGAAGTGTTCCTGCTGGTGAACGGAGAGCCGCAGAGGTGCTGCCATCGCCCTGATCCTTCCTCTCTATAATAAAATCCCCACGTGAATCTACGTTCAAGGGGGGTCAAATTCAACCTCTTGCGATTCGGTCTCCGAGAATATATCTTAAAGGAACCGGTCTGCCTGCACCCCCCCGGCGTTTTTCCACCACTCCCTTCCGGGCATCGTCAAGGAGCGTACAATGGAAGTCTTCCTGGGCATTATCGTGCTTCTTCTTCTCATCGGGTTGTTCGAATACCGGTTCCGTCAACCCGATCAGATCGTGATCTACGAAACGAAGGATGGCGTGGGCGTACGCGCGGCCCGGCTCTATGCTCGCCATTTCGGGACGCCCATCGCACGCACGGCGCATTCATTCACACAGACGGTGGATGCCTCGGCAAAGGGCAATCTCGATATCCGCGTGAAACTGGCCGTCACCGTGGCGCCTGCATCCGGACATCTCGACGCACTCGTCCGCGCGGGCGGATGGGGCCTGGACGCAGTGGCGAAAGCAGCCAAAGAGCTCGAGACATTCCTCCTCGGCCATATCAAGTCCTACACCGAACAGTATGGTATCGAGAACCTCTCCTCCGAGAAGATCCGCACGCACCTGATGCAGCAGAGTGCTGGTTCGAAATCCGCTCTCGGGCTGGACATTGTCACACTGACCGTCGCTTCCTTCGAGCCGACCAACACACAGATCGCGGAAGCGATCCGGCAGCAGGAGCAGGCCCGCATCCTCGAGCAGACCGAGACATTGAACCACCAGGCGCGCGTCGCGGCGGCACGCGTGCGCTCGAAAGCGGACGAGGAGATCGCCGGACTTGACCATATGCTCGAGGTGCGGAAGATCGCACTCCGCCAGGAGCAGATGAACAAAGAGATGGAACTCGCGACATCGCGCGCGACACACGAAGTGAAACTGAAGCAGATGCGCCTCGAGCACGAAAAGGAAGAATTGCGGATGCTGAAGGAGAGCCCGGAACTCCTCCTGCTCACCCCGCAGGCCGCCCGGCTCGCGGAAGCAAGCCAGTCGATGAAGAACGCCCGTACGGTGGTGAACCTCGCCCCCGGTGATGTGGCCGGCGGCGGTGAACTCCTCGGCCTGTTCCATGCTCTCGTGCAGGGCGCACTCGACGCACTCCAGAAGCGTAAGAAAGGATGATGACCCAGGCCGACGTCGCTGCACGGTTCAGGCTCCGGCCCACACGTGCCGCCAAGGTCTCGGAGATCAGTGAGGCGACAGCCGCATCGGCCGTCGCACCGGAGGAGCGCGTCAATTTCCACATCGGCAATCCGGTCCAGGACCCCCGCCTCTCGTCCGCATTCCTCCGCGCCGCCCTGGGGCTCGACATCCGTGCCGTGGATCTCACGATGGACCGGCCGGACGAGCTGCTCGCCGCATGCGGATGGGACGACGATGAACGGCCGACCATCGACCTCCTCACATCACTCGTCAAGCGCAGCGCTCCCTATCTCCCCCGCGGCGGCTTTACCCGGTCCGCTCCCCCTCCGATCGTCCGGTCGTTCCAGGAGTGGCTCGAGCACCAGCACGATCCCCTCACGTACGACATCGGCAAGACCAGCGGCAAGCGCGAGATCATCCTCGCGTCCGGCGGCGTCACCGAGACCATGCGCGTTCTCTTTCACGCACTGTCCTCGTTCCTGGTGCACCTCCCTGCAACGGTCTATCAGTATCACTGTCCGCTTCCTGCCCATGTCACATCGTTCCCCGGACTCCGCCATGTGTCGCTGCCGGAAGATGAGACGGAGGCGCTCGCGATCCTCGAAGGATCACTGCACAGCGATACGGGGGGCCCCTCGTTCCTGCTCCTCGGCTCCGTCACATCCGAGGAGATGCGCCGCGTCCTCCGCTCGCTCAGCGTCGACCATCCGCTCTTCATTCTTGAAGCGAACGACGCTCCCAATCATCTGTCCCTGGCACGCGAAGCGAAAATGGTGGACCGTGTCATCCGGTTCCTGACGCCCGCCATCCTCTCGCCGTCGTTCGCAAGCGACTCGCTCGTGTTCGTCGCGGGCAATGCAGAGTACCTGTCCCTTCTGGAGATGCTCCATTTCCAATTGAAGGGGACACCCTCTGCCGCCGAGGTCGAGTTGGTGACACACCTCCTCGCCCTGCCACCCTCCCGCACCAATGCCGGAGCAACGGGTATCCCCTTCGCGACCGACCCCCCGCTGGAATCGGGCGGGCCGGCACCGGCATTGACCCGTGCGATCACCGCCGCAGGCGCACGTACCGAGCAGACTTTTGCGGCTGCCGTCACGGCCCGGAGCGAACGGATCGATGGCCTCGCAGAGCATCTGGCCGGCCGCGCCGCCGCCTGGCTCGACCGTTCGCACAGCTACACGCGGCTCCCCTCGTCGACCATTTCATCGGATATACCGCCACCGGCATCCTGCGCACGCTGCGCGAACGGTTCCACGAGCCCGACGTGCATCATGAGCTCCAACAGAGTTTCCTCGGCGCCTTCCTTTCGCACCATCCTGAGTATGACCGGTCTTCCTGCCGTGTCGTCAGCGGGTCCGCACGAACGGCGCTGAGTCTCCTCGGATTCCACTGCGGTATCCGCGATGTGATCTTCCCTGACCTGAGCTGGACCTACGAACACTGCTTCCCCTCGGTGGAAGCGGTGGCGTTGACGGCAGACTTCGATCTCGATGTCGATGCCATTCTCGCAGCCGTGGACGCGCGGATCGCTGCAGACCCGTCGTGGCGGGACCACGGCGCGGTTGCCCTGAATAACCCGCACAACGCCACCGGCCGGATCTTCAATGCGGACGGCATGCGGCGGCTCGTGCACGCGCTCCTGATGCGGAACGTGTGCATCCTGGACGATCTGTCGTACCAGAACGTTGCGCCGGTGGACATCCTGCCGGACATCCCGCACGTCCGCCGTATCGCCGATGAACTCGTTGCCACGGGGGCGATTCTCCAGAGCCAGTCCGACCGGGTCATCACCGCACATTCGCTTTCCAAGACCGACTGCATGGCGGGAGCGCGGTTGTCCGTCGTCGAGATCCGTTCCGAAGGACTCCGTGAACGCTTCGACGCCGTCAACAATGTGATCCGCCCGAATACCGGCGCTTTGTTCCTCGCGTATCTGTTCTACAGGAACCCGCTGGACGTCGTCCGCGCATACTGGCGGCTGCGCAATCAGGTCTTCGCTGAACGCATGGCGGCCATCTCCACCGCCATGCACAATCTGCCCGCCGAGCGGAACAGTTTCGGTATCGAGATCATACCACCTGCCGGCAGCATGTATCCCCTTCTCCTCATTCACCGGCTTCCCTCCGGTCTGTCGCTGGATTGGGTGGCGGCCGGATTGGCGCGTCAGGGGATCGGCATGGTCCCGCTTTCGACGTTCGCACGCACGGAAAGAGGATTTGACGCAGGACGCAAGGCGTTCCGCCTGACCCTCGGCGGCACCGATGGCGCCGATGCACTTCTTGCCAAGACGCGCCGCGTGCTCATCGATCTGAACCGGCTGATCGCCGAAGAAGGGGCACGGTACTCGCGGCGCGCATACCCTGCGGGCCGACGGACAAGTTTCCTTCCGGCAAGCGTCGATCTGTGGAAGTCCCTGGAAGGACGCGTGCGGGGATCGCTCCCGCGCGCCATGGCAAGCTTCCGTACGCCCCTGGGCGACGAACTCCGCCGCGAACCGCTGCGGTCCACATTCGAGAATGAATTCCTTGCGCGACAGTTCACGACGTACCGTCGCCGCTTCGAGGACCGCCGTCTGGTGACCGAGGAGCTGATCCACCGTGTCAGCGACAGCCCACCACGAGCGCTCGAACAGATGCTCGAGGGCGAATTCCTGAAGGACAGCAGCGACCGCAGAGCGACGACCTTCAAAGACCGCCTCTTCGACCGCACGGTGCATCCAACGCAAATGTACTCGATCCGGACCGAAGCGGCGTTCGAGGAAGCGATCGGCCACCTGCTCCGCGCCACATCCGTTCCAGCCGGGCTCATCGATCGGCTGACGCGCGAATTGATCGACGAATTCATCGGCACGACCGTCGCGATCACCTCGAGCGAGGAAGCAGACGAGATCTGCCTCGACCTCGATACACACATCGCGGCAGAATTATATGGTGACCTTCACGGCACCACGTCGACGCGCGCATTCCTGTCGTTCTGGGGCGACTGGGACGGCAGCAACCGGCCGTCGGGCCAGGGACATCGCCTCGTGGGGGCGGTGCTCCTCAGGAATGTCGGACGGATGTCCCGGCTGCTCCGGATGCTCGCCGAGCGCAACCCGTCCGTGGCTATCCCCGCCGACCTGCGTGCGGAACTTGAACGGCTGCCGCACAATACCGAACGGTTCCACCGTCTGCTGAACGACATCACGGCGTTGACGCATCAGCTCGAACGCCGGTACAAAGGCATTCTGCCCTTCCATGCCCGCGTGGGGCGTCTCCGCCGCGTCGGCATGGCATTGCATCTCGCCCGCGATCCGGTGACGTCGCTCTGGTACCACAACGACCGGCTCGAACAGAAGATGCTCGCGCTCCGCGCCGATCGCCGGCGCGCCCTGGAGTACTACTTCGCGCTCAATAAGAAACTGCGGAAAGCACTCCATGGGTTGTTGCCCGCGTTCCGCGACCATCTCTCCGACCCCGTCTTCATGCGGGAGGCGGTGACCTTCCGCGACCTGCTCCAGCGATTCGTGATCACGCCGCGCATCCACCAGAACATGGTCACGGCGCAGGACCCGTTCGCGATCGACACCACGGTGTTCAACATCAGCGAGTTGAACGAGATCGGCGCACGCTATGGCAACCCGGGCATGGTCCTCGCACTCCAGGTGAGCATGTCCACGAAGCCGGGTGCCCTGATCGATCTTGACCGCAAGATGCGGGCACGGAGGGAACACATCCTCCGCGAAGCTCCGGACCTTCACCTCCCCTCGGTCTGGCTTGTGCCGCTCTTTGAAGACCGCGATGCGGTGAATGGTATCGCGGCCTATTGCGACCGTCTGTGGGAATATGCTCTCCAGAGCCGCCGCGCATCGCAGGAGACCTACGAGCGCTTCGGCGAGATCATCGCCGAGGTGTTCATCGCCGGATCCGACCTGAGCCAGCAGGTGAGCCAGGCCGCCGGCGCACAACTGTACCGCAACGCGAAGAATGAACTGATGCACTGGCTGGCCGCGCATGGCCTCACCGATGCGATCCGCCTGAAGATGGGGAGCGGCGAACCGATGCAGCGCCAGGGCGGATACTATGGTGAACACAGCGGCCGCTCCGCATTCCTGCAGGGCAGCGGTGCCATGCGCCTCTTCACCCATCATCTCAGCGCGTCCGCACGCAGGAGCACCCTGTACGCCACGACGCCCATGATGGGCGTGTTCGCGGGCGGCGATCTGCGCACCTATCAGGCAGCGATCTCCGAGCAACTCCGGCATCTCCCGGTGGCTTCCCTCGCGGAGCTCCTCCATCATATCGCAGGGATGCAATCCGACCACCGCCGCGACATGACCCGCGCCAGTGAGGAGTTGACGGAAAGCCGGATCGTCACGACGGCACGGGGGAAGCAAGCATTGGAGCGCCTCACGCTCGGGCCGGTGGATCCGGCGATGCAGCAATTCCTCACGATCCTGACGGAGAATTTCCGGCAGATCCTGTACGGGCGCGAAGAGGATGTGGTGGGCATCCACGTGATCTCGTACTTCATCGCACGCACCACGCCGCCGCTGCGCGACCGTCCAACGGTGCGGCCGGGGGCCGGAGGCAAGGACCGCGGCAACCGTATCCTTGAGCGCATCGCGGAAACGATCCCCTTCTCGCGGTACGGGAGTCTTCTCCGCGCCATCGCCCACAACCAGGCGCAGACAATGGTCATGGGCATCCCCCAGTTGACCACCGGATTGTTCCGGGCACTGGATGCGTTCTCGCGGTGCGATATCGTGGAAGGCGACCCGCAGACCTACATTGCGGATCACGTTCTCCCTTCGCTTCCGGTGCACGAGATCCTGCACACCCTGCGGATGTACCTTGAACCGGACAACCGCTCGCTGCGTGCTGTCGGGAGGGCCTTCCCCGCCGGGAATACTGCCCTGCTCGCGCTGCGCGAAGACATGGATGCCGTGGCCACGTACGTTCCGCTCCTGCAGCAGGAATTGCTGCGGCGGCACGGCGTCGAGATCAGCGATTTCTTCGAGGGGCCGCATTTCAATCCGGATCTCCTGCCGACGCTCCGGCCCGATCTGGCCGTCCTGTTCCAGGCAGACCTGCTCAACACCGACCCGCGCGCACTCCTGGCAACCCTGCCCCGCGACGTCGATCCAGATTGGACGAAAGAGTTCACCGCCCTTCTGGAACTCCCGTCCGCGATCCGCCAGTGGCGGGCCCAGGCATGGGCGTTGCTGGAACAGCCGGTACTGCAACGCGTTGAGTCGTTCGTGGAACTTGCCGTGTCACTCCATGCGATCGCCTCGCGTGAAGGCATGGCCGATCTCTCTCTCAGCGGAAAGTCTGTCCGGATGCCGTCACGGCTCGACAACTTCTTCCGCGGGGGACGAGTGGACGACGAGATGCGGCAGTTCCTTGCAGCGGCGACCCAGTACCTTGCCATCGCTTCTGAAGGGCTTGTCGAGGTTCCCGCAAACATCATCCGCGCCATGCGGGAAGTTGAACGCATCGCCCGGATCGAAGAGCAAGCATTGAGATCGGACCAGCAGGACCGCCTGCGCTGCTATCTCCTTCAGATAGCACGGTTGACGGGAGAGAATGGTTGACGGCAGGAACCCTTCTGCCGGTCCGCTCGTTGATACTCAGCATACCTACACAGAAGGAGATCATCATGCGCATGTTCACCCGTACCTGTGCGGGGGCGGCCGTCGCCCTCTTCCTCAATGCCCAGAGTCCTGCCCAACCACCGTTACCCGTCCCCCAGCCAAGTCCGCTTGCCTCCATCAGCCAGACCATCGGCATTTCCAGGGTGGACATCTCCTACCACCGGCCGGCCGTCAAAGGACGGAAGGTCTGGGGAGGACTCGTCCCGCTTGGAGAAGTGTGGCGCGCCGGGGCGAACGAGAACACCACGATCACCTTCTCGACACCGGTCCGCATCGGCGGAACATCCGTTCCGGCGGGAACGTACGGGCTGCACATGATCCCACGACTGGCCCATGGACGATCATCCTGAGCACGAATGGAACATCCTGGGGAAGCTACTTCTATAAGCAAAGCGAGGACGCGCTGCGCTTCTCCGTCACGCCACGACAGGAACAGTTCCACGAGTGGCTGCAATACGAGTTCGGTGCGATCACCGATACCAGCGCCGTCCTCTCCTTGCTCTGGGAGAACCTGAGGGTCCCCATCGCACTTTCCTTCGAAACGCCCACCCTCGTGCTCGCCAACGCCCGTGAAGCCTATTTGCGCGGTGTGGCCGGGTTCACCTGGCAGGGCTACAACCAGGCGGCACAGTATGCCATCCAGCACGGCGGCGACGTGAATGAAGCGCTCGGGTGGATCGACCGGTCGCTGCAGTATGGCACGAACTTCACCAACCTTCAGACCAAAGCCACCATCCTGGACAAACGGGGTGATGCAGCCGGCGCAAAGGCGCTGCGGACGCGCGCCATGCAAGTGGCAACGGAGGCCGAGGTGAATACCTATGGGTACACCCTCATGGGTGCAGGCCGCGTGGACGATGCCATCGCGATGTTCGAGGCGAATGTGAAGGCACATCCGGATTCATGGAACGTGTACGACAGCCTCGGCGAGGCGCTCGAGACGAAGGGTGAGGTGAGGGGCGCGATCAAGAACTACGAGAAGGCCCTGGCACTCGTCGGCGATGAGGCCAACAAGAAGCGCCTCACGGAGACCCTCACCCGCCTGCGCGCGAAGAAGTGACACGCCACTCTCACCGGAAGCGGCAGGGTGACGAAGGAGGAACATCTATGCGTTCATTGTGCGGATATCTCTCGCTGGTGCTTGCGCTGGGCGCACTCGTCGCACGAGCGCAAACGACCATCGATTCGTCACTCGTGATGAATGACGGCGTTCATATCGAGACCACCCTTGTCCTCCCCCCGGATTCCACGCGCCCTGCCGGGGGATTCCCGGCAGTGATCTATGTGCATGGACTCGGTGGCAACAAGGACGGAAGTGCGCTGATCGGGACCATCATCTCCGCCAATGGTTTTGCGAGTTTCACGTACAACGTGCGCGGACAGGGAACGTCGGGCGGTCTTTCCACGATCATGGGTCCTCGTGAGGTGCAGGACCTCCGCGACCTGGTCGCCTACCTCCGGAGCCGGCCCGGCATCAACCCCGACGCGATCGGGATCGCCGGCGGATCACAGGGTGGCGTCCATGCCTGGATCGCAGCGATCAACAGGATCCCGGGTATCACGTGCATCGCCACGCTCCTCGCCCCACCGTCGTACGCCGCCGACCTTGCACCGAACAATACGATCAAGCAGCAACTCCAGGCAGAGCTCTCCCTCGGGTCGGTGCGGTTCGATCCCATCCGTGACCGCATCCGCTCGTTCGTGCTCATGGAGAACATGGACTCCGTCCGTGCGTTCATTGCGCAACGCGACCTGTCCCCGTATGTGGACAGCGTCAGGATCCCCGTGATCCAGAGCCTCGGATGGGCCGATGTGATCTTCCCGGTGAACGGCGCGATCCGTGCACGCGCTCAGCTCGCCGCGCGTGGGATCCCCATCTGGTCCTATTTCGGCACCAACGGACACAGCGAACCCATCAACGTTCCGGAATACCTCTTCACCGTCCAGATGATGCTCGACTGGTTCCATCACTGGCTCAAAGCGCCGATGCTTCCGGACGTTGCTTCACCAAGGGTCATCTTCGCGGACGACAGTCCGGGGTGGCCTCACAGAGAGACCGCGGTCTGGCCGCCAGCACCGGCTGCCACCCTCCGCCTCTATCCGGGTGGCTATGCGCCTGGCGACAGCGGCTCCGGGTCTCTCATCCCCACCCCGCCGTCCACCACGGACAGCCATGCATTCTCTCTGGTACATGATCCGGCTACACATCCGAACGCGCCTGGAACGAGGGTATGCCGGCTCGGCGTTTCTCAACGCTTTCCGTTCCACACCCGTACGTTTCCGATCCCTGCAACTGTCCGATACGCTTGATATCACCGGCATACCGCGTGCGCAGCTGCAATTGCAGGGCGATGGTGGACCGTTCCAGGCGAACATCCGGCTGTTCGATGTGACTCCCGGGGGCAGGCCGGGAACCTGGAGACTCCTGACCCATATGCCCCTCGGCGTGCGCGCCGCCAACTCCTCGTCGAATGCCGACTCTACGAAGCGGAAGGGGAAGCGCTCTCCCACAAAGTGCCTCCCGACCACTATGTCGGCATCGAGATCAATTCATTGGATATGTGGGACGCCACGCGTGCGCACATCATACCGTATTTCCGGTCGGTCCTCCGCGGTATTCACGGCCAGCCCGACCGGGGCATCCTATATCGACATTCCCTTGATCGGCAGCGCGAAGTTCGTGACGTCCGTGGCCGCGCAGCCGGCGATGGTGCCGTCCACCATCGTGTTGCATCAGAACTACCCCAACCCTTTCAACCCGTCCACCACCATCCGGTTCGACCTCGCCACGTCCGGGGAGGTCCGCCTCGAGGTGTACACCGTAACGGGTCAGCGTATTGCGACGCTGGTCGACGGCATCATGCCCCCGGGCACTCATGCCATCCCGTTCCAGGCGCGCGACATCGCCAGCGGCGTCTATTATTATCGCCTGACGACACATGTGGGGTCGTCGGTCCGTTCGATGGTGCTGTTGCAGTGGGAGGAGACTGGTAGGGGGTGCGCGGCCCGACACCCACAGATTGGCGGGAGGTATGCGTGCCTGTGTAGGGGCGGTGCATGCAGTGCCCCTGAACAATCCCATCATGGATTCGGCTGCGGGAGGGGTATGCGATGCCTGTGTAGGGGCGGTGCATGCACCGCCCCTACTTCCTGGAACCCGTTGGCAATGCAACGACCTCTGATCGCCGCGACACCCCGGCTTCGTTGAACGCCTCGATCGCAACATGGTAACCCTGACCTACCGTTAACGCGCGCAACTCCAACAGGCACGGCCTGTCGGCGAACACCTGAGAGGTCTGATACAGCTTGTCCGGCGCGATCCCCCACAGGATATTGTATCCCACGACGCCCGGCACCGGATCCCATGATATCGTTGCATCGCGCTCATCCTCATGACGACGCACCGTGAGTCCCACTGCCACCGCCGGAAGCGGAACGTTGCACTGCCCGAACACTCTGATATCGGAGATCGCAAGGTGGTTCGCACTCACGTGCAGGTGTTCATAGCGGATGTACCGCGCATGCACGGGTGCGGGAAGTTCGATGTAGGCATTGGGCCGGTCACGCTTCTCATGTGACAGATCCGCGATCAGGTTCCACTGCACGCTATCGACCGATGCGAAGATCCTGAACTGCGTATACACTGTAGAATCCATGCGGTAAATGCCGGACTGATGGTCGGTGTAATTCACCTGAAGCGCGCGGACGGTACACGCTGCGCCGAGGTCCAGGATCACCCACTGACCGGCAGGAGTGTTCTCCGCAAGCCAGTACGTTCGCGGGTCTTCGTCCGTCAGGGCGATCGGAGCGTGGCCCGGCGCGTACCCCGTTGCGGTCACTGCTTTGCGGTAGGACAACAACATCCATCCCGCGAACAACTCCGCGGGATCTGCTACCGGCCCCGAAGGGAGACGATGCGGGAGATCACCGAACCGCGTCGATGCGTGCAGCAGACCGTCGCGGTCGAACGCTGCCGGGAACTGAGCAATGCGACGCTCGAAATCCCAATTCACAGCGATCCATGGCGTGCCGGTATTCCAGTAGTTTCCGTACCGGTCCTGAAAGGTGTTCCCGTGCCCCGCACCGGTCACAAACCCCCCGGGCTTGTACGAGATGGGATTGTTCGGCGCATACACGAAGGGGCCGAGCGGGTCATCCCCGACGTACACGCCATTCGCATAGACATTGTATTCGGTACCGGGTGCCCCGTACTGGAGATAATACTTGCCGTCGTGTTTCGTCATCCATGCCCCCTCCATGAACGGCAACCTCGGGTCAGTGTGGTCCCGCCCGAACCGCTCCCAACCGTTCTGATCGGGGTGCAGAGTGATGAGTGCCTTCGCCGTCCCCCGGTAGGAGAACTTCCCCGCATGATCGAGTTCGATCCCCCACAACGGATACACGTTCGAGGAACCCCAGTACAGGTACCAGCGGTCCGTTTCTTCATCGTGATACACACCCGGATCCCAGGGCCCTGCGGCGCCGGACGGGACTTCGAGGCGTGGTGTGAAGACGTGCAGACTTCCCGAGTCGAGGTTCGTCGTCCAGTACACGGGCCGTGGTGTGAATGCGGATTGGAACAGATAGAACGTGTCGCGCACAAAGAGTCCGGCCGGCGCACAGTTATCATCCACCGGCCAGACGTTCGGCTCAACGAACTGCCAGTGCAGCATGTCCGGCGAGCGCCACCACCCGCCGGAGATCGTCGCGAACAGATAGTACGTTCCACGGTGGTACACCATCACCGGATCAGCGCCGGAGCGGTAGGAGATCTTTCTGTCGGACTGTTCCCAGTTGTACCGGTAGTCCAGATCGACCGGATTGCAGTACGTGGTGATGCCGGAGCTCTGTGCGTTGCAGAGCGCGGGAAGGACCGTGAGCGCGAGAGCGACTGCCGCGAGCCAGGGCATCTATAATTCCTTGAGCCATTGTTGCGCAATGGCACGTGCGGCCTCGGTGGCTTCCTTCCCCGCACGGTATGCGGTCTTCCAGCTGCTCTCCTTGTTCTCGTAGGCCGGGTTCACGAACACCAGCGCATCGCCCTTCTTGACAAGCTTCGCGCCAAAGTCCACATTGCCCGTTGCATCGAGAAATTCTCTCAGCCGGAGCTTCAGCAGCGGCTTCGGATCTCCTGCCGGATACTCCTTCTCCCATGCGGCCAGTTTCTCTTTGTAGTGTTTCGCCCCTTCTGCATTGGCCTCCTTGATATACGCATCCATCTGCGCATCCTGTGCCGGGTCCGGCTTTTCCAGTTCTTTCACCATCTGGCGGAGGGCAGCGATCACATCACGGAAGATCCCCTTCTGATCGGCGGGGGCATTCGCCTGGGCCTTTTCCTGCTCGGCAATGCTGGCCTTCAGATCGGCGAGCTGCTTCGCACGCGATTCCGCCATGGCCGGCGTCGCTTCGGGCGCGGAAGGCTTCTTCTCCTCGCGGTAGGAAGCATACCACTGCAGGAAGGCCTGTGTCTTTGTGAAGGAGCGGGCGAACTCTCCCACCGCGCGGACCACCCCGGCGCGTTTGGCCATGGGGATCGCGGCACACGCCGAGGGGTAGGAGAACGACCCATAGGCGATACCGCTCTGCACGAAATCCTGGACGGCATTCTTCGTGGTCTTCATCGCGGCAAGATGTTCATCGATGCCGGGTGACACGGCAAAGAACGGGACGAGCAGCAGGGCGACAATGATCTGCTTCATGGTGCATCTCCTGAACGTATGCGGATATGGGCCACACGGGGGCTTGAACGAAGATAAGGCTCAGAGGGGGGAATCGCAACCGGCTCCGCGCAGACCCCTGCACCGGAGGTGCGCAGGGGCTGCACGGCGGATCGGTCACATGAGGACGCTGAACAGGGACGACGTCTGTGTCTTCCCCTGCGCGTTGCCGGTGTATGTTTCGAACGACGACGATTGCTCACTGCGGCGTTCCTCCATCAGTTTCAGGAAAGACTCCTGCTCGTCCTGATCGATGGTATTGTCGCCGTTGGCGTCGATCTGCTTGAGAAGTTCCGCCAGGTCCGTGACGCCGGAAGCCTCGCCGGTCGAGACCGGGGGTTCCGACGGCCGATGGGATTCCATTTCCTTCAGGAACGTGGTGTGCTCCGTTTCGTCGATCGTCCCGTCGCCGTTGGTATCGATCTTCCCGAACATCTCTGCCGGATTCAAGCCGCCGGGACCACCCTTGCCGTCCTTCGGCGCCGCCGCCTTGAACTCCTCAAGGTCGATCCCCCCATCACCGCTGGTATCGAATTTCTTGAACATCTCTGCGGCCCGATCCAGCATGGACGAACCGCTCATTGCATTGCTGATCCCACTGATAGTGCTCATCGTGCATCCTCCCACCGTTTGGTTGACTGTCCCGCACACCTGTGCCGGGTACTCTCACTATCGGAGGACCACATGCCCTCTTTAGTTGTTAAGAGGCGCCGGGAAAACAAAACCGGCGAATGCGTGCTGCATTCGCCGGCCTTCATGGTCTTAACAACCATTTGTCAAACTGCAAAGGTGTTATCTCACCCGGCAAAGCGATAGCCAACCCCATACACGGTGAGAATGAACTCGGGATGGCGTGGGTTCTCTTCCACCTTCTGCCGGAGCCACGTGACGTGCGTGTCGATCGTTCGCGTATTCGGCATTGCATCATATCCCCACACACCATTCAGGATCACTTCGCGCGACAGGACCTCGCCGCGATGTTCGATGAAATACTTGAGCAACTGGAACTCGCGGGCGGAGAGCTCGATGGGTGCGCGGTCGGTACGCGAGATCGTCATCGTGCGGAAGTCGATCTGCACTTTCCCGAATGTGTACGTGGACAGCCGTACGGGAGTCGTCGGCACAAGAGCCGGGCGCCGCAGCAGCGTTTCGATGCGCGCAAGCAGTTCGATCATTTCGAACGGCTTCGTGAGATAATCATCGGCCCCGAGCTTCAATCCCACAACACGGTCGTGCACCTCCCCGCGCGCTGTCAGCATGATGATCGGCGTAACGATGCCGTCATGGCGCAGATCGCGGCACACCTCAAGGCCACCCTTATGCGGCAACATCAGATCCAGGATGATGAGATCCCAGTTCCCCTCGCGTGCTGCCTTCTCACCCCGCATACCGTCGGCAGCATGTTGGACCGTATACCCTTCGGCCTGGAGTCTGTCCGTGAGTGTGACGACCAGTCCGGGTTCGTCTTCAACCAGGAGGATGCGTCGTTGGCGGCTTGTCCCTGTCATGCTTCTGTCCGTTCGCTCATGAATAATGGCAGATGAATGGTGAAACAGCTCCCGTGTCCGGGAGTACTCTCCACGGTGATCATGCCACCGTGTGCCTGCACCACATGCTGTGCGAGGTTCAGCCCCAATCCGCTTCCCCGGATCTGTTGCGTCCTCGCATCTTCGGTGCGGTAGAATGGCTCGAAGATGCGCCCGATCTCCGCGGGATCGATGCCGATCCCATGGTCCTCCACGTCGATGAGCACCTCATCACTCTTCGCTCCCGATGCAATGCGCAACCCAACCCTGATCCTCTCCGATGTACCGCGGTACTTCATCGCATTGCTGATCAGATTCTGGATGGCCGTGCCGAGGGACGTCGCATCCGCCCGGATGGTGACCGGCACTCCGGGCAGCTGCGTTTCCACGGTCACGCCCGCCTCCATCAGCATCGGCTGGCATGCCGACACAGAACGTGTGACGACATCGGCCGCCTGCGTCGGCACAAGCGTGTACTGTTTTCTCCCTGAATGGATCCCGGCATAGCCGAGCGCATTCTCCGCGAGGACGCTCAGCCGCTGCACTTCGGAACGTATCATCTGTCCGTATGCCTTCACGCGCGACGGATCCGTGATGACACCATCGGCCAGGTTTTCGCCGGCCGAATGCAGGACCGCGATGGGTGTCCGCAGCTCGTGCGACATGCCCGCAACGAATGCGATCTGACTGTTCGCGAGTTGCTGCATACGGTGCGAGGTAACAAGGAGGACCCCGAGGGCGATCCCCATGAGGATCAGGATGCCCGAGCTGACCGCGAGGTTCCTGAGACGGCTCTGGTTCACCGCTGCCTCCAACGACCCGGCACGGTGCCGGATGCGGAGTTCAAGGATCGATCCTTCGCGGCGCATGTCGCGGCCCCTGCCCGGCCATCCCATCGGCCCTCCCCCGAAACGGGCACTGTCGCCGCGACGATCCGGTTCGGGTGGCCACCGCCATTCCTCGGGCCGCCGCTCACCAGGACCACGGTCCCCCGGGCTCCGATCGCCAGGACCACGGTCATCCGGCCTGCGCTCCGGCCGGTCCTGCATCCGGCCGCGAACAGAAGGGATCATGGACAAAGGCACAGGGGGGAACATCGCCACACCCATGATGACGTCGGACTCGTTCGGCGGGATCGCCGCACGATCCGGCAGACTGGAATACAGGACGACCGAAGGGTCGTCTTTGCGGAGGATGCAATACTCCAGATCCTGCGCCTCTCCTGCCCGGATCGACATAGCGGCGGTCGCCGGGATGAATTGCTCGCGCAGATAGGTGGTGTCGATGGTCAGGACGATGCGATCGTTCCCCAGGACCGGCGCACCATTCTCGCCAAGCGGAAGGATCACCGACCCCAGATTCTTCGCGACATACACCGCGTACACCTGATCGATGCGGATGCGCAGCCAATGCAGCGAATCGCGCGAGGGGTCCACGGGAAACTCGTTGTCCGGTGCCTGGGTTCCCTGCTTGAACTGCATCCCATCGAAGGGCCAGACAGTTGCCCCGGTCTCATCCCGGCGCACATAGGTCAACTGTCGGACGAGGTTCGGATGGCGCGTCTGGGCCTCCCACTCCTGTAGTCGCATCGCCATCTCGAACGAGAGGTCCGCGTGCGCGCGCCGGGGATCGGCACCGAAGATCCGGAGCACGGAGGAGAGTTCTTCGTCGACACTCCGCGAAAAATGGAACGCCGCGGTCTGAACGGTCGCCTGCATCCTCTCCCGCTCCTGCTCGCTGATCTGTCCGATCCACTGGTACTGGAGCACCGCAAGGAGCGGAACGAGCACCAGGAGCGCAATGATGACAACGAGAACAGAGGGTCGGATATGGAGCCGTGAAGTCATGGCACAATATATCGCGCGATGATGTCTCACGCAATTGTTAAGGGTCATTTTTACCGCGACTTAACAAGCTTAACAAATAATTTGCCCATGGTTAACACGCATCCGCACCGAAAATGCGTATCTTGGTGCATGGTCCACAACGTCTCACGGAAGGATACAGACATGGTTGCACTCCGCACATCAGCGGCCACCCTTGCGGGCGTAGCTGCCGCCATGGTGCTCTTCACCGGATGCGGCAGCACATCCCTGACGAGCACCTATCATGAAAAGCCGTACACGATCGACGGCGACCCGAAGGACTGGGTCGGTCTGCCGCTCTACGTCGATAGATCCGGTATGAACGTCGCCGTCAGCCACGACGCCGACCATCTGTACGTCATGGTCTCTACGACCGACCGCACGATACAATCGCAGATCCGCCGTCGTGGTTTCACCGTTTGGTTCGATCCCACAGGCGGAAGCGCCAGGACCTTCGGTATCCGGTACCCCCTGGGGATGCCCGGTGGGCCACCGCCTTCGATGGACGACATGATGGCGCCCCCTGATGACATGGATATGGATATGCCACCTCCCGGCCGCGGGGAGGACCTGATGAGGTCCGACATGGAACTCCTCGGCCCCGAGGACGAGGATCGCATGATCGTCTCCCTGTTGTCGGAGAAGCAGATCCAGATCAAGCTCAGTGATGCCGCCGGAGGTCTGACCTACGAACTCCGCGTCCCGCTTCACCACGACGCCGCACACCCGCACGGGATCGGAGTCCAGTCGGGAAAGGACCTCGGGATGATGCTGCAGACCGAGAAGATGGACGGCATGATGGGGCGTCCCGGCGGTGGAGGGCAGCGCGGTGGACGCGAAGGCGATGGTGGCGGTATGATGCCTCCAGGAGGTGAGGACATGCAGGGAGGTGAAGGAGGGCGTGGGTCCGGAGGTGGCAGGGGGCCAGGCGGCAGAGGACCCGGAGGCGGCATGCGGGGTGAGCGGGGATCAGGTGCACACTCATCCCCGATCGACATCTCCCTGAAGGTGGTGCTCACCCGCTGAGCACCACCGTTCACCCTGCTGTCCTACCGCAGGACCCCGGGATCACTCGTAGCGCAGGGCGTCGATCGGATTCAGCATCGCCGCCTTGCGCGCCGGATAGAACCCGAAGAAGATCCCGATGGCGATCGAGAATCCGAACGAAAGGATGATCGAGAACGCCGTGATGATCGTCGGCCACTTCGCAAAACTCGATATGGCCAGCGAACCGCCCACCCCCAGCGCTATCCCCAACAACCCGCCGAGCAGACTGAGCACCAGAGCCTCGATGAGGAATTGCGTCAGGATATCGCGTCCGCGAGCACCCACGGACATCCTGATGCCGATCTCGCGTGTGCGTTCGGTGACCGATACCAGCATGATGTTCATGATGCCGATGCCACCGACGAGCAGCGACACCGACGCGATGCTCGCAAGCAGGATCGTCAGGATCTCCGTCGTCGCCGTAGCGGTCGCCGCCAGGTCGGATTGGTTGCGGATCGTGAAATCATCCGTATCATACGACGCGATCTTGTGCCGCATGCGCAGAAGCTCGGTGATCTGACGCTGCGCCTCGAGGATCGTCGCCGGACTTGTCGCCGACACGATGACCTGCCGGAGGTACGGCGAATGTGAGAGGCGGCGGAGGACCGTCGTGTACGGCGCCAGGATCACATCGTCCTGATCCTGCCCCATGGCATTCTGGCCCTTGCGGGACAGGACGCCGACCACACGGGCAGGCATGTTCCGCAGCCTGACGGTCTGTCCGATGGGTGAGGTCTCAGGGAAGAGATTGTCGGCGACCGTGGCACCAAGGACGCACACTTTTGCCGCGGCCTTGACATCCTGCTCGGAATAGAACTCACCGTATTCAATGGGCCACGACCGGATCTCCAGATAGTCCGCACCCGTGCCTTCGATACTTGTTCCCCAGTTCAGGTTGCCGGCGATGGCTTGTCCGCCCGAACGGGCGCCCGGCGAGACATACGCCACCGCAGGGCATTCCTTCGCGATCGCAAAGGCATCTTCTTCGGTGAGCGTGGTGACGGACCCCGCCCCCACCCTGATCCCACCTTGTTGCTGCGACCCCGGGAAGATGATGAGCACATTCGTCCCCAGTGCCGAGATCTGCTGCTTCACCGAATACTCAGCCCCCTGACCGATCGCAAGCATCGCGATCACCGCGGCAACGCCGATGATGATCCCCAGCATGGTCAGGAATGAACGCATCTTGTTGCGGCGGAGGGCACGAAAGGCCGACCGGAGGATATTCAAGGACTTCATGCTGCTTCCTCCTCATCATCATCATCGACGATCGGCATATCCCTGAGCGCCTCAACGGCATTC